>RFHI01000189.1 GCA_003696425.1 Candidatus Dadabacteria bacterium | reverse complement strand
TATTTCGCCGCCCCGTTTTTGCTGTATTTTGTACTTCTTCCGTCTACCTTTGTTGCCTTCTATAGCGGTTATCGGCTGGCGCTAAGGTAATTACGGCTCTACGATCAACGTCTGCTGAAGCTTGCGCGGGTTTATATCAATAACTTCAAGTGGCGCTGAGTCTTCATTACTGCCAATTCCAAGCTCGGGGAATTTTCTGGCACTGACCAGCACCCGCGTTTCAAACGAACCTACCGCCTTATTATAAGAGAGAACCCCCTTACGCAAAGCTGCGCCGACTTCCTCAAGGTGTGACGTGAAGGTTAGCAGTCGCTTAAAAATCTCCTTTCCAAGCTCTGAAATTACGCGTGCGTTTTCGTTTAACTTTTCCTGCTTCCAGCCGTAAGCTATCGCTCTAAGAAGCGATATCAGCGTAGTTGGCGTAGCCAGTATAATTTTCTGCTCTACGCCATACTCAATAAGTCCCGGATCGGCCTGAAGAGCCGCGCTAAAAAAGTTTTCACCCGGAAGAAACATGACTACAAACTCGGGAGCCGGCTGAAATTCCTGCCAGTAGGCTTTACTGCTAAGACTTGTGATGTGCGCGCGAATTGCCGCAGCGTGCCGTTTCATACACTCCAGGCGCCTGTCCGCGTTTTCTTCTTCACTACTCTCAAGGTAGGCATTAAGCGGTGCCTTGGCATCAACAATAATATTCTTTTCGCCCGGAAGCCGGATAATCATATCGGGCCTCAAGCGGCCACTTCCGTTTTCAGCACTGCTTTGCTCAACAAAGTCACAATAATTAAGCATTCCGGCCAGCTCAACCACACGTCTTAGCTGCAGCTCTCCCCAGCGTCCCCGTACTGTAGGAGTTCTAAGGGCGCGCGAAAGACGAGTTGTTTCAGAGCATAACTGCTGCTGTGAGCTGTTTAAGGCTTTAATCTGTTCGGTTAGAGAGCCGTAAGCAGCCGCCCGGTTTTTCTCAATATCGTTTATCTGGTTTTCAAATTTTTCCAGACTGGCTTTAAGCGGATTGACCACCTGGGCAATTGATTCCTGGCGGTTTTTAAGATCGTCTCTGGCAGAGTTTTGAAACTGCTCCAGCGTGGTTTTAGCAAGCCTTAAAAATGATTCGCTGTTCTTTCTGAGCACATCAGATGAGAGCGCCTCAAAGGCTTCTGTTAATCTGTCTCTCGCGTCTTCAAGGAATGTTATTTTCTCCTCTGCACTTCTTCTTTCATGCTCAATGCGGGTTTCAAGCTCTACGATGGTTTCCCGAAGCTCTGCGTTTCTCTCTGCCTCGCTTTGATAACTCGATTGAAGCTCTTCAAGCTGGCGCACAAGCTCCGGTAGGCGCTCGGCCCGTGCCTGTGCTTCGATCCTGAGCACTCTTTCAGCTTCAAGTTCAAGTTCGCGCTTTTTAAGCCTCCTGGCGGTAAGAATCGCTGCTACAGCAGATACAACCAGTAGACAAACCGCACCACTCAGGACCAGGTAATAACTAAGCATTTTTACACCCCGGTAATTAACCTTTTAACCAATTTTCCCGAATTTATACCGCCAGGGACATCAGCTTAGATTAAGTGAGTTAAAGTAAAGATTCAGAAATCTCAACGGGTAGGCAAGGCCTCGAGCGTCTACTGCTTTTGGATAAGCCCGCCGGGTGCCGCAGGGGCTAGCGTATCTGAACCCGTTGAACTTTTTACTTCAAAGAGAATTAAAGCATAGCCGCTCTCCCCGGAATCATTAGTTACAGCCGCTAAAATCTGATAGATGCCTAGCCGCATAGCGGACTGAACCTGGTAGTTATATTCAAACGCATTATTACCAGTAGCAGAGAAAGTAATGTCAATAGCTTCGGCTGACGGAAACGCAAACGGATCGCTTAGCATGGTAAGTGACAGCAATACCCGCGTAACTGTCTGCGTAGCCGGAACTGAGACTTTAAATTTTACCGGCGGCGTATCTCCGGCTGTAATGCTGACGGGCGAGACTGTCGCGCTTGAAATTGTAACAGGATAGGTAAATGGAGCGCCTTTATATAGTGGCGTTTTATCAACCAGATTATCTGAAAGACTGTTTAAATAACATTCAAGATTATCGTACCCGGCAGTTCCGGTGTATTTAACCGAAAGCTGCTTGCCGTTATGATCCTTTAACAGCGGGTTAAGGCCATTATGAATTTCCCACTGATCAGGCATACCATCATCATCTGAATTAAGCGGCGGTAAGGGCGGTATTGACCAGTCAAACAGAAAAGCATCGTTTACCCCGGCCTGATTCTAGTGGATCGGATCTATTGAGCGGTTTTGAAGCGATGCTATAAATCGCCTGTCCATCGGATCGCGTGGAAAAGCCCCTGCCTTATTAATCATATACTGAAGAATACTGTCGCCCGGAGGCGTATCTGTAAGCTGAGGGAAGTTAGCTCTGTTACCTGTAAGTTGGTAGGAGTTCTTAAAACCGCAGTGAGTAGTTGAAGTCAGGTGTATTTGCTTGAATGGTTTTAAAGTTAAGAGATAATTCTTTTCATCAGGGACATTTTCTAAGTGACGGAGCATGCCTTGAGCTGCATTAGTGACCGGGCCGCTTGAGCATTTGCGCGCTGGCGGGGTTATTTTATTTGTTTGTGCTGATTTTGAGTAGACAAATTGGGTGCCCCGGTGCGGGGTGATTTCAAGCTGCGCTAGGG
>RFHI01000188.1 GCA_003696425.1 Candidatus Dadabacteria bacterium | reverse complement strand
GGCCAGTACTATGGCAAGATTTTTATTGCGGGCCGGAATATTATCATCTGCCACAAGCGCTTCTTTAATAAGTAGTTTTTCGGGACCGCTTTCACTTTCGGGAATATACACGGCCAGGCCGCGGGGTGGCTTATCTTCATTTACGGGCTTTAATTTCTCAGCGCGCTCATTAGATACAACTTCCACGTTTTCAATACCAGTGATTCTTTTTATGATATCTTCCCAGTTGTGGCGTTCTTCTGTAGGAAGCTGGTTATAACGAATCTCAAGAAATTTATCGTGCCGGCCCTGCAGCTGACGAATTCTGTCACGCACATTAAGGTAAGAGCGACCTGTAAGATGTACAACTCTACTTAAAGCGCGTGCCAGGACGTTAATACTGTGTATATAGTTTTCGTCCGGGCGCGGAAATACGTAGCCCAGCCGCTCATCTCCCTGAATAGGTTCGGGTCGCGGAGCTTTAATGCCTGAACTGCCCCAGGCATTATTCTGTTGATCCTGAGCTAGATTACTGCCTGTTATTGTTAGTTACCTCAAACAACTATATTCAGACAGAACCTCTAACGACTCTGTCTGCCACTATCACTAAAAACTCACAACCGTCCCAAATTTATGAAACTTTTGGTTGCTATAGTTGTTATGGGACTTGGGAGGCCGCCGGTAGAGCTTCTAACTGCTTGGTATTAAAGACGTTTTACCTGCGATTGCCAGGCGAAACCCTCTAGCGAGCGCCAAGTAAGTTACTATCCTCCTGCTCCAGGGAGAAACTGGCAGAAAGTTTTTCAGCTAAAGCCCTAATTGCTCCACATGCCTCTTTTTCACTATTTACCTGCCAAAGAACAGATGCAATCTCACGGTGAACTTCTTCCTTTTGACTCCTCAAGAGCTGCTCCGCGGGCTCAAGATCCGCCCGGGTATCTTCAAGCCGCGTCTGAATAAGCGGGTGAAGCCTGGCCTTATCTTCCCACTTTTCTTCCGGCAGCGGCCTGTAGCGCGCCATAAAATCTATGTTAAACGGCAGAAAATACATGCTGCGCTTTCTGCCCTTATCATCAGCGCCAAAGTGCTCCTTCATATATTGAGTAAGTTTAAAGTAAATTTCAACCCTTTCCTGCCAGCTCAGAAGTAAAGATTTTTCTTCTTTTATTTCAGTAAAAATCCAGGGCTTAATCAGCGCTCCGCGGGCAATCATTAAGGCTGCACACTCTGAAAGCTCTTTAAACCTTTTAGCTTCAAACCAGGTAAGAATATCTCCGTTACCTGCTACCGGTATTTTCCTGGCCAAAGCAACTTCCCTTACAAGACTCCAGTCGGCAGCCTTTGTGTAGCGCTGCTCGCGGGTGCGCGGATGCAGCGTAAGTGCCTGGGCTCCCGAGCTTTCAATTACTTCTGAAAGCTCAAGTGCTCTTACTTTTTTTGCGCTCCAGCCGGAGCGGATTTTGACTGTAACCGGAACAGACACTCCCGCTGATAATACTTCAACAATTCTTCCCAGGAGCGCCTTTCTCTCAAGCAGCGCTGCTCCCATACCGCGCCTGACTGTATCGTGAATCGGACAGCCGCAGTTTAAGTCGATAAAATCAGCTCCTTCCGAGACAGCAATTTTTGCTGCTTCCAGGGCCTCCCCGGGCTTTGAAGCAGCAAGTTGAACTCCAAAAATTTTTTCATCTGGGTGCCTTCTTAGAAGCGCCAGTTCACGCCGGTTGTTTTTTATGATTTTTCTGGCATAGGCCATCTCAGAGACGGTAATATCCGCCCCAAAGGATACTGCCAGCCTGCGAAAGGGGAGGTTCCCGCCCCTTGTAAGCGGCGCAAGGATAAGGCGGTTATTCCAGTCAATTGGCTCTGTAATGGTTAGTTTCATACCTGCAGGGTGAAATAAAAAGGAGAAGAATGTCAAATTGGGCCGAGATTAAAAGTCACCCTTGTGCAAAATTTCGCCAGTGACCATGAGATAATACGAGACCGGACAGCTGCCCAAGTCAACCTGGCTGTGCTATTATCGGCCCATGTCACGCAGTGCATATTATTCGATAGTGATCCTGCTTGTCTCCGTGGCGCTGTATCTGCCAAGCGCAGCTTATGATTTTGCCTATGACGACATGCTTCAAATTGTGCACAATCCGGCGGTTCAGGGCTTTACCCTATCTTTTGATTCATTAAAGAAGACTCTCTTAAGCCCCACACCCCCCGGAAACCTTTACCGCCCGCTCACAACCCTCACTTATCAATTAAACAAGGTTTCGGGGGGAGATAATCCTGCTTTTTACCATTTATTCAACATCCTGCTTTATGCGCTAGTATGCTTTCTGGTCTTTAAGCTCTACAGCTTAAATTTTAAAAGTTTAAATTTTGCCTTTGTTTGCTGCTCTATTTTTGTAGTACACCCTGTGCATGTCGAAGCAGTTGCGAATATAGTTGGCAGGGCTGAGCTTCTGGCAGCGTTTTTTGGGATATTATCTGTACTTTTAGCAGCAAACTACTTAAAAAACAGCAAAAACCTCTTTCTGTTTTTATCAGCTCTCTTTTTTCTTCTGGCACTTTTTTCAAAAGAATCTGCTTTAACGCTCTTACTTATTTTGCCGCTTTACTCTTTTTATCACCTCAGAAAAGAAAACTGCTCTGCTGATAGGCAGTATATTGTTTTTGGTGTTCTATCCTTGCTACTGACAACGTCTTTATATCTTATTTTAAGAAAAGCAGCCCTTGGAGATCAATTTTTAATGTCAGGGGATGGAAAAACGATTTATGCTGAAAACCCCATGTTTAACATGGGCTTTTTTGAGCGGCTTCCATCTGCTTTTCGTATCCTGGGTGATTACATAGTTCTCTTTCTCTTTCCATTTAAGCTTTCAGCTGATTACTCTTTAATGCCTGCCGATCTTCTGGCTGAAACATACTCACTTAGAGGAATTTTTTCTATTCTGCTACTGCTGATATATTTGGTGCTTTTGTTCAAATTTAGAAAAGAGGGCTACGCGCTGTGGGGCTTCTGGTTTCTGGCTGCCTTTGCCGTAACTGCTAATATAATAACCCCAATAGGAACTGTAATGGGAGAGCGGCTTGCTTTTCTTCCAAGCGTTGGACTCATTCCATTTATAGCATCACTTATTTACGATTTGGCCAAAAGGCCTGCTTTTAAATTTTTAGCAACTCCGCTTTTTGTCGTTTTTGTTCTGGCCGCCTTTACAATGCGAACTGTTTTAAGAATTCCGGTCTGGCAAAACAACACTATACTTTTTGAAGCAACCCTAAAAGACGCTCCTAAAAGCCCCAAGGCTATGTATAACTGGGCTGTAGAGCTTTATCTTAAAAAACACGATCTCGATAACGCCGAAAAATGGCTCAGAAAGGCGCTTAAGCTGCACCCTAATCACATCTTCTCGCTTAAACTTATGGCAGATATAGCGTTATCGCGCCGAGATTATGGCAGGCTTGAATACTGGTACAGAAGAATTCTTGCAATTAACCCTCATAATCAGGAGGTAAAATCGAGGCTACAGGAGCTTTTAAAGTATAAATCCAGCCTTTCAGGAGACCCTGAAGGGGTTATCCAGAAAGAGCATGCCAATTAAAAGGGTAAGTAATATAAGCGGAAATATTGCATAACCCCAGGTAAGCGGATTTTCATACTTTAAGTGCATAAAAAAGAGCGCTACCAGCATAGCTTTAATGGAGGCTATGACCATAGCCACAACTACATTCATGACTCCGAAATCATACTGCGCCACCCAAACAGTAGTAACTGTAAGTATCAGCAAAGCAACAAGCACCCTAACATACATTTTATAAGGCACTACATGCCCGGGTTCATCGTGATTATTATCATTCATAACTAAGCCACCAGATAAAGAAGAGGAAATAAATAAATCCAGATAATGTCAACCAGATGCCAGTAAAGTGCTCCCACTTCAACTGGCGTATAATACTTCCTTGAAAAACGGTTCTTACGCGCAAGGGAGAGTACCCACCCCAAAACAATCATGCCGACAATCACATGAAGAGCATGCAGGCCAGTCATTGCAAAATAAAGCCCAAAGAAACACTTATATGATTCGTTAAATTCCGGAGAATTCCATTCAGCAGTACCCGGAAAAAGTCCGTGATGATACTTGCCACTATATTCAATGTATTTAATCACTAGGAATAGCAGGCCGCACCCTATAGTAATAGCCAGGTTTCTGACCACCTTTTTATTATCATTATGCTGAGCTGCATCAACTGCTACAGCAGCAAAAAAACTGCTTACTAATAGAACAGCTGTATTTAAACCGCCCAGGCGCCAATCTAGGTGCTTACTGGCATGCGTAAACTCTCCTAGATACTTCCAACGATAAACAGCAAAAGCAGCAAACAAACCTCCAAAAAGTAGAACTTCCGTGCCCAGAAAAAGCCACATACCAAGCTTGGCTGCGCCATAAGCTGTTCTGGCATCCATATGATGCACATGTGGAGGGCCGGCCAGTTCTCCTGTCTGACTATTCATAGATACTCTCCTTAATGATGTCCCCCGCCCTCGACCGGCACACCATAGCTGTATGGCCAGTCTGTAACCACAGGGGTTTCTTCAAAGTTTTCATGTATCGGCGGCGACTGCGTCTGCCACTCAAGAGAGTGCGATTCAAACGGATTCGATGGAGCGCGCTCTTTACCAAAAAAAGCACAGTAAAAAAGATTTAAAAGTGCCAGGCTGTATCCTGCTCCATTAATAAAAGCACCAATAGTAGAAAGCTGATGCATCGGCTCAAACATAGGAAGATAGTCAAAATACCGCCGCGGCATACCCTGCATACCAAGCACAAACTGTGGCAGGAATGTTAAGTTAAAACCGACAAAAACAAGAAACCAGGCGCTGCGGGCTACTTTATCGTTATACATCTTGCCGGTAATTTTAGGGTACCAGAAATGCAGCGCTGCAATTAGACCGATTACGGCCCCACCCTGAATAGTGTAGTGAAAATGGGCTACTACAAAATATGTATCGTGATAAAAAACATCGGTAGCGAGCGTTGCCAGATACACACCGGTTGTGCCTGCAATTAAAAAAATAAAGACAAAACTCATCGCATAAAGCATCGGAGTTTCCAGCCGTATTGACCCCTTATACATGGTGCTCACCCAGTTAAACACCTTAATGGCTGTAGGTATTGCCACGCCAAACGTAGCAATTGAAAAATATATAGCTGACTTATCAGATATTCCGGCTACAAACATATGGTGGGCCCAGATAAAAAACCCTACAAAGGCAATTGCAAGCGAGGCATAACAAACCATTTTGTAACCGAAAAGCGGCTTTCTTGAAAAAACAGGAATAATTTCTCCAACTATACCAAAAGCGGGAAGAACCATAATATAAACCACAGGATGTGAATAGAACCAGAAAAAGTGCTCAAACAGTACCGGATCGCCGCCAAGTTTAGGATTAAAAATCCCAATCCCCATAACCCTCTCAAGAATAATAAGGAGCAGACTTATTCCAACTACAGGGGTAGCAAGAGTTTGGATAATTGCCGTGGCATACGAAGCCCAGATAAAAACCGGCAAACGAAACCAGGTCATACCGGGGGCACGAAGTTTATGTATGGTAACAATAAAATTAAGGCCAGTTAGAATAGATGAAAAACCAAGTATAAACGCAGCAAACGTCATCCAAACAACAGCCGTTCCACTCTCAAGGCTGTAGGGTGCATAAAAAGTCCAGCCCGTATCAACCGGCCCTGTCAGGCCGAGCCAGGTTAGAAAATTCGAAAAGAATTCAGGTCCAACCGGCTTAACCAGCGCAACTAGAGCCAAAACAGCGCCGATTAAATAAAGGTAGTAACTTAGCAAGTTAAGGCGCGGAAAAGCCACATCCTTTGCCCCGATCATAAGCGGAATTAAAAAATTCCCCATTGTTGCTGGTATGCCGGGTACAATAAAGAGAAAGATCATTATCGTACCATGCAACGTAAAAAACACGTTGTAGGTCTCAGCTGTCATAATATCCGGGCCGGGATGAAACAGCTCAAGTCGCATGCAGAGCGCAAGTATGCCTGCTACGAAAAAGAAAATTGTCATGGCAAAAAGGTACATAAGACCAATGCGCTTATGATCTATGGTTGTAAGCCACGACCACAGCCCGCGCTCGTGATTTAAATAATTTAACTTTTCTCCTGTGGCGCTCTCTGCCATCTTAAAAGTTCCTCTCAGTTACTTAAGTGTTTTAATAAACTCAATAAGATCGTTTATCTGGCTGTCGTTTAACCGCCCCTTAAATGTCGGCATAGCGGGCGGATAGCCCTCTACAACCTGAGAAGTTGGCTCTAGTATAGAGTGCTTTATGTACTTCTCATCAGCGGTATACGACGAGCCGTCAGTAAGTTTCCCATTTCTTCCGAAAAGCCCTTTAAAAGACGGCCCAACCAGTCTGCTGCCATCAAGAGAGTGACAGGCGTTACAACCCATTTCCTGAAAAAGGAGCTTACCACGCTCAGCCGGTGAAAGGCTGGCAAGGTCTACTTTCTTCTCTTCAGCCTGCGGTTTCGATTCTTTTTTCTCCTCTGCTTTCCTGGTACCATCCTGAGCCTTAATAAAGGCAATTAGGGCTGATATATCGTCATCAGTAAGCTGCCCCTCAAAGGCCGGCATCTGATTAGGAGGAAACCCCTTAACAACCTTCGCGTTCGGATTAAGAATTGACTCCTTGATATAATTCTCATCAGCTGTAACTTCACTGCCGTCCGCAAGTGCTTCTTTCTTACCGAAAAGCTTAAGAAAGCTTGGGCCAACACGTCGTGAACCATCAAGAGAGTGACAGGCAACGCAACCGCTCTTGTTGTATAGATTCTCTCCTCTTTCTGCTGGAGACATCTGGGCTTTAAGCAGCTCTTCGCTGTTATCGTTTAACCAGCGCTCAAATTCTGCCTCTGAAACAACTCTAAGCTTTGCAAGCATGGCAGAATGACCTGTCCCGCAATATTCAGTGCAGAATATATTATAGGTACCTGTTTTTATCGGTTTAAAAGTTACATAGGTGTACATACCAGGCACAGCGTCCATCTTGACCCGCATAGCAGGAACAAAGAAGCTGTGAATTACATCCCGGGATGCCAGTATAAATTTTACCGGCTTATCAACCGGAATTGTTGCTTCAGCGGTTGTCTTTTTTCCGTTTTGATACTCAAAATCCCACTTCCATTTCTGGGCAGTAACGTTAACCTCAAGCGCATCCGGTTCAACTGTACGCATCTCACGAAAGGTAACTATACCAATATACATTACGTAAATTGAGATAATCGCAGGAACTGCTGTCCAGACAACCTCAAGATAGTTGTTACCTTCAATTCTGGGGGTTTCATCAGTTTCACCGGGGCGCTTTCGGTAGCGAAAAGCAAAATAAAGCATTGCCCCGCAAATAAGCACAATAAAAAAGACCGATGTATTTGTAATAAACTGATTAACCCGATCAACTTTATAGGCAAATTCCGATGCCTGTTCCGGCAGATAGTTAAACATTAATGCAAATCCCTTTTTACTCTATCCTGATATACCGACCTTTCGAGCAGACCCTGACTTTTCTTTAAGCCACAGACGCAGCACCAGTCCGCCAAGGAGCAGCAGTGTCAGTACTCCACCGGCTCTCATAATTCCAAAAGCCGCCCAGGTATAGCGGCCCTTGAGAGGATCGAACCGGTAACAATATAGAAGCACATGATCAAGTACCGTTCCGATATTGCCCTCTGAAGCTTCAACAAGGGCAAGTCTAACGTCTCTTACCGGAAACCGTACACCCGTGAAATATTGAGAGATCTTCCCCCGCGGTGTCAATATCATTATCACTGCAGTATGGGCAAAGTCGCCATTATCCCGTTTATAATGAAACCCTATTTGGTTCATCAGTGTTTCAATTTGCGGCTCTTTGCCAACCAAAAAGTGCCAGCCGGAGGATTTTTCTCCTGTTTTATCATTAAGTAATGAAACAAAACGTTGTTTCTTTTTCCTGGCCAGGTCCGGGCCTTCGCTGGAATCAAAGCTTACGGTCACTATGGAAAAATCTTTTCCCGGGGAGAGCGTCAGCTTATTCAGCAGTTCAGTCACACCGTTTAAAAGTAATCCGCAGAGCCTCGGGCATTTGTAATACACCGGAACAATAACCAGCGGCCTGTTTTCCAGTAATAGCTCTCTTAAAGCTACCGCCTTCCCGTTTGAATCGGTAAAGCTAATACCCAGGTCTACCTGAGTACCAAGTTCAGTAGTAAGTCCGACTGATTTCAGCTCTTCACCTGGCCGTTCTATGGCAAACAGGCCTGAACCGGAGAAACATATAAACAAACCTGCAAGCAGGTACAGACGAAGCGCTCTCATTACTTTAATCCTCATCCAGCTTCAACAACTTTAACCGATAATGCCCGCCTTCCTTAACACCATGAACTCGAACAGAGCCCCCAGCCAGGCTTTTAACCTCTGCTGTAACCAGACCAGTGCCTGTATCAATCAGCTGCAGCAAATAACGGCCAAACAGCACGTGAACGCTGTCATCCCGGCTGTTGGCTTCAACGGGTGTTACTGTAAGCACCAGGTCCTCTTCTCCCGGAATATTGTCACAGCCAAGTAAAACCTCAACTTTCTTCCCCGTTAAGGCAACCGTGTCGTCACCGGCACTGGCCAAAAACTCATAGCCATTCAGCAGGTCCATAAATTCCTTTTTTTCCCCGGGCGTAGCCGCACGCTCAGGGAGGACGACACTCCAGCCATCATCAGCCTGAAGCAGGTAAGGAGAACGGGCCACATCAGAAAAATAACGCGTTATAATTTCGTTATGCCGGGCTGCATCTCCTGTAAGTCTTACAGAATCGGGCCAGCCTCGAAGTACTCTGTCAACCAGCTCTTCATCCGGGCCATCAAACTTTACTCCCGATTTCAGCTCTACTTCATAAGAGCCATCAGGATTAACTCTAAAAAAGAAAAGTCCCTCTTCCCTCCCGCAGCACTGCAGCTCGACTGCTCCGGGGATATTTTTTGACGCTCTTACGACAGCTGTTTCAAAGGGCCCGCGTACAAATTCAAAGGCCCGAACCGATTCTCCCTGCAGCGCATCTACAGCTCTCTTATAACGCTCTTCGGGTTTAAGCGGCCGGGCCTCTTTGGGGTGCATTCTTATAATTTGTCAGAGTTTGTAGCCAGGTAACTTGCCACACCCTCCGGTGTCGGCTTCATACCCTCTTCTCCCGGCTTCCAACCTGCCGGACAAACCTCTCCGTTTTTCTCAAAAAACTGGAGAGCCTCAACCATACGAATCATTTCATCAACGTTTCTACCAAGCGGAAGGTTGTTAACTACCTGATGCTGAACAATACCTTCACGATCTATTAGAAACGAGGCTCTAAAAGCGACTCCGTCCTGATGCTCAACACCATAGTTTCTGGTAATCTCATGCCTCATATCCGCAACCAGCGGAAAGCGCACCTTGCCGATACCCCCCTGCTCAACCGGAGTGTTTCTCCAGGCATTATGGGTAAAATGCGAATCAATAGACACGCCAACCAGCTGAACATTAAGCTCTTCAAATTTTGCAGCACGGTGATCGTGCGCAATAATTTCCGTCGGGCAAACAAATGTAAAATCAAGCGGCCAAAAGAATAAAACCACATATTTGCCACGAAGCTCTGAGAGCTTAAAGTCATTTCTGATAGTTCCATCCGGCATAACTGCCGGAGCGGTAAAGTCTGGAGCTTCTCTGTTAACTAAAACCGACATATTCTCCTCCTCTGGTTAAAATCGCCATGTAAACTATAAGTCTAATCTGGCTTAAGGATACTTAAATTAAGTAAAAAGATCAAAATAAGCTAGCGGCCGCGTGAATGCCAATTCCATAGAGTATCATGGGGTTTAAGGTGTAATGAAAGTGCATTACTGACTTCACAGAGCCGTTTGTAATCGTCTCTTTTAAGCGACCAGCCCAGCGCACCACAATTATCCTCAACCTGCGCTGGGCGGGACGCCCCAATAATGGGCGCTGTTACTACCGGATTATCAAGCAACCAGCGTAACGCCGTCTGTGCCGGAGTTCTGTCGTAAAAAGCTGCTATTTCCTCAAGCACGGACAGCACTTTTTTTACTTCAACAAACTCCTCACGAGATAATCTTCTGTTCTGCCTGCGAACATCATCGGGAAAATCTTCCCGGCTTTTATATTTACCCGAAAGTATCCCCTGACAGAGCGGAGAGTACGGAATCACCGCTATCTTATGCTCGTGGCAGAGCGGCAGAACCTTTTTTTCACACGGACGCCACAGGAGACTGTAACACGGCTGCAACACATCAATTCGGGCAGGATTATCTATTTCCTCCCACTCGGGCTCCATCCAGTTTGAAACGCCAATAGCCTTTATCTTGCCCTCTTCTTTTAATCTTTCAAGCTCTTCAATTGACTCTAAAAGAGAACAGTTGGCCGGCGGCCAGTGCTGCTGGTAGAGATCAATATAATCAGTTCCCAGCCTCTTTAATGTTTTCTCCAGTGACTTCCTTACCTGAGCAGCGCGGCAGTGATTAGGGCTGAATTTACTGGCTATTACCACTGAGTCCCGGCAGCCACGTTCTCTTATAACCTTTCCAATAATCGTCTCAGAAAGACCGTTACCGTAGCCCTCGGCTGTATCAATAAAATTAATTCCCAGATCAAGCGCCCTGTTAATTACCGCCATAAAACCCTGTTCACTGCAGGTAGACCAGCCACTGGCCTGCCAGCCACCCAGACAGAGGCGCGATACTTTAATATCTGTTTTGCCAAGCAGAGTATATTCCACCTTACAATGCCGCTTAGAAATCTAATTACAGCCTGGGCAAAAAACGCCTCTCCCGCAAAAATACAACACCTTCCCCCTCAATCTCAAAGGTTAATTTTAAAGGCCTTACACGCTCCCCGCTATCAGGAGTAATAAGCACAAAAGTATGCCACTCCCCATCTTTTTTCACCGGAAATTTCGCGAGTGGGGTTTTGCCCATGTGCTCCCATTCATAAACATACACAGAAATATCCTTATTCTCTTTTATTTTCCCCTTGGGCGCCATTAGTTCGAGATAAACGTTCCCGCGTGGATAGGAGGGCGTTTTAAGATAATAAAGCTCTCTTAAATTAGTCAAATGTTCAAACTCTAACAGATAATATCCATCTCTATCGCTACTAAGATAGCGGACTGACTTGCTCTGCTGAATTTTTTTTAAAAACTCCTCTTCCTTAAAGTCGGCAACAAGGTTCGAATTAAAGACAATAAAGCGCAATCCAGCTATAGTGCTAAGCGAGATAATTGAGCGCTTATCAGGAAAGCCTGACATCTTACGGGGAAAGTCTTTCATTATTCGGGAGCGCTGACCACTATACCCATTAACCAGTCTTACTCCCGTAGGTAAAAACCAGTTCATGTATCTTACGTTTGTCTCGGCATATTTGCCCCAGCTTACTACCCGCCCGTTAGAATCAAGCCGGTCTGTAAATGGAACAACTATGGCGACATCATTATCTCCTCTAAAGCGCATAACTTCTCCCACTATCCCCGGAGCACTTTTAATTTGCTCTAGAGCATAATGAGGCATTGCGTTTTCAACCAGGATTAAAGCTAAAAGAACAGCAATAAAACGATTAGAAACTTTCTCGCGATCCAACAGATGCGACGCCATAAGTCCTACAAGTACTGAGAGAGAAAATACTACCACTACACCTATGCGGCTTACGGCCCGTATAGCACTAAAACCAGGCAAAATATAATACAACACAGCTGAAAGTCCGGTTGCCAGGTCTCCTTTTTCAGGGTTACCAAGCGGACCAAAAGACACAAAACATGCTGCCAACGCAATAAAGATAAAAATTCCTATAATATTTCTGTTTGTAACGATCTTATATCCAAGCTTCTCTTCCAGTGATCCAACAGACCGAAGAACAATTAAAAACAGCACCAGCGAAAACCAACCCAAAGCAGAACATACATAACGAGCACCCTGTGGCGGTATAATTTGCGGCAAAAATTTCGGCAGTACTGAAAAAATCAAAAAGCCGGCAAACGAAACCAGAAATAATAGTGCTTTTTTTCGAAACGGCTTTGCTCCAGCAAGCCGCCCAAACGCTAACGGTAAAAAGAGAAGAATTGTTAACCCCGGAAACAACTGTGCTTCTGCCCTGGCCCAGCGCGAAGTTATCCCATACACTATATTATCAGCTGGAGCAGAGAGATAACTAAGCGCCGTGGCAGCAAAGTAATACGATTCATAAATTCCGCGCGCCCCAAAGGCTTTCTGGACCTCAAGATACGGCAAAACAAAGGGCATAACCGGCAAAAGGCCTAGTAACGTGCCAAGGGATAGCACCGCGTAATCTCTGAATCTCAGTGCCTGCGGCTTTAATACCACCAGAGCCAGCATCAGTGCTCCACAGACTACCCCTATAAAAATCGTGTAATAAACTGAACAGAGAAATGACAAAAAGGCCGTAAATCCCAGCAGCACAGCATAAATAGGGTTTTTCCTGCCTAAAAACCGAAAAAGAAAAAACACGGCCAATGGAATAAAAAAGAAAAATTGAAGTTGAGGATGTCCAAGCTGAAGGGTTAGATAAGAATACGTTAAAAGAGCAACGCCGGAGATAAGCGATGGTCCATAATTTCCGCTCAGTGTATATACAAGCCGGTAAGTAAGGTAGCCGTTTAAAAAAATGGCAAGCAGCAGCACTGTATTATAGGCCGCTGTAAATCCAAACCCGACTTTAAGAAGCAGGGAAACAACTAACGAGGGTAAAATAAAATTGTCGCTCCAGGCCAGCGAGAGGCCGTAAGGGTAAAAAGCTGTTGTGTTAAACCAAGGAAGCCCACCCGGATATAACACATTAGATTTTACCAGCCAGATATAAAATCCGGCATCCCGTTCTGCCCCTCCCAGAAAACGCGTATCAATATTAAGAAACCCATTCAGCCGGGTAAGTGCCAGCACCAACATCAGTAACAGCGCGACTGTAAGTTCATAAAGTGCGCCGGTCTTATAAAAAAACAGAAATTCTTTTTGAGTGCTCTTTACTGTATTTGCCACGATCCGTTCGGGAATAAAGTTATCTCTCTTAAGCTACCACAGTAATTAAACTACTGCCGCTGAAATCTCTCCTGTGGAGCTGGAATCTGCAACCTGACTTCCTTTGGACAGCTCTCTTTTTAATAAACGTCCCCAGGGCGAACTGCCGGTAATTAACTCTTGGGGGGATCCCTCAAAAACCAGCTCTCCTCCCTTTTCGCCTGCTTCCGGCCCAATTTCAACAACCCAGTCAGAATTCCAAATTGCCTCACTATCGTGTTCTATTAAAATTATTGTGTTTCCTGCATCGACTAATTCATGCAGGACCTGCATCAAGCGTAGTACATCATTACGATGCAGTCCCGTGGTTGGTTCGTCAAGAATATAGAGCGTATGTCCGCGCCCCTTTTTGGCAAGCTCTTGAATTAATTTAATACGCTGGCACTCCCCGCCTGAAAGAGTTCCGGATTCCTGCCCCAGCGTTAAATAACCCAATCCCAAACGGCAGGCCATCTCAAGAAGTGTAAAAATCTTTTTATGATTAACAAAAAAGCTGTTTGCCTCTTCAAAGGTCATATTCAAAACATCAGCAATATTTTTCCCCTGGTATTCAATAGAAAGGGCTTCGTTGCTGAACCTTTTGCCGCCACACTGTTCACACTCAATATATGCCTGCGGTAAGAAGCTCATCTCCAGCCTGTTTCTCCCTCTTCCACCACAAGCGGGGCAGCGTCCCTTTCCGGTGTTGTACGAGAAAAAACCTGCATCCCATCCAAATGCCCGCGCCTGAAGTGTAGCGGCAAAAACACTACGTATATGGCTCCAGATGCCGAGATATGATGCCGGTGTCGAGCGCGAATTTTTCCCGATCGGTTTTTGATCAACTACCAGCACACGTTCTATTTCAGTTTCTCCCTCTATACTTAACTTTGAATTCTTTGGGCTCAACTTCCCCGCTAACTGTTTTTTTAATTCTTTCTCAATAACTCCGTGTACCAGCGAACTCTTCCCGGCCCCTGAAACCCCGCAAACAGTCACCAGCATACCAAGTGGTATGGCTGTAGAAATTTTCTTTAGATTATTACACTCTGCCTGCTTTATTCTGAGTCTTCCCTGAGCAAGCCGTTTTTGCGGATATTTTATATGCCTGCAGCTGTTCCGCAGGGCCTCTGCAGTTTCTGTTTTACCCTCTCGAATAAGCTTATCGGTTTCTCCTATAAATACCACTTCTCCACCGCGCGATCCTCCACCCGGTCCAAGCTCAATCAGATAGTCTGAGAATCTTATACTGTCGGGATCGTGCTCAATTAAAAACACTGAATTCCCTTCGTTCTTTAACCTTTTAAAAAGTTTAAGCACTTTATGGTTGTCTAACGGATGCAACCCGGCACTGGGCTCGTCAAAAATGTGCAGCACTCCACTTAAAGGGGAGCCAGCTGCAGCAATCAGCCTTAATCTCTGAAGTTCTCCTGCTGATAAGGTAGAGCAATCTCTTGTAAGCTTAAGATGCTCCAGTCCAATCTCAATTAGAAGATCAAGCCTGAAAATGAGTTCTTTGATAATTGCCGAGACAATTTCTTGCTGGCGATCATTAAGTCGAAGTGATTGTAATTCATTTATTATTTCTTCCGGTTTTCGTGAGCAGAGTTCAAAGATACTTAAACCATTAATCCGGATATTGCGGCCAATCGGATTCAGCCTGCTGCCTTCGCAGCTTTTACACGGTTCTGATCGGCTGTCTGTTCCTCTACCGCTACATTTTTTACAGGCACCCCGCTTAGAAACAAACGAGAGATCTTCCGGATCGGGCTTTAAAAACCCGCGCTTACACCTCGGACACATGCGCTCCTGGTTAAAAAGGCGCTCTTCCTCCTGACCGGCTGCTATCACAACTCCTCCGCTAAGGCTTAAAGCAGTAGTTACTGCATCAATCAGAATATCTTTATCAACCCGCGAGGGATTAATACTGGCAACTACAAACTCAATCGTGTGTACTCGGTTTCGTTCAAGCCCGGGCAGGTAAAATGATGGGCTGCCGAAAATCCGATCGACTCTAACTTCGTTGATTTCAGACTCAATTGCTCTGGTGAATACCTGTTTATGAGTTCCCTTTTTATTAATAATAACCGGAGCGAGTAAGCGCACCCGGCCAGACATGCCTTTGATTTCCTCAACAATCTCTTCAGCCGAAAAGTTTGATATGCGAGAGTCAACATGATCAGGACAGTATTGCTCCCCAATTTTGGCATAAAGAAGCCGCAAATAATTGTAGATCTCTGTAAGCGTCGCTACAGTTGAAAGCGCACCAGGCTGAAAAGTATGCTGGTATACGCAAATAGTGGGGCTGACATTATATATAGCCTCTACCTCGGGTCTTTTCAGCTCTCTGATAAATTGCCGGGCATAGGGTGAGAGACAATCCAAAAAGCGGCGCTGCCCTTCGGCATAAATTATATCCCTTGCCAGGGTGGATTTTCCCGACCCTGACACACCCGTAAGGGCTACAATCTTACCTCTGGGAACTGAAAGGGAAATATTTTTTAAGTTATGTTCTCTGGCACCTTTAATAATTAAGTCGGTATTTCTGTGGCGCAACACCTCTTTTGAAGGATGGGCCTTAACTCCTCCTTTCTTAAAATCTTTATAAAAACTTTTAAGATGTTCCGCAGTAATCGATTTGCTGCTCTTTTTTAAAAAATCATGCGGTGAGCCGGATTTAATTACATAACCACCACCCTCTCCTCCGGCAGGCCCAAGTTCAATCAAATAATCTGAAAAGAGTAAAATCTGAAGGTTATGCTCAACACACAGAACTGTATGGCCTTTTTGGACAAGCTCCCGAAAAACCTTTATTAGGAGCTCAACATCATTAGGATGAAGCCCGGTAGATGGCTCATCAAAGATTAAAAGCGAGCTTCCCTGCTGCGCTCCGCTTATAAACGGTACCAGCTTTAGCCGCTGTGCTTCCCCTCCCGACAGCTCACTAAGCGAGTGCCCAAGCCTTAAATACCCCAACCCCAGCTTCTCCAGTATTAGAGCGCTTTTTTGTGCCTTACAGCCATTATCAAAAAACCGTACGGCCTCGCTAACCGTCATATCTAGAAAATCACTGACACTTTTACCGTTGTACTTCACCTCCAGCACACTTTGCTGAAAGCGGCTTCCCAGACATGCTTCACAGACCACAAAAACATCACTTAAAAACTGCATATCTTCCCTGATAACCCCAGCCCCTTTGCATGCCGGACATCTGCCACCTGAAACATTAAAAGAAAAACTTGAGCGGCTAAGGGCTCTCGTTCTGGCAGAATCGGTTGATGAAAGCAGATCGCGTACGTGATCCCAGATGCGTGCATAGGTTGCAACGTTAGCCCGTGGTGTTTTGGAAAGCGGTGTCTGGTCAATCAAGGCAACATTACTAAACTGCTCAAACCCTTGAACAACATCTTCCTCTTTGGTGTTTTCAATTCCAAATTTGAATCTTTCGTACTGCCTGTAAATTACCTCTTCGACCAGTGTACTTTTTCCGCTTCCGGACACACCGCAAAGTGAAACAAAACAGTTGCAAGGAATCTCCAGATTAATTCTTTTTAAATTATTTTTAGTCGCATTTTTAACAATTAAGCTGTTTGAGCTTTGATGTTTATCAGGATGGTTAAAAGAAGTGCTCAACTGAGCATATTGAAACTTTATGCCCTGCCAGTTTTTAGCCTTACCACTATAAGTTATCTCTCCCCCGCGCTCTCCCGCTAGGGGCCCAATTTCAATAATACGATCGGCCTCTTCAATACAGGCCGGATCATGCTCAACCATCAGAACACTATTTCCACGACGCGCCAATTCCTTTACGACACCAGTCAGTGTTTTACTATCAGCAGCGTGAAGTCCTACAGATGGCTCATCCAGCACGAACTGTGTGGAAACAAGCTCGCTGCCGATTGCGGTAACAAGATTAACCCGCTGGGTTTCTCCGCCAGAAAGAGTGCGGGCCGGTCTGTCAAGTGTAAGGTATCCCAAACCGAGCTTAAGCATGCACTCTAGCCTGGAGGTAATGGCATTATGAAGCTCTTTTAACTCTCTGGATCTTTCAATTGCAGGATGGCAGGAAATCTCCGAGCGCTTAAACCACGTAAACAATTCAGATACCGGCATCTGCCAGATATCAGCAATTGATTTTTTGTCGATTAGATAAGCAAGCGCCTGTGGTTTAAGTCTTTTGCCTCCACAACTATCACACACAAAAGCACTGCGATATTTAGCCAAAAATACGCGTACATGCATTTTGTAGGCTTTTTTCTCTCTGGCTTTAAACCAGGCGTAAACTCCACGAAAATCACGACTGTTACTGTTAAAAACAAGCTCTCTTTGCTTCTCACTAAGCTTTTTCCAGGGCTTATCAAGCGGGATTTTATTTTGCCTGCAAAACTTCTTAAGACGCCCCAGTATTCTGCGATGCGCAGGCCCGCTCCAGCACTTAAGAGCACCTTCATTTATAGAAAGGTTAGGATTGGGAATGCACAACTCCGGGTCAACCCGCAGCACCCGGCCAAAACCGTTACACTCCGGGCAGGCCCCAAAAGGGTGGTTGTAAGAGAAAAGCGATGGTCTGGCCTTTTCCAGGCGCTCCTCCTTCAAAGCACAGGGTTTTGATAAACTGAGCTCAACAGCCCAGAAGGGTGTTGGCTTTACATTATTACCACTGCGGTTGTTCTGAATCTGCAGCCAGCATCGCCTTTTGATAAGCGGATATTTAAAAAATGTTACTCTACCCTCTCCCAAAAAGAGTGCCTGCTCAATAGAGTCTCTTACGCGTTCAAGTCTCCATTTATCGCAGTTTATTCTATCAATTATTATATAAAGTTCTTTTAACTGCTTTATATTGTCTGGGCCCAGATCTTCCAGAAGTAAAATTTCTCCTGTTGATAGATCCAGATAACGGCTAAACCCCAGTGTGGTAAGCCTCTGAATCTGTTGCCTGCGGTTACTTTTCTTCAGTTTTAATGCAGTGGCGATAAGAAACGACTTTTTATAAAATTTTATAAGCTTTTTAAGCTTTTCAGCCAAAGAATTCGGATCCCATGTTTTAAGCCTGATACCACAGTTACTGCATACCGGCACTGACAGATTGCTCCAGAACAACCTCAAATAGTCGTTTATGCCGGTCATCGAACCCACAGTTGAGCGGGCGTTATGAATGCGGGTGCGTTGTTGAATGGCAACAGCCGGCCTTACATTTTCAATTAAGTCTACATCCGGGCGTTTAACTTTCTCAAAAAATTGCCGGGTATAGGGGGAAAAGGTTTCTATATAACGCCTCTGGCCTTCAGCATAAACAGTATCAAAAGCAAGCGAAGATTTCCCAGAGCCTGAGCGGCCAGTGACAACAGTCAATGAATCATGCGGGATATCAAGTGAGATATTTTTTAAATTGTTTTCGCGCGCCGAGACAATTTTAAGGGCACACTGTTTTTTGCGGCCAGACATAGACTACTTTTTTATTCGTGAAAGAATCAGGTTTATTTTATAACATATCAGGCGGGCTATATCGGAACAAGCAGGTGATAAAAGATAATAAGTGCCCAGCCCACACGGCATATTACGTCTACCTAAACGTGGTCGTAGACGTAAGAACGTTCCCGCGAACGTCCACGTCTACGAATTTTTTTCTGGTAGCCCCGTATCAGTTTGAGCATATATTACGTATACGTCGACGTAACCGTAGATGAAAAACCGGATTCAACCCCCATCTATCACCCTCTTCTCTTTCAACCAAATTACTATTATGCTACTAATTAAACTCCCAACCTATTTTATAAAGGCTCTCAGGTGAAAGTTCCGCTGCCGACAAGTATTGTAAATCTGGTTACAATAGCTACCTTGTTTTTGGCGACAATACTGCCGCCACCTGTCATTGCAGCTGAACCAAAAGCCTGTAAAATTGCCCACGACGCCATTGAGCAGGCCAGTAAGATCAGAAGATTAAAAATTCGCCGGAAAGTTCCCTGCCTGGTTCATAATAAAAGCCAGGTTAAAAAATACCTGCTTCACGCCATCAAAACAAAACTGCCGCCTGACAGGCTTAAGGT
>RFHI01000187.1 GCA_003696425.1 Candidatus Dadabacteria bacterium | reverse complement strand
TATTTATACAGCCGTGCTTGAAACTACCAAAACCCTAACATGGGCTACTGGTATTTTTTATCCCTTTTCTGCTAATCTCAGACATATGTCAGAGTCGTCTCACACTGAAAAAAAGATTATTCTAATATCTTTTGCGCTCATATTGGCATTTGCTACCTGGATTCGCTGGCCCGGTCTGAACTACGGTATGCCTTATTTTTATCTTGAAGATGAGGCCCACCACTTTAACCGGGTGGTGGATATGGTTAAGAAAGGGGAGTTTAATCCACATTATTTTCACAAGCCGTCGCTGCATTTTTATCTGCGTATGCCCGTTGTGGTTGCCTCATTTTTCTGGACAGTAAGAGAGGGTAATATACGCTCAATTCAGCAGATACGAACTCATGATCCTTACGGCCTTGCGCGTTATGCTTTTACCGCATCACACCCCGGCATAGTTAAGTGGAACCGCGCTTTTAGTCTAGTGCTCGGGTTGATTACCCTGACACTTACCGGATATTTAGCTTTTTTAATAAGTGGCCGCATATATTCTGCCGGTATTGCTTCCCTGCTGATGGCTGTTTCAGCAGATATTGCCCGTTACGATACGATTATCGGCGTTGACGTTGTTATGACACTCTTTGTTGTTCTAACGGCAGTACTGGCTTTAAGAACACTGAGAAACTTTACCTGGTCGACATTTTGCTGGTGTGCTTTTTCAGCCGGCCTCGCAGTTTCAAGTAAATATAATGCAGCACCTGTGCTGATTTTGCCGCTATTGACTGCTTTGATGTGCAACCGTAGAGATGCACTTTCTTACGTGCTTGCGCTACTTATACCAGCTATCGGCTTTTTCGCTGGCACGCCCTATGCGCTGGTAGAGTTTCCTCTCTTTCTTGACCAGTTTGCTTACGAAATATGGCACTACGGAGTTGCCGGGCACGTCGGTCATCAGGCTACTCCAGGCATTGAGCAGGCGCTTTTTTATATTAGGTGGCTGGCAAGCTCAGCACTAGGTATAGCAGCGCTTATATTGGCCCTGAGTGGATCTGTGTTACTGGTATTGACAAACAAAAAACTGGCGGCTGTGTTAATTAGTTATCCGTTCTTATTTTTTCTCTTAATGATAAGCCAGAAAGCTAACTTTACCCGTAACATGCTTTCTCTGATCCCTTTTCTGGCAGCGCTGGCCGGCTACGCTTTATACACTCTTAGTTTGCGGCTATTGAAAACACGACAAACATGGACATTAATATTTCTTGCTGGTATTACAATATTGCAACCGCTTTGGAAGTCCGTTGAGCAGCGCTACAAACTCGTCCACACCAGTGACTCAAGAAATGCTTTAGTAGAAATTATTCGGAAAGAAAATAACCCCTTTTCTGAAATTGCAGTAGCAGGCCAGCTTCAACTCCCACCGGATGTTTACAAACTGCCTCATGTATCTGTATTTAATCAAAAGCTTATAAACTCCTTCGATCTGTATCTCTCCGGCTTTGATAGAGTTGCTGCTCTAGACTGGAGTGACTTACCTTTAATGAACAGTGAGTTTCTAAGGGTAGAGCGTGATTTTCCCGGCGCAGAAGCAAAGCAGCGCATACTTAGAAACCCACATATTAAACTTTACCGCTTCGGCAACAACGATCAATTCATAACAGCAGTTGAGAATTACTTATCGGGAAAAGGAGCCTATCCAGCCGTTTTACTCTATCCGAATAGGACCGATCCCTCTAAGCGCGAACAGCATATATGTCGTCCCGAACTAAAGCGCGCCGAACCGGCAGAGCTATCAGAAAGCTGGTGCTGGTTTGAGCGAAGAGTGGATAAGCTTGTGTTGTGGCCAGGTAGTATAAAGAAAAAAGGTGGAGTTACCCTTGAGTTGATGTCTCCCTGGCCCAACCAGCAAATAACCTTTAAATCCGGGGAGTGGACAAAGCAGATAGACTTTAAAGCACAAAAACCTGGAGAGTGGTTTTTGGTAAAGCTTGCCCCCGAACCGGAAGATGGAAATCCTTCGCCTGAATTTCGAATTTATATTAAGGAGGTACACTCTCCCGCAAAATTTTTGAAATCGACTGATTCACGAAGGCTGGGGGTAGCAGTAAGATACTATAACAATACCCGCCCCCATTAAGGGTGTTTTTACAGCAGCGATTATTTCATGTTAGATTACGTTCTGTTAATTATTTTAGCTCGTACAGGATTAAAATCGTGAAAGATGGTGCTTATGTTATAACCGGAGCAGCCGGTTTTATAGGGAGTGCTGTGCTCTACCGCCTTAATCAGGAGGGTATAAGAAATATTTTTGTGGTAGACGAACTTGGTAAATCAGAAAAGTGGCATAATCTGAAAAAACGTGAGTTTATTGATTACCTTCATAAAGATCGTTTTCTCTCGCTGATACAAACCGACAGTTTTCCTGACAAAATAAAAGCAATTATTCACATGGGAGCATGCTCTTCCACGACAGAACAGGACATGGATTATCTCTATCAGAACAACTATCTTTACAGCCGCTCACTTGCCCAGTTCTCTCTGGAATTTAAGATCCGGTTTATTTACGCCAGTAGTGCAGCTACTTATGGCGATGGAAGTCTGGGCTACTCAGATGATGATCAGGATTCACTCAAACTGATTCCATTAAACCGCTATGGGTTTTCAAAGCAGCTCTTTGATCGCTGGGTAATTAAAAACAAATTACAGAATTCAGTAGCGGGGCTTAAGTTTTTTAATGTTTATGGTCCAAACGAATACC
Organism: Candidatus Dadabacteria bacterium; assembly: GCA_003696425.1. Classification (GTDB taxonomy): domain Bacteria; phylum Bdellovibrionota_C; class UBA2361; order UBA2361; family J046; genus J046. The sequence goes on along the minus strand of RFHI01000187.1, from coordinate 18,108 downwards.
ATAAAGGTGAGATGCGCAGCGTTGTTCTAAAGGCCTTTGAACAGATAAAGGAAACAGGCCGTGTTAAGCTTTTTAAATCATATCAGCTTGAATATAGAGATGGCGAACAGATGCGCGACTTTATTTACGTTAAAGATTGTGCAGACGTTATCTGGTGGCTGATTAATAATCCACGGATTAACGGAATTTTTAATCTCGGCACGGGCACTGCGCGTACCTGGCTTGATCTTGCAACAGCTGTATTTGCTGCCATGGGCAAAAAGCCCAAAATTGATTTTATTGATATGCCGAGCGAGCTGCGTAACCAGTACCAGTATTTTACAGAAGCGAAAATGGATAAGCTGCGTAGCAGCGGCTACGAGCGAAATTTCCATTCGCTGGAAGAAGGTGTGCTGGATTATGTAAAAAACTATCTAATGACATCAGATCGCTATCTTTAAACGCAGTACTTAAACCCCCCTCATCAGCCATAACATGCTGATATTATAGGTACTTTTTTGGTAGTAGTTAGTTCTGTTACTTGTCTGGCAGTTAAAAAACTTTTGCTATCATATTGATCTTTTTAGTGTAAATAAGTATAAACTCCCCTCAATCAGTTTTCACAAGTTGGTATTATGAAGCGTACATATCAGCCTAGTAATAAAAGTAAACACTCGACCCATGGGTTCAGGGCGAGAATGCGAACAGCGGGTGGACGAAAGGTGCTTAACGCCCGCCGCGCCAAGGGACGCAAGCGCATTGCTGTATCATCACCACGCAAAGGGCATTATCGCTAAGAGAGCGGATTACTCTTTTCCTGCCAGACTAAGGATTAAAAAGAAGAAGGATTTTGCCCGCGTTGAAAAAGAGGGCCGAAAACTCTATTCCCGTCATTTTTTGGTTGCAGTTTTGCCAAACAGGCTTGAGTATAGCAGGCTTGGACTGGTAGTAACCAGAAAAGTCAATAAGCGTGCCAGCGCCAGAAACCTTTTAAAACGCAGGCTAAGAGAGCTATTTCGTCTTGAAAGGCATCAATTGGCTGATAATTTTGACATTGTTATTGTAGCGCGTCAAAATGCCGACCAGTGTAATTTTGCCGATATAAAACGGGAGATACTTGGTGCTCTTTATCACAATAATCTACTGAAGAGCTCGGGGAAAAAGCAATGCAGAGACAACTGATATATACATTACTCAAGAAAGTTCACAGGATTTATAAAACAGTGCTCTCCCCATTATTTGGCAGCACTTGCCGGTTCAGTCCTTCATGTTCCGATTATTTTCTAAAGGCCGTTGAAGCACATGGAATTTGTCGGGGTCTATTACTGGGGTGCTGGCGGATACTACGCTGTAACCCCTGGTGCAAAGGTGGTATAGATCCGGTCCCGGAAAAGCTGGACAGAAAAGGATTTTTTAAGGCAGCTTAAATACTATGGAAGACAGACGTACAGCTATCGCAATTTTACTGTGTATTCTGGTTGTAATGGTCTACCAGGAGCTTTTTATCGCCCCTCTTACTAGGCCACCGCTGACACCTCAGGTAAAAAATGCTGGCTTTTCCAAAGGTACGCGTTCAGAAATAAAGACTACTACACAGTCAACAACTGCAGCCCCGAAACCTGTTCCTTCTTCAAAAGTAATTCCAAAACGAAATGGTCACCCGACAATTGCAGAGCTCAATAAAAGTCCCGTTATCACGGTTAAAACTGAATTGGTTACAGCTAGAATTGCCCAACTTGGTGGACGAATAATTGAGTATCGTTTAAATAATTACGCTGCAACACTTGGTTCTAAAGAGCGTTATAATCTTGTAAAATATAAAGAAGGGGGCTTAACTCCACTGGCAGTGTATAGCGGTGGATTAAGTGATGACTTTGTAAATTACAGGATAACAGGAGCTACCGCTAATCTTCTCACTAAAGATGGCACGTATCAGCTGAGAGGTTCAAAAGAGCTGGTGCTTAAACTATCCGGCACTTTTCCTGATGGCCGTTCTGTTACAAAAACATTTCACTTTCGGCCTAATTCATACCTTTTTGATGTAACAGTAGATTTCAGTGCACCTCCAGCTGACGGTTCCAGGATCTGGCTTGAATGGGCTGAATATATCAGAGTAAAAGACAATCCTGACCTTAGAATTAATCCTAAAAAATTTACAGCCCTTGGTCTGAACAATAAAATAATTTTAACAGAGCTTAAAAATGTAGAAGTTGGCCTTCGTGAACCAATGGAGGTGGAGTGGAGCTCTATTGGTGATAAATACTTTATGGCCTCGCTAATTCCGACTTTTAAAGGCCAAAACGCGCGTATTGGCAGAGAAGGAGAAAATACTTTCCTTGATCGCGTAGCCGGTGAAGCCGAAAAAGCAAAAATTACGATTTACGCTGGCCCCAAAGAATATCGTGCCCTTAAAAAAATAGGTTATCAGCTAGAACGAAACGTTAATTACGGTATTTTTGCTTTCCTGGCCCACCCGCTTCTGTGGTTGTTGGATTTCTTTTACAGCATTTTAGGAAACTATGGTTTAGCTATTATTCTGCTGACATTATTTATAAAGACTCTCTTTTTACCCCTGACTAAAGCCAGCTTCGAATCAATGCGAGCAATGCAGGAGATTCAGCCTGAAATGAAAGCATTGCGTGAGCGCATTAAAGATCCAAACCAGCTTAATAAAGAGATGATGGCCCTTTACAAAAAACATAATGTAAACCCAATGGGAGGGTGTCTTCCAATATTGATTCAGTTGCCAGTATTTCTCGGTTTATATAATGCCCTACGTGGGGCTATAGAACTTAGGCACGCGCCTTTTGCATTATGGATTACGGACCTTTCATCCCAGTGCGGACTTGAAGTAATGGGGGTAAAAATTCCAGTAATGATTCTGCTTATGGGTATCAGTATGTTCGTTCAGCAGTGGATGACACCCTCAGCAATGGATCCGGCGCAAAAGAAAGTAATGATGTTTATGCCTGTTTTTATTACTTTTATATTTATTATCTCGCCGTTTCCGTCAGGACTTGTGCTTTACTGGCTGGTGAATAATTTAATTTCTATTATTCAACAAACATATTTAAGAAGCGACAAAAAGGCTAATCCGCTGCATGCAACTTTAATTGCCAGCGGGGTGATTTTTGCGCTTGGTTACATTCTGACACTTTTGTAGCTGAACAAATTAAAACTATTGGCCAACTTCTTTTGACGCTAATATAAAATGACTACTATTGCTGCACCAGCCACAGCTCTCTACCCTGCAGGTGTTGCGGTAATAAGAATCAGTGGTCCAGGTTCAGCTGCTATACTTTCAGGTATTTTTAAAAGCAGGCAGAGTCCAATTCAGCACCCACACCAGTTAATTTTCGGGAAAATAGTAGATCCTGCGAGTGGTAACGTTTTGGATACCTGCCTGGCTGTATACATGCCGGCCCCCAGAAGCTTTACCGGAGAAGATACGGTAGAACTGCAGATACACGGAAGCCCACTGATAGCTAAAAATGTGCTGGGAGTTGTTTATTCTGCAGGTGCAAGACCAGCTGAACCCGGGGAATTCAGCAAACGGGCTTATCTTAATGGCAAGCTTGATCTGGTTCAGGCTGAAGCCCTCTGTGATCTTATTAATGCAACCAGTGAGCAGGCGCTTAAAATTGCGCAAGAACAACTGGAAGGACGTTTTAGCAAAGTAATTACAGAATTGGGCGAGCCGCTACGCGATCTGCTGGCTGAAATTGAAGCTACGATAGATTTTCCGGAAGAAGACATTCAGCCTGAAGTTAAAGAACGCTTTAATCTCGTTACGGAAAATGCAGTTGATACGATAAAATGCCTTCTTGCTTCTTACAGCTACGGGCATGTAATGCGTGACGGCTTTCGTGTTTTGCTGTGCGGCCCGCCGAACGTTGGAAAGTCAAGCATCCTGAATACTTTGCTCGGTGAAGATCGCGTAATCGTAAGTGAAGAATCAGGAACAACCCGCGACCTTATTGAAGAACACGTGCTAATCTCTAACTATCGCTTTGTCTTCTGCGACTCTGCCGGCATTCGAGACAACCCTGGTAAAATAGAGCAGCGCGGAATTGAGCTGGCAAAATCAAAGGTTACTTGGGCAGATCTCGTGCTGTTTGTCGTTGATGCCGGTGATAAAGATACGCTATACAGTGAAATCCTGGAAGACCTGCGCAATAAAGCCAAAAATCTCTGGATGGTTGTTAATAAAATTGATGCTTACCCTGATGCGGTGGGAAATATTATCTGTGATTCCAATGTTTGTAGCCGCACAATTTATGTTTCAGCCAAAACAGTGGAAGGCCTCTCAGCACTTAGAGAAGCACTTGTTGAAACAATTGAATCAGGAATGCCGGATAACCTGGAAGGTGGTGCAGTTGTAACCAACGAGCGCCATCGTCTGGCCCTTCGCAGAGCCCGCCGCTCGCTTGAGTTGGCCAGGGATGCCTTTAAGGACTCCCTTCCTCTGGAGCTTGTATCCTCGGAACTGAGGATAGCACTTACTGCACTTGAGGAACTTATCGGCATAACCACCACTGAAGATATTCTGGGCAGAATTTTTTCAAAGTTTTGTATTGGGAAGTAAGGGCTTGTCATTTACCTCCACTTCTACGCAGTCTACGGCGAGATACTGAAGCACTTGCTCGCTTCGCTCAGTGGCGCGCACAAAGCTATTGATACTTCTCACTTCTGCCCGCCTTCGCCACTTCGCCCGCCTTCGTTCCTCCGGCGGGCGAAAGCGTGCTACGGTGGATGCTATCGCACTTGTTCGCTTCGCTCACTGCGTGATATGGCGGAGAGAGGGGGATTCGAACCCCCGATACGCTTTCACGTATACTTGATTTCGAATCAAGCGCAATCAACCACTCTGCCATCTCTCCGTACGCTTAAATTGTTAAGCGCCTAAAGCATAAATCCGGGCGGTATCAAACCGGCTGGCTGTTTTTCGTCTAAGATCTTTTCTTTTGTGGAGTTTTTTCTCTGTTCTTTAAAAAACTCTTTCATTAGATTAACGCACTCATCGTGCTGAACTCCTGAAATTACGCGGGGAGGAGAACCCAGCCTAGGATCGAGTGAAAGATCATAAAGAGAGCCGCAGGCGCCAAGCCTTTCATCCCTGGCACCATAAACAATCAGTGGGATTCTTGCCAGTCTGATTGCGCCTATACACATGGAACACGGTTCAAGAGTAACGCAAAGCACGCAATCGCTTAGGCGCCAGTTGCCCAGTTCCCGTGATGCATCTTCAATTGCCAGCATCTCAGCATGAGCACAGGCCATTCCCAGTTCTTCAACCCGGTTATGGGCACGGGCAATAATTTCGCCGCGAAAGGCCACCACAGCGCCAACCGGCACTTCACCAGACAGGAAGGCCAGCTGAGCTTCTTTTAAGGCTTCTTTCATTAAGTATTGATTAAATTCTATTGAAACATTCATTGGTTTGATGCGCTTTTGAAAAGTGACTTACAGGAGCAGGCTAGTCTCTCTGTATTTTTTAAGTTGACAAGCGCGCCCTGAGAGATTCGAACTCCCGACCTTCTGGTTCGTAGCCAGACGCTCTAATCCAACTGAGCTAAGGGCGCATTCGTGTGGGGCTGCCATAATTGCCCAACATTTAAACAGTGAATAACTATCAGATTAACCTTAAATTGGCAAAATATGTCGGTGCTGTATTAACCTTATAAAGCGGGCACAGCTCAAGCAAAAAACTCGAAATTACAGCCTGTTATAAGCAGCCATAAACATGGACTATGTTGCCTTGAGCGTTTCTATCTGTTCATAATATAGTGCGAGTTCATCTTGCGATCTATTAAAATTTTAAGATAGTTTTATGAATTGGTCGCACAGGTGACAAGCGGAAGGATGGCCGAGTGGTTGAAGGCGCTGGTCTTGAAAACCAGAGACCCTTAACGGGGTCCGGGGGTTCGAATCCCTCTCCTTCCGCCATATCACGAAGTGAGCGAAGCGAACAGGTGATATGGCGTCCGACGTAGCACGCTGCGACTGCCGCAGGCAGGCTGATAATATAGGGAATGGGGGATTCGAACCCCCTGCCCCGCAGGGAAAGTACGGCTTCGAACGATAAATGGATTAACTCTCCAGCCATTAATATCTCTGTTTTATTGAGCAGTTTATGACTGTTAACTAAAGCGGAGAGGTGACCGAGTGGCTGAAGGTGCTCGCCTGCTAAGCGAGTGTACGGGAAACCGTACCGAGGGTTCGAATCCCTTCCTCTCCGCCAGTTGTAAATTTGGCTTTTGGCACTGACGTTTGTAGGCAGAAACAGGTGGTGGAATGGAGGGATTCGAACCCTCTGCCCCGCAGGGACAATACGGATTCGAATGTAATTCGCGTATGCGAATTACGAATCCCTTCCTCTCCGCCATATCACGCTGCGGCTGCCGCAGGCAGGCGAAGCGGCGAAGGCGGGCTGATAATATAGGGGGGATTCGAACTCTCTGCCCCGCAGGAATTATGAGGCATCATTTTCTTTTTTAATGGGTATTTCTACTTGTTTATCAGCAAGGGAGAGGTGGCCGAGTGGCTGAAGGCGCACGCTTGGAAAGCGTGTATACGTGAAAGCGTATCGGGGGTTCGAATCCCCCTCTCTCCGCCATATCACGCAGTGAGCGAAGCGAACAAGTGATATGGCGCCCGACGTAGCACGCTGCGACTGCCGCAGGCAGGCGAAGCGGCGAAGGCGGGCAGAAGTGAGAAGTATCAATAGCTTTGTGCGCGCCAGTGAGCGAAGCGAACAAGTGCGATAGCATCCACCGTAGCACGCTACGCCCGCCGGAGGAACGAAGGCGGGCGAAGTGGCGGAGGCGGACGATATGGCGCTACTCCCCCCTCAAATCAACATACACCAGCTTACTGCCTGGCCGGGGCTTTAACTTTCCACTCTCCGTAAATACCAAAAGCTCATTCTCATTAATCAGAAAAAGCGGCAGTGCATTGTCACCGTGATCGTTTTTAAACTCCTCAAAACCATACTGCTCGCTCAGTGTGGTTGTTTTAATTTTAGCTCCTCTTTCAAATGCTTCCTTCAAATCGTTAAAATGAACTGGCCTGTCAAATAATATTCTGCCTCTGAGATAAATGGCACTTGCGTCGTTGCCACTTTGACTGCTATCAGCGGAAGCAAGCTGATACACCTCGCTCCTGCCAAACTCTTCAATAAAATGAAGAGCTGCAAGTGAATTAGCATCATCGTTGCGGGTTAATGCAAAGAGTTTTCCAATTCCATTTAAGTCCAACTCATCAATAATGTGCTCAGAAAGTACATTTCCGTGGTAAACTTCAAGCCCTTCGGATTTTGCATCCAGAATATTATTGTAATTAGCATCAATTATTACAGTTCTAAAGTTCTCCTGGTTTAGAGCTCTGGCAATTTCACGTGCAAATAGATGCCCACCTACAATTACAGCGCCCTGCGGATTTTTAAGACGAACACCAAGTAAAGTAGCTATTGGTGTTGCTAAAAATCCGTAAAAGGCAACGGTACCTATAATCACAAAAAACACGTCGTAAACCAGAAGCTCTGCTCCAGCGACGCCACTATGTGATAACTCCAATGCAAAAAGAGAAGATACTGCAGCTGCTACTATACCCCTGGGGGCAACAAAGCTTAGAAAAAGCTTTTCACGCCATGATAATTTCGAAAGTGCTGTTGAAGCAAACACTGCTATCGGTCGTGCAACAAAAATTAAGAGCAACAGAAAAAGTACGCTGTTAAAATCGATGAGGGAAAGATCTTCAAGCTTCAGACGAGCCCCCAACACTATAAACAGAGACGAAATAAGCAGAACCCTTAAGTTTTCTTTGAATTCAACAATATGCTGGACTACAACACCCTTCCAGTTGGCAAGCACCATGCCCATTACTGTTGCAGCCAGTAGCCCTGATTCAGGCCGTAAATAGTTTGAAAGGGCGTAAATGATAAATAAAATCATAAGTGACACAGGATTATGCAGGTAATCCGGAAGCCAGTATCTTCTTAAAAGTAGAATCATAATCAGTGCACCGGCGGCCCCCAAAACCGATCCTACTAGAAGCGTATAGAGTGCTCCCTGAATAATTGCCAGTGAAGCTGACTCAAAGCTGCCATCGAGAATAGCTTCAAGCACCAGCACCGCCATTAAAGCTCCTACTGGATCAATTAGAATTCCTTCCCAACGCAAGATTGCGCCAAGCGGTGCGGCAGGCCTTACGTGTCTTAAAAGCGGAATGATAACAGTCGGACCGCTCACTGTTAGAAGAGCCCCTAACAGCACAGCCATTTCAAATTTAAAGCCGAGCAGGGCCTGTGCGCCCCATGATCCGACCAGCCAGGTTATCAGCATACCTATACTTATCAGAGCAAACACACTGCCGCGGACACGCCGGACATCCCGGAATCTGAGGGTAAGCCCCCCTTCGTAAAGGATTACTGCAACGGACAGCGAAATTACGGGAAACAGAAGATCTGCAAAAAGCCTGTCAGGATCGATCCAGCCTAAGATTGGCCCTACCAAAATACCAGTTAGCAGCAACAGCAGAATTGAGGGTAGCCGAAAAGCCCAGGCCACCCACTGGGCAAAGATACCCAGCACCAGTACGATAGTTATTCCTAAAAAATATTCAGACAACTTTTACTTCCAAAAAAACTATTTGCTCTCTAGAAAATTAGAAGTCTATCAGAGTTATCCTGTGATCAAAACTCGTCAAGTAGCTTAGCGTATCGTAAAAACGGCAATACTAAATCTGATATATTGTGGTTGCCTATTCTGTGAATTTAAGGCAATATCAGCCTCTTAAAGCATAACTAGCATAACCAAAAAAGCAGAGGAACATATGCCTGAATCTTCAAGCTGGAAGCCGGGATTTCCTGTTGAATCACCTGTTGACAATTTTGTTACCTTTAATCCGACACAGGCAGATACCAAATCTGTGTATAAACTTTTAATAGGTGCAATCATACCGAGGCCGATTGCTTTTGTAAGTACAGTAAGCGTCGACGGAATTGGTAACTTAGCCCCCTTTAGTTTCTTCAACGGAGTGTCAAGCAATCCTCCAGCTCTTGTTATTTCCATAGCACAGCGAGAAGAGAATAAGTATAAGCACACTCTGCAAAACATAAAAGATACGGGCGAATTTGTGGTAAACTCCGCAAATGAATGGCTAATTGAGCCGCTTGTATATACCGCCGCAGAATACCCCTCAGAGATTGACGAGTTAAATGCAGTGGGCTTAACCGCGCTACCATCTCAACTAGTTAAACCAGCGCGGGTAAAAGAATCTGCTATTCAGTTTGAGTGTAAGCTGTATGAGACAGTTCAGATAGGCGACGGCTCTCCCGGATCTTCAACTCTGGTGATAGGGGAGATAGTCCTCGCCCATATCTGGAAAAAGGCATGGCATGATGGAAAGATTCTCCCCGAAGCAGTAAAACCGGTAGCCCGTATGGGCGGCACTGCATATGCAAAAATTGGAGAGATCTTCAATCGCCCTGTACCGTCAATCAAAGATCAGTTATGTTCAGACTAAAACCAGCGCAACTGACTGTAATTATAGGCTAATTCTATTCAGTCCGACTGGTTTGATGCTCAAGAAGCCCTAAATTACGGTCGATAACTTACCTGTAAGATTAAAAAAGCTCCAGGCCCATGGAGTCAGACGGGTCTTGCCGCAGTTTAACTTTACCGTAAATAGCCTATTAGGCAGGCATACGATCTACCGGTTAAAATTTTATGGAAAAGCTACTGATTGTAGAAGATGCCGACAGTTTGCGAGATGTTCTCTCCGCTGTCCTTCAAGCTAAAGGTTACTCTGTTGATGCTGTGTCGTCGGCTGAAGAGGCTCTCAACTGCTTTAAGGAGAACCAATACGACTGCATCCTGGCAGACTTTAAACTGCCCGGCATGAATGGCATTGAACTGCTTACAGAGTTCAGGAAAAATAATACCCGTACTCCCTACATCATAATGACTGCCTTTGGCTCAATTGATATCGCTGTTGCAGCTATGAAAGAAGGCGCTAACGATTTCCTGACCAAGCCCTTTGAGCCACAGGTGCTCTGCACTGTAATTAAAGAAGTTATTTCTCATAAACGCATTATCGATCGCAACCTTGGAACCCGTACGAAACGGGAAAGGAGCTTTCTTACGGAAAATCCGGCTACACAGAGAGTTTTAAAACATGCTAAGAAGGCCGCAGCCTTTGACAGCTCAGTAATGATCCTGGGGGAAAGCGGTACCGGAAAAGAACTTATCGCCCGCTACATACATGATCACAGCCCACGCGCGGGACAACCGTTTGTAGCTGTAAACTGCGCAGCCATGCCATCGGAGCTTCTGGAAAGCGAATTTTTCGGGCATGAAGCCGGAGCATTCACTGGTGCCACTCAGACAAGGGTCGGGGTTTTGGAGCTTGCTTCGGAGGGCACAATATTTCTGGATGAAATTGGTGATATGCCCGCGGCTCTGCAGGTAAAATTACTTCGCGCACTGCAGGAGCGTGAGATAAAAAGAGTTGGTGGTGTAAAAACAATTAAAGTCAACCCGCGTATAATCTCAGCAACTAACGTTAAAGTTGAAGAAGCCATTAGGGATAAAAAGTTACGCGAGGATTTTTATTACCGGCTGGCGGTAATAACTCTTGAAATCCCACCTTTAAGAGAAAGAAAGCAGGATATTGATTTACTGGCTGATTACTATATTAACTATTTCTGTAACGTAACCGGAAAACACGGGCTTAAACTTGACAGTGACGCCCGTGAAATAATGCGATCTTACCACTGGCCCGGCAATGCCCGTGAGCTGGAAAATGTAATAGAACGGGCTGTCATTCTTGCTGAGGATACCATTAGACTCGAACATCTCGGCATTAACTTAAGCTTTGACTTTGATGCTATTCAGGAAACTGCCTGCACACTCCCTGAAATTGCAGGGCGGGCGGCCAGGAAAGCAGAGCGCGAAGCAATTCGTAAGATCCTTAACCAGACCATGGGAAATAAAACAAAGGCCGCCGAGATACTGGGGGTAAGCTATAAAACGCTACTGAATAAAGTTAAGGAGTATCAGATTCAGGTGTGATTAGGTAAAACTCATTATCTCCCTACCGTGAGCTCTGTCTGCCCATTTATTGGATTTTTTAAGCCCTGATAAATCAACCCCTTAGCTTCCTGCAAAAATTCTTTTTGAGGAACACCAGATAAGTTACAGTTAGTAATTAGCGATCTCTTATCTGTTGATTGCTTTATAACTATAAACACTGCCTGTTTTCTTAAGCTGACAGGTTAAGATCTTAAAGAGCAAAGCTAAAATGAAAATAATGCAATTTCACCACTTTTATGAAGACTATCTCAACTCGTTCTACCAGCAGAGACCGAATCTGGCTGAAGCCCCCTTCGCTCAACAGCTGAATGAACTGCTTGCAGATGCTTTTTCAATAGGACACTTGCTGATTCCGTATATCGCCGAGCTTGGATATGAAACCATGTTTACAGTGGCTAATTGTGCCCCACTGCAAATCGCCTGGTGTAAAGAGAATGGAATAACAGAGCTTAATCCTTATACCTGGCAGCACGATATTTTAAGACATCAGATAGAGTCTTTTAAGCCTGAAATTTTATATATCAGTCACCCAATTGGCTTTGACAGCCGCTTCACCAGAACACTTAACTGGAAACCCCGCCTAATTGGTGGCTGGAGAGCTGGTGTTGTCCCGGCTGATGCTGACTTTAGCGAATTTGATTTTATGTTATCCAGCCGTGAAGAAGGCCGGCAAACCGCGCTTAGGCATGGAGCAAAATCGGTTGCTCATTTTTTGCCGGGATTTCCGGTAGAACTTCTTAAAAGGATAGAGGATCAGCCTGTCGAGTACGACATAGTATTTACAGGTGGCTGGTCCCGCCAGCATCTGCTACGAAACAAAAACATTGAGTTAATTGCGCAGGCCTCAGATGACGGCAGTGCTTTTAAACCTTGTTTTTACCTCTTGGACACTAAGGAGGTTCCGATCCCGCCTATTGTACAAAAGTTTAATAAAGGTGAACGCTTCGGCCTTGCGATGTTTCGTGTAATTGCCAGCGGCAAAATATGTTTTAACGGAATCGGCGACTTTCAAAAATCGGCGCCAGGTAACATGCGTGAATTTGAAGCCACAGGAGCTGGAGCGCTACTGTTTACCGAAGCTCACCCGGATCTAAAAGAGAACTTTGAGCCGGAACGTGAAGTGGTAACGTACAGCTCATCCGAAGAGCTGCTCGAAAAAATAACATACTACCTAGAACACGAGGAAGCACGTAAAGAGATAGCGAAGAGTGGTCAAAAACGCTGTCTGCGGGACCACTCAATGACTAACAGAGTAAAATGGTTTATCGATATCTGTGAAGATTATCTAAAAAAGAAATCAACTACGCAGATGAAAAGAGGTTCTTTGACCAAAGGTCACACTAAACAACCTGAGCTTATTGTAAATCAGCTTATTAATAAGGCTCTCGACAGGTTAAAGGCCGGCAGTAGCCAGGAAGCGTTGACGATTATAGAACAAGCCGAAAGTTACGAAATTAATGTTCGTGATCTATCATACGTGAAGGGCATTTGCCTGGCTGAGCTTAAGCTTTATCAGGAGGCTGTTACAGCATTGTCTGAAGAAGCAAGAAACTTTCCCGATAACGCTGCGGCAATAGAGCTCCTCGAATATCTTAAGAACCTGGGATAACACTCTCGACCAGATAACTATTTAAAAATACATCCCGTTTAGTTAGCTGGTAGTATACGACTTTTCTTTATAAGATCTACTGACTAACGATAACTTCAATACTTTAGTCTCACGAGATGAAAAGCTCATTAAAAGATAAAAAATGTATGCCCTGCGAAGGAATCGGACAGGCACTTGATAAGTACCTGCAGAAAGAGCTTTTACAACAGCTGAATAATTGGGAAATTATTGATGAGCATCACTTATTTAAAAGTTACAAATTTGAGGACTTTGCTTCAGCGCTTAAGTGGGTCAATGAAGTTGGTGAACTTGCAGAAAAAGAGGGTCACCATCCCGATATTTACCTTAGCTGGGGCAAAGTAGATATAAAGATTTGGACTCACGCACTAAACGGACTAACAGAAAATGATTTTGTGCTGGCAGCAAAAATAGATAGTCTATATGAAATTTGCCATAGTTAGCGCCACAGTTATGACAACAAAGCTTTGTGTCTTATGAAAGTACTTTTTGCCCTACTGAAAAAAGACCTGCTCTCGGAGCTACGAAGCAGAGAGACGCTTGTGGTATTATTTTCCCTGTCACTGTTACTCTCCGTCATTTTAAGTCTAGGAATACAATCTGCATATCTGAGAGCGGGGCAGGTCGAAGCACTTTTGCCGGCAGCTCTATGGGTTGTGTTTCTGATGGCTGCTACAGTTTCGGTCAGCAGAAGCTATGACTACGAACAGGCCAATTGTGCACTGCAGGGGCTGCTGCTTGCAGGAACTTCTCCCTGGAAAATATATATATCGAAAGTGGTTATAACTTCGATAATCATGCTGGCCGGGCAATGTATTACACTGGCTTCGCTCGGTATTTTGCTGAACATTAGTCTGTTTAGTGACCTAATAACACTTATAATAATCTCGTTTTTAGTAATTATTGGATATGCAGCGCTCTCCTCCCTGCTAGCAGCCATGACGATGACTGCAAGACTGCGTGATTTACTGCTGCCATTGATCCTTTTGCCGCTTCTTTTTCCACTGTTTTTTTCTGCGCTTGAGTTAACTGCGGACATTGTAGTAGATCAAAACTTCGATCCTGGATCAGTTTGGCTCTCGCTGCTTATCGGCCTTGATCTGCTTTATATTTTGTTTGGAATTAATTTATACGAATTCGTAGTACGGGAATAATGACAGACAGTACCCTCTTTACTAAAACAAGCAAGCTGGCAAACGCAGTATTTTTATTGGCGTTTATCCTGATCAGTTACGCAAATTACATGATTTTTATGGTTGTGCCTAATGAAAAAATCATGGGACCTGTTCAGCGTATCTTTTATTTTCATGTAGGTAGCGCTATCGCCTGCTACTGCTCATTTGCAATAGTGCTGACTGCCAGCATTGTGTATCTTTTTACCGATTATAAAAAAGCAGACCTGTTCGGACGTGCGGGAGCAGAAGTAGGATTTGTTTTTTGCACAATTGTTTTACTTTCAGGAATGATCTGGGGAAAAGCCGCCTGGAATACCTGGTTTCGCTGGGAGCCTAGACTGGTAAGCTTTCTTTTGCTGTGGTTAATAGCGCTTGCACTTAATGTTATACGTATATTTGGTGACAGTAAAAACACAGCTCGTCATGCTGCGGTTTTAGGGATAATAGGAGCGGTAACCGTACCAATCGTGGTTTTTTCGATTAAGTTACTGCCGGCGGTCGCCCAGCTTCATCCTGAAGTGGTTGCAAAAAGAGGGCTGAAGCATCCAGACTTTATAAAAGCTATGTTTATTGCCATGGGAGGTCTGGTGCTATTTCAGTTTTATCTTATCTGGCTAAGGGCTAAAATTGCTTTTCTTGAGGAACAACAATGACCAGTGCTGTAGATACATTTCCGAGTCTTTTCTGGGGCTATACCGTTATCTGGATGCTTCTGGCTGCTTATCTCTTCTGGCTGGGTCGCCGAGTAAGAAAGCTGGAAGAAAAAAAAGAGAATTAGCAGCCAGTTAGTGAAAATTGGCGTTGCCAACCTTGCGCCAACGCCAATCTTAATCAACTAGGGCAACGATGCAAGCTTTTACTGTTCATAGCGCCGAGTTTATAAAGGGCGTTAGATCTCTTAAAGATCTTCCAGGCGGCAAAATTCCTGAGTTTGCCTTTGCCGGCCGTTCTAACGTTGGGAAATCAACCCTAATTAACCGCCTCTGTCAGCGTAAAGAATTGGCCCGTACTGGCTCAAAACCCGGTAGAACCCGTGAGCTTAACTTTTATAGAATCAACCTTAGTGGAGCTCATCTAAAAAATTTTGCTCTTCATCTTGTCGATCTTCCCGGGTTTGGTTACGCAAGTTTTTCAAAACAGCAGCGTGAAAGTATAAGTAGGCTGATAGTTAAATACTGCACGACTGGCAACAATCTGCGTGCGCTGATTTTGTTAATTGACTCAAAACGCAAACCTGAAGATGATGAACTTGCCCTTTATGAGTTGTGTCTTTCTAATAACATTCCTGTAATAGCTGTTGCCACAAAAATGGATCGTCTTAAGCAAAGTGAAAGAGCAAAGGCGTTGAAAGTCATATCTGGTCCTTTAGGGCTTATGCCTGAGGATATTTTACACTCTGGAAATAAGACCCCACTAATGAAAATATGGGCAAGAATTGCAGCATATATAGACTAAGCGTAATCCTCCAGGTGTTAGGAAGCTATTCTAAACTTCTCTTATCTTTGCTTTAGAGTTAACAAAAAAGGATTGATCTGTTGCTCGTAGTAGTTTCAACTCTTCCAAACTTATAAAGCATAGCCCAGCTAAACTTGAGAGCACAGCCCCTCGATAGAAGCAGAAGGGCAAGAAGTTTTGCCAGACCGCCTTAAAAACTTTATGTCGCTAACCTATTGTACTACTTGGGCTATTTAGGTTGTCAGCGTGGCAGCAACATAAGCTGTGCCACAGACGTTTAGCTGGAGTTGGTCTTTAAAAAATGATAATATTAAGTTTCAACAGACTCTTCTGGTAGTCCGCTCTTTTTTCTTAAATTACGTTTACAGAGTGCAGGCACGATTTCTAGTAATCGTGCTTGTGGCCTCTTTAGTGTATGTGAATTACCAGTTGTTGCTGATGTCTGTTGAAAAGTAAAAAAATTAAGAGTTAAGCAGTAGTAAATGGCACAACTAGAACCCCCTAAAGACAGAGCATCCTCTGAACCTAAAGCTGAGACTGTTTCAGCTGAATTTGAAGACGTAATAAATCATATCCTCTTTAACAACATAGAAGAGCGAATTGATGTTCGCCAGACTTTAAAAGGAATTTCAGTAGATGGAAAAGAACCGCCAATTCCAGCAAACGAAACCCGCGGGCAATCATTTATTAGAGTCTTGGAAGATTCTTTGCATGCTTTTAATAACTACGTAAAAAAACATATTGGTGACCTTCCGGCTGAACAAACTTTACCATCACTTGAAAGGGCTATTAGTCGGCTTATCGCTGGATCCTCGCCAGCACGTATTAGCGAAACCGTTATGCCATTGCTTACCGATATTCCAAAAGAGGTTTTCTCCAGCTCAACGGTTCAGAAAGCTGTTGAAGCAGTATTAATTCACCATATATCTTCCGGCAGGACTGCTGTAAACGACTCTGCCCAGAAAAACGTGGTGCAACAGGTAGCTGATAGACTTCTCCCCGGTTTTAGCGAAACAGAAAATTATAAACTGGCTGTTGAACGTGGCATATTGACATTAATCAGCAACGGGCGCTATTCAGCTGTACATTCTTTTATGTATGAGTACGGCCTTGATTCACTTCCAGACTTCTTGCGAAATCGTCAGGGAAATAATATCGAAGCAAGGCAGGCATTACGTGAATCAGTCTATGGCAGAATCGCCTCTGGAGCTTACGTAGATGTACAGTCAGTATCAGCACTAAACAGTTCTATTTTATCTGGTCCTGTATATGAGCAGACGTTGTTGACTCGCTTCAAAGATATGCTTGAAGACCGTCACTTGCGTCCCCAAGTAATTAGAGAACGGGGTGAATTTCCTGACGGAATCGAAATTTTTGAGGAGGCAGCCGCCGAAGTGCTGCGCTCATATTTTAAAGCCAGACGCTTTGAAGAGGCAAATGAACTGGCTCGCTATAATGGGCTTTTAACAGAAGGCGTCATTACTGAAGTTTCCACCGATGCAGCTAAAGCAATCAGAGCCGCCCAAGATCAAATAACAAAAATTCCGCCTCAAGAGCGCATACAATTTCAGCATACCCTTGAGAAATTTCTTGAAACATACGCTGAAACCGCAAGACTCTTCAGAGCCGGGCATATTGAGCATTAAGCTTGAACAGCCCGCGGGTCAAATGATACATTTTCTTTACTGCAATAACAGACAAACTGGAGCATATAGCTGGAATTTGGGGGAAGGATTAAATTGCAACTTATGAAATTATTAATTATTGCGTCTTTTCTTTTGGCTGTTTTCCCGGCTACCAGTACCGTTGCTCAGAACATTGAAGATAATAATATTCGAATTGCCGGGGTCTTTTCTCTTACCGGTTTTGGCGCTGTTGGCGGCAAAGCCGAGGTCAACGGGATTAGCCTTGCTGTCAATGAAATCAATGCGGCCGGCGGTATTAAAGGCCGAAAAATTGAGCTTACCATTGAAGACAACGGATCAGATCTGAAAAATACAGCTACGGCATTAAAACGAATAATAGCCACTAAACATCCGGTTGTACTGCTTGGGCCGAACTGGGCTGAATTTTCTGAAATTGCAGCGCCGATAGCCGAATCTCACAAAATTGTTATGATAACAGCCAGCGGTTACAAGAAGAATCTTGTAACCGGCAAAAAATATGTCTTTACCATGCTGCCGCCGCATAAAGAGGCTGTTCGCCCACTTGCTGAATATGTTGCCGGGCTTAACCAGAAAAAGATTGCGCTGTTGGTATCAACCAATGCGTTCTACCGTTCGCTGGCAGATGGCTTTAAAGAGCTTATGCAAAGGGCCGGAAGGCCTGTCTGGAAAGAAATTGAACTTAACCCGCAGGATCTGGATTTTAGGACACTTTTAATCAAATTAAAATCGCAGCATGTTGATAGAATAGTAGTATTTCTCTTGGAAGGTGCACCAACATATACTTTTTTAAAGCAGTCGAAGGAAGTCGGCATGTATGATCGTCTTATATTTGGGCCTTCTTTACGGTATGATCAGGTTGTTCTAAAAAATCCTAATATTGCAGAAGGCCTGGTAACCGTTGACTACTTTTCCTTTGACGAAAGTGAAGCCGGTGAGTTAACTGAAGCAGCTAAAAACTTCGCCGCTAGCTATGAAAAACATTTTGCTATCAAACCTATTTATGCATCCGCTAAGGCTTATGATTCTGTTTACATGGTTAAGCGTGCAATTGAAGAGTGTGGCTTAACATCGGATGAAATAAGGCGCTGTCTTTTAAATATGAGATATAAAGG
>RFHI01000186.1 GCA_003696425.1 Candidatus Dadabacteria bacterium | reverse complement strand
TTCGGCGCAGCTTTTTTATCAGTTATAAAATGTAAAGGTTTGCCTGTTACAGGGTCGTACTTAACCTTAAACTCTGCACTTACCGTCGATGCAATAAAGCACAGTACTAGTGCTATTAGTATATTAACTGTATTTTTTCCCGCCCTTTCAGCCATTTTCTGTAAGCCTCCCTTAGTGCAACCGGTAAAACCGGTTGCAATCTAGTATCTACCTTCCTTACGGGTTTTTACCACACGGTAATTTTATACCCTTTCGGGCGATACTCAAGCTGCTCTGTGAAACCGCGGTATTTTATCACTAAAGTTACGATTTTCCAAAGGATATTAACCGCTAACAGGCTACAATAACAGCTCCCCCGCAATTTTTTATAAATGCAGCCAGTTTACTGGCTGCAGTAAAGCTCTATTACCGCAAATATTGGAAGAAAGAGGAGCGACGCTCTTAGACCTCCGGGGGCAGACTTCATAGTGCTAGGGTAAAGCCCACAGCGTTATCGCTGATAGGGGATGAGTACACCCGGCTTGCGCCGGGCGTACTCATATATATGCAGCAATTTCGCAGTTATGGTACAAAAAATATATGAGCACTACCGCTGACAGAGATTCAATATTAGCTCGCCGGGTAGCAGCCTGGAAGAAAGCCGGACCGCTGCTTGAAGATATACGATTAAGCGAACTTAAGAATACTGACACTCAGGTAGTTCTTAAGCGGCTTGAGAGCTGCTTCAACTGGGCTATCCGTAAAAGCACCCCTGCACCTTACTCCGGGCTAATTGAGCAACAACGAATATTTTCCCAACTACGACAGGCCAATAAATGACTTGCCGGCTGCCGCGTTAGAACTGCAACAATTTCCTGAGAAGCAGCAGTGGAGCTTCTGCTTTATTGGGAGGTCTGGCGGTTCAACACCGGGGGGAGCCAGGAGTAACACAGGATATTGATATCTTATTGTAGCACCCGCCTAACTATGCGATAATAGTAAATATGGGCGACAAAAAGAATTGGTTTACCCGCATGGGCAGGCTCGGCGAGGATGATGACAAGACGGCTGAATACGCCGCCTGGGATAAACTAGGCAACGAAGAACGCTTTAGAGTGGCCTGGGAGCTGGTAGTAGAGGCTCATAAAATCAAGGGAAGAGATTTAGATGAACTCAGATTTCAAAGATCTGTTGAGAATATTTACAGAAAAAAAGGTTAAATTCCTGGTTGTAGGCGGGTATGCTGTTATGTACTGGCTCACGATCTGGTAGATGCCGGAGCGCTTGCAAAGCTTAACCGATGTGAGAGTTGAGGCTCAGCCCTCGAATGCGATTCAATTATAGACTCTCTCGCTATTCTAAAAATTGCCGATTTTAGAAACATAAAGAAACAAAAAAATACTGCTAGTAAAAATTGCTCAAATGCTGTCAAAGTTGGCACCTAAATAATTCATATACGTCCACGGTTTCGTATTTCGTCGACGTATACGGCTACGTAAACGAAAAAAACGTCGACGTAGACCTATACGATTGCCGTATGCAATGCAAAATCACTTCAACATGCCGCTCCCTCTACGGCTTATACATACCTTTTCGGGTGAACCTCCGAAAATACCCCCCTATAGCTGGACAAGCATTACTCATATCTGTATAGTAATTTTCATGAACAGCGCATCTACTGATATATCTTCTTTTGATATCGCTATAAGCATAGCCCACCCGGCGCATCCACACTTCGCCCTGTCTTACGACAGGTGCTACGTGTGGCAGGCCACACTTTAACTTTAAGCAAAACCTTATCAACAACAGGGGCGAAGTGTGCCCCTCGTAGCACCCGGCGTAAGCCGGGGCGGAGTGGGTGGGGCTGAAAGAAAAATACCAGCCTGGTAGAGGGCTAGTTTCATGCAATTATACAAAACGCAATAACCCGGGCTCTCACCCCGCTAAACTTTAGCATTGAAATTAGAACGTTACGGCGTTATAACAAGTCCAGTTCAGACGATTAAACCGAGCAGGAGGTGTTATGAATATGCGCTCTTTTAAGATTGCCCTGGTAACATTAATTCTTCTCCCGCTCCCTGTAGTATCAGAAGTGCGCTCGCCATACAAAACAGAGCTTAGAAATGCTGCTGAACTTACAGCCCTGCTGCGGCAGTCAAAAACAGGCTCTGCCAGGATCTGGCTTACAACTCCGGCTGGACTCCACGCATATCGCGTCAAAATCAAACCGCCGGCAAATACAGAATGTACCTACGACGGTAACCGCTCGGTGCCGTGTTACCCGGCATCATTTAAACTGCTTACCGGCAAAAGCCTTTACAGAATGCGCTACAGCGCCGGTGTAACACAGCTGGCAGGCGATATTATTGACGGCAAACTTAATCTGCACTTTGCCGGAAGACGCGGAAAGAGAATCTTTACAGCCAGTTTTGATATAGCTGACAATGGCCGGATCGAACCGCAGGGAAATCTCAGCCACCAGCCCTACCGCAGCCTCTTTGCTGCCTGCAGCGTGCCGGAGCTGCCTGCCACCAGCCTAGCTGAAAATATAAAAGCAGCTGCCCTCCCGGCCGGAACACTTGACCTGGAACTTGCTACCGATGCTGACGGTGAATTCTTCCAGACTAACGGTGCAAACAGTAACAGCGCAATTGCTGCAATTGTTAACGCAGTCGAGCAGATTTATACCGCACAGCTTGGAGTTTCAATTACCCTTAAAAAACAGAACGTATTTACTGATCCCTCAAGCGACCCGTATACAAAGACCGGCGCCGAGGATCTGCTGCGGGAATTTACCAACTATACTGAGGAACACCGTCACCTTGGAGCTGCTGACCTGTGGCACCTTTTTACCGGCCGCGATCTGGATGGCAACACTGTCGGCTTCGCCTGGATTGGAACGGTCTGTAAAAACCCGCAGCAGGCCTATGGACTTACACAAGACTTTGGATCAATGGATCGCAAAACTCTTACTACAGCACACGAAATAGGCCATAATTTCGGGGCAAACCACGATGACAGTGACCCGCCTACCATAATGAAATCAGCCATGAGTGACAGTGAACTACAAAACGCTCCGACAGCGTTAACCTTTTCAAATACAAGTAAAGCTGAGATTCAAACACACCTTCAGAGTTACTCGGCCTGCCTGCAAAGTGCTGCAAAGCCGTTTCCAACCCGCCCCGGTTTTGCAAAATTGAAGCTCTCAAAACGCGGAAAACTTTTAATGATTATTACTAACCCGGGTGAAGCCGGAGCAAAATGTAAATTAACGCCTA
Organism: Candidatus Dadabacteria bacterium; assembly: GCA_003696425.1. Taxonomy (GTDB): domain Bacteria; phylum Bdellovibrionota_C; class UBA2361; order UBA2361; family J046; genus J046. Next base: position 16,432 of record RFHI01000186.1, on the reverse strand, counting down.
GAGTGCTTGATCAGAGCAGCAACAGCTTTTACATACTGAAGAGTTATAAAATCTCAAAAAAGGAAACTAAAAAGGGTAAGGCAAAATTTATAGCCAAAAAGGTTAAAATTAACGGCTCAGCACTGCCAAAACTTGTGCTCCAAATCATAAAAGACTGCAGCGGTTTTTCCAGCGAATATTCACTTGAAAGTGACGGAACCATAAATACTTCGGCAATGAAAGGTAAACTGAGTACTGTAAAGGATGCTGCTACGCAGATCTTTAGAACCTTAAAGAAAGTTAAGAAGAAAAAACGGAGACGTTAGCCAAAAAAATTTAAAATGCTAAAGAGACTACCGGCTGTTACCAAAGTAGTAGAAGGCCGTAAAGGTTGCAGCAGTTTGGCCTAAAAACTCTTAAAATGCTCAAAAGGCTGCTGACAGTTATCGCAATAGTAGAGCGCCTTGCAGGCAGTAGCACCAAAATTACTCTTAACGTGTGTATATTCTGAATCACAGTAGGGACAACGCACCTGCTGATTACTTGATGGAAAAGGAACAAGCTGTTCCTGTGCTGCGCCGGGCGGCGCAATGCCGCTCTCCTTTAACAGGCGGCGACCCTCAGGGGTTATCCAGTCACTACTCCAGGGAGGACTGAGCACAGTCTTAAGATAAACGCTGCCAAAGCCGTTTTGTTTAAGCTCAGTCATTATATTCTTTTCAATCTCCTTCATGGCCGGACAGCCGGAATAGGTCGGAGTAATTACTACTTCAACCCCGTCTTCAGTCACCCTCACATCACGCACAATGCCGAGATCAACAATGCTTACAGCCGGAATTTCAGGATCCTTTACACCTTCAAGAATTTTATAAATCTGCTGTGCTACTATACCTTCCTGCACAGGCAGTCTCCCTCAAATAGGACCGAGCCGGTTACCAGCTGGCCTCCGGATAAGCGCGCCGTAAGCTCTGCATCTCTGAGAGCATATGCCCGAGATGCTCGCTGTGGCGGCCCGATCTTGCCCCAGTGGCCATATAACCATCTTCAGGTCTCTTAAGTGTTGCCTCAGATAATACCTGATTTACAGTCTTATCCCATTCAGACTTTAAATTATCCAAAGCCGGTATAGTGCCAGCCTGCAGAAGTGCTGAAACAACCTCATCTATCTCAAACATCTCGCCTGTAAACCGCCAGAGATCGTCCACAGCCTGCTGAATACGACCGTGGCTCTCTTCAGTCCCGTCCCCCAACCGTTTTATCCACTCAGCACTGTGGCGCAGGTGGTAACAGTCCTCTTTTACAGTTTTATAAGCTGCAGCCGAAAGCGGCTCAAAGGCGCTATCTTTTAAAAGCTGCATTAAATTAAAGCTCCAGGCATCAAAGAAAAACTGCCTGGCAATCGTATAGCCAAAATCAATATTGGGCTGTTCAACCAGCTCAAGATTCTTAAAGTCTATCTCATCACGAAAATAGGCAAAGTCATCTGCCTTGCGGCCCTGCCCTTCAAGCTCGCCGGCTGCATCATAAAAAAGTATACACTCGCCGGTTAGATCAAGCGCAATGTTGGTAAGCGCAATATCCTCTTCAAGCTCCGGAGCATGCCCGCACCACTCAGAGAGCCTGTGTCCCAGTACCAGCCTGTCATCAGCAAGGCGTATAAGAAACTCTATCAGCGCATTTTTTGTCTTTTCATCCATTTTTACATCCTCACACCGCGCGGAACTTTATAAAACTGCGGATGACGGTAAATTTTATCATCGGAAGGATCAAAGAGAACTTCCGCGTCCGTAGCAGAACTGGCCGTTATTGCCTCAGACGGCACAACCCAGATGCTTGAAGTATCACCGCGGCGGGTATAAACATCGCGCGCATTCTGAAGTGCCATCTCGGCATCCGGCGCATGCACGCTGCCACAGTGCACGTGCGGACTGCCCTTTTTATCCTGAGTAAATACTTCCCAGAGCGGCCACTCGTTTGTTTTTTCTTCAGTCATAGTTTCTCAGCCTTCTCAAATAACAAAAATTCAGGCAGCCTGACGTGCTTTTAAACGCTTTTCAGCATAGGCGCGGGCAGCCTCTCTGACCCAGGCGCCGTCAGCATGCGCTTTGCGGCGGGCAGCCAGGCGCTCACGGTTACAGGGCCCATTGCCGCGAATAACATTAAAAAACTCATCCCAGTTAATCGGCCCAATCTCCCAGTTCTTAGTCTCTTCGTTATATTTTAAGTCCGGGTCGGGAATCTCTACGTTTATCGCACGCGCCTGCGGTATGGTAAGGTTTATAAAGCGCTGCCTCAGTTCATCGTTGGATTTCCGCTTCACCCTCCAGCGCAAAAGCTCCTGGCTGTGCGGCGAATCCTTGTCGGACGGCCCAAACATCATCAGCGACGGCCACCACCAGCGGTTAACAGCATCCTGCAGCATGCGGCGCTGCTCCGGGGTTCCTTTTGCCATGGTAGCACAGAGCTCATAGCCCTGCTTCTTGTGAAAGTTTTCTTCCTTGCAGATTCGAATCATGGCACGCGCATACGGCCCGTAAGACGTATGTGCAAGCTGGGTCTGGTTAACTATCGCAGCACCATCAACCAGCCAGCCGATTACCCCGATATCAGCCCAGGTAAGCGTAGGGTAATTAAAAATGTTTGAATACTTGGCTTTGCCACTTAAAAGCTGCCCGACTAACTCATCACGGCTTACACCAAGCGTTTCTGTAGCGCTGTAAATGTACTGTCCGTGGCCGGCCTCGTCCTGGATTTTTGCAAGCAGGATTAACTTGCGCCTGAGGCTCGGCGCACGCGTTATCCAGTTTCCTTCCGGCAGCATTCCAACCACTTCAGAGTGGGCGTGCTGCGACATCATCCGGATTAACTGCTTTCTGTATCGCTCAGGCATCCAGTCACGCGGCTCTATTATGTCACCACGATCTATTCGCGCCTGAAATGCCTCTAGCTTCTCGGGATCATCAACTCGCTCGCTCATAGCACCCGTATAATCAGTATGTTAAAGATATGGTATTATTGCCAGCCCCAATACTAACAATAAGTAAAAAGAGATAACAACTATTAACAAGCAGGTAAAGATGAGCCTATTTTTAAAGTACTATTAAACGGGCCAATTAATCACGGACTTCGAATATTTTCCACTCCGCTCCAACCGGAAGAATTTGCGGATCGTTAATTATTGCTACTGTAGCGTCGCGCCGCCCGATAAGGCGAAATGCAAGAGCTATTGCTTCAGCCATACGCCAGTTGGCGTTAACGCGTTCAACCATCGGGGGCGCCTCACCGCTTTCAAGCGCTGTACGCTTTTCCTGCTCACGCGCTACAGCAGCCCTCCAGTCAGGCGCCCTAAGGCTACTAAGCTCACTTAAGCTTATCACGCCTTCAGGCCTCAATTCAGAGAGTGTGCCTTTAGCTGCCCGCAGAAGACCTCTGGCACGCTCTTCTGTTGTGCGATCAGATGCTGCAATTGCTACAAGGTCTACTTCCGGGCCCGCGCTAAAACTGCTGTACAGCATACGGAGCTTTGCCTCTTCGATTTCATCTGTGCTGCGTTTGTCAATATAGACTGCCAATCTGTCTGTATTAACTTCCGATAACTCCCCTGCTTTTCTTTCTGCAAGATCCATTAAGAGATGAAGATCATCGCGGGTAAGCTTAGCTCCGGGGCGAAGCCAGTAATCTACCAGTGTGTCCAAAACAGGGCCAGTAATCTTTGGGCTATCAAGCATTTTACTGCGGGCGCGGTACTGAAGCTCGCTTACGCTGTTTCTTCCGGCCATAAAACCGACATGAATACGCGCCAGAGTCTGACGGAAATCCTTATCTAGACCATTGTCTTCAGAGAGCAACGCTTCAAGCAGCTTCAGCTCCGATCTGTTTAAAGCAGGATTACCATTTGGGCTGCCAATACGCTGCTCCATTTTTGTGAAGTAGTTCGCCTCCTGTCCCGGAGGTATAAACCGGTGGCGCTCATTAAGCTCATCAATCCGGTACAGCTTTTCAGTCTGAGAAATCTGCCTGTGCGCCTGCTCAAGTTCACCGCGCTCAAATATTTTTTCCAGTCCTTTTTCAAGCAGGGTTTCGAGCAGGGCGTTCCCTATTAATTTAAGCGCCTCTCTGGCAGCGCGGCGGGCCAGAGGCGAAAGATCACTCAGGCGCTGTTTTAGGGCTTCATAAACAGAGTTTTTTTGTTCATTACTGAGGCCGACTTTAGAAGCAGCGTTTTCGATCAAATACTCACGCGCTGAACTCCATTCTCTGGCAGGTGCTGTACGGCCGGGCTGTACCAGTTTAAAATCCCTGAGATCAGCGCCTGCTGGGTCAGTGCCAGTTGCTATTTCTTCATCAACTGACCTGAGCGCACTATCCTCTGGCGTCATATACTTCTCCTGATAAATTCAATTTTAACCCATTTCATGGGCACCTTCAGAGCCTTAAAATTAACCTGTATCTACCTGATAATACTGAACCTGAAGGGAATAACCGGCGGGACTGCCCTGTTATGACGCTGAAATTATTAATAAGATGCTCGTTTTCTGTAACTTTTAAGAAAAATACTTACTTTTTTTGAAGCAGTCAGCCGGTTTTTAAGGATTAGTTTATGAGACTGTAATATATAAATGTCCTGCCAGAAAGCAGGGCCTAAGCGCACGAGGGAGAAATGTCATGTCGAAGAGAAAAGAACCGGTAGATTTTAGCGCTCCCAGCTATTTTCCCAAAGTTGTAAAGATGTCCGCCTTTAGTGCCTCGTCAATTCCGCTTTCGCTGCCCTTTGGCGGAAGACTGGCAGAGCGGGTCGAATTAAGGCACGATAAACGCGAGGAAGACGAAAGCGGGATCTTTAAGCCGGCTAATACTGATTCGTATGATCTGCCGGAGACAGCCTAGTTAAAAATCTTCCCACCGGCCTGATAGCCCTCCCCCCTAACAAACCGCCCGGACAGCATCTTCAAATAACGGCTGATTTTCAGCCTCCAGCGCATAGCGTCCGGCGCGCTCGCCAACTTCTTCGAGTTTTTTAGCAGCTTCAAAGAGAGTATTTATATCAAGCTCTTCACCGGCCCTGCGGCAGAGATACTCCTCAACTGCCGTAAGATAGCCCATCATGCCGCAAAGCTCTGTCGGACAAAAAATCTTTCCGGCATCCCTTAAAACCAGCTCCCCGGACGGGTCGGGCATAACCAGATTCTCGCAGCCGCACACTATTTTAATAGCCTCATTTGCAGCTATCTGCTCTACTGTTACCGGATCAAGAGTGCCGCCGTTGGCATTTATCACCAGCGCATCAAGATCCATCTCAATAAATTTCTCCTTATAATCCTGACTCCAGACCGATATACCCAGCGCCTCTATCTCAGCGCGCTTCTCTTCACGGGCCTCAAGGGCATAAACAGTGGAGTTGTGTTCACGCAGGCGCTCAAGGATTCTAAAGCCTATATTACCGCAACCGATTAAACCTACGCGTGCATTCTCTAGCTCTAATCCGCACGCTCTCAGCACTCCACGTAAAAGATAAAAATTTCCTTCCGCTGTAGGCTTTGAAGTGTCCTGAAGAACTGCTCCGGAAAAATTGCTATGCAAAAACTCCAGCGAGCTGGTTTTACCATCCGAAAGAGTGCCGTGGCCGAGATCTTGACCGGTTACCGGCACAAATCCCGCACTTTCAACTACATCATTTAGACAAACAGCTGCAAACTCAAGCAGCTCAATATCCTGCGGCTCGCCTACACGCGAACCGGCTGATGGTAGCAGCACACATTTTCCGCCAACAATCCGATCAAGCTCTTTTAGCGCCCGCGGCCCACCAACCCGCGTAACATGAGTCCAGCTAACTTTTTCCTGCATACCAATAGCCAGATCAATTGCCTCGCGCTCAGGCGAAAAGCCCGGAAGCGCTGCGCGCTCCTCAGGTTCTATACGAAAACCGCCAAGCGAAAGTTTATTTGATTGTGGCTCTGCCAGCGTAGCGATACACAGCACCCAGCCGTGTTTTTCATGCTGATAGCGGTAAATCCAGGCAGGCTCACTGAGACGCTCCTCAATCTGACAGCACTTCTCCGGCGGAATAATATCCTTTTTCACTGCTTCCATTCGATTATCTACCCTCACAAAAAGACTGCCTGCAAAACAGACAGGATATATAAAATAGCCTCTTGCCTTATTTGCTGCAGAGTGAAATATTCGCTTCCCGTTAACGGAAAAGCTCATATTAATAGAGTAATTTTTGAAAGTACTGCTAAAAAAAGCAAGGATATTTAATTAATTACATTAAAATAAGGCTTCACCGGAAGGTAACCGCAGGGAGGTTTTAAGCTATAACTTTAATGTAAGCATTCTCCGAGAGTGAAATAATTTATTTATAACATGCTGATATGGCTTAAGAAGTTAAAAAATGTGATAATCTCTAAGGTAAAGCGGCGTAGAAGTTTATAATGTTGATAACTCTTGAATTTGCTCTTTTTGGTCAGGCTGATGAGTAAGAATCTGGAACCCGGCATAAGTACAGCAAGCACTAACGCGCTTGACAACTCGCTTGAAAAGCTCAGCGTTGACCGCGCAGCTGAAACTGTACGCAAGAAAAAGAGCAGCAAAGAAACTGTAACAACTCACGATATTGAGCTTACTAATACTGCCATCCCCAACACTGTCGGAATAAAAAGAAAGGCGGAAACCAGTCAAAACGTAGCTGTCGGCAGGAAAGTTTCTCCCCAGCTTGCAGTAGAGGAACTGCTCAGTACCCGCGGGAAATCACTCTCATCAGTAAGCCTTGAAAGTCACGGTGCAGTCAGTAAAGCAAGAGAAAATTACACTCCAACAGTTTTAGACCGTCTGATTAACTTTGTTGCTGATACACTAAAAGCTATTGAAAGGCGGGTCTTCCCCTCCAGAAACGAGCTGGCAAAACGCGAGGCTGAGCTTAAAGAAGCACAGGAAAAAGCTCAGGCAAACATAAACGGGCAGGAACAAGACGGCTCGCCGGCTGTCTGGGGCAAAAAGAAAAAACGGAAGGGAGCCGGTGCAGTAGAGCTAGAAACAGCAATACCGGAATACCAGGGGCCGGAATAGCCCGGCAGATTTCTGCAAGCGTCAGTATTATTTATCTCAGCTTATTTAACTCAGGCTCAATAAGCTCAACCTGCTCCGGCTGGCGTTTGATTAGATCCTCAAGTGCCATGCGGGCTTCAGCTTTTTCCTCGTCTGTAGCTGAAATTCGAGCCAGTGTAAGTGCTGCCGGAACTGCAGCATAAAGGCCTTTTTCAGCGAGATTCTTTAAAATGCTGCGCGCCTGTGAGTAAGATTCTTTATCATCAACCAGCGAACGCGCCAGAACCAGCGCAGCATTTTCAGCATAAAAACGGGCCGGATCGTCTTCCGGTGTCTGCTGCCAATTGAACCCTCCCAGCAGGGCTTTAAGCTGTTCCAGGTTTCCATCGTGCCTTGCTACAAGGGCTTTATAAATCTTTCCAATTTGAGGATAAGGAGGGTGCGACTGCTCAAGATAACCGGCCATCTCCAGCACCTGCTCCCTTTTGTCCTTCAGGCGTTTTTCAAGATCGGCCAGTTTTTTCTGATCCTCTGAAGTGCCCTCGGACTTTTTATCTTTTAGAGCTTTGGCGTCCTTTTTGCCGGCCTGATTTTGTACCTTAGTCTTAAGATCTTCCAGTTCAGCCAGCATACCTTCATATTCAGCATATTCTTTTCTTAATGTTGCCAGCTGGTCGCCACCGTGTTGCATGGCAATTAAATAGTTGCGGTTATAAGCCTCTCTTCCGTAAAAGATCGCGACAGCCGCAGCAACAATTACCAGCACCTGCTTCCAGTATTCAGAGAGAAACTTAAATAATGGATCTTCTTTAATCGCTTCACTAATGGCCGGATCTTCAAAGATTCTGTGTGACTGATCTTTGGAGTCTTTGCTGCCACTCTCCTGCGAGCCAGATGGTATCTGTTGTCCCTGCATAAGAAATTATGTCCTTTCGGTAAAAAACTGCCCCGCCCGGAGTTAACGGGCTGCTTAAGAATACTTAATATAAAGGGTAGTTACAAGAGCAGGGCTACATCTTGTACTTAAAGTCATCGGGATCGAGCTTTTCAAGCAGCTCATCCCATTTATCTTTATCAATTGTCTGAAAATCCTTACTTTTATCCTCCGGCTCATCGCCTTCCGGAGGTTCAACCTCGCGGGGAACGTTATCTCCTTCAGCATCTGCCGCCTCATTAAAGGCTACCTGTGCATGATCAAGCACCTGTTTAGCTACAAATATCGGAGCAGATGCCCTGAGCGCAATTGCTATTGCATCGCTTGGACGCGAGTCTAATATAATAGCCTTATCACCAACAGAGAGAATTAGCTCAGCGTAATAAGTAGAATCTTTAAGCTCTGTAATTACAACCCGCTCAACATTCACACCGAGCTGGATAAAAATTTCATGCATTAAATCGTGCGTGAGCGGACGCGCCATATTCAGCTGCTTTATGGCGCTGGCAATTGATGTAGCTTCAGCAATTCCAATCCAGATCGGAAGACTTATCTGCCCGCTCTCATCCTTAAGCACAATTACAGGTGCCTGGGTACTGGGATCAAGCACCAGCCCTCCGACAAACATCTCTATTGCTTCTTCATCTACCATATTTCAAACCGTAATCAGAAAACTCCATTATGTACTACCTCTAATTATATATTTATAGTTTACCCTGTAAATCTGATAAAGTCTATTATCTGCTTTAATTTTAGGCTGTTATAAAATAAGCCGGAAGTTGCCTGCTTCTGCTGCTGCAAAAGCAGCACCCAGGAACTGTTAAACGCTTTTTAAAACTGTAAATTAGCGGCCGGAGGGCGTTTGCTTTGAACAGCTTCAATAAGCTCAACAAAATCAGCCCTTAACGTGTAACGCGAGCACTCAGTCACCCGGGCCTTAATAAAACAGCCGGGTTCAAGCTCAGGAGTCTGCTGGTTAAGATTCACCAGAATATTCTGGGAAGTTCTGCCCTGCAGTTTATTTTTATCAGATGTACTTACCCCATCAATTAAGACCTCCACTTCTTTTCCAAGCCAGGCAGAGAGCCGCCCCGCTGTAATTTCGCGCTGCAGCTCCTGAAGCTCTTTTAAGCGTTCAAGCTTAAGTTCGTAAGGATCCGGATCGTCCATGGAGGCAGCCGGAGTGCCGGGACGTGGTGAAAAGACAAATGAATAACTGTTATCAAATTGAACCCGCCGCATAATATCAAGGGTTTCTTCAAAATCCTGGCGGGTCTCACCGGGAAACCCAACTATAATATCAGTTGTAATTGCGATATCAGGCACCCGCTCTTTAAGCGCATCTATTATTGCCAGATAGCGCCTGCGGCGGTAATTACGGTTCATGGCCTTTAAGATTCTATCGCTTCCTGACTGAAGCGGCATATGAATATGGCGGCATATTTTGGGATTATCTGCTACCAGATCTATAAAATCATCTCGCACCTCCTGCGGATGCGGGCTGGTAAAGCGAATGCGCTCTATACCGTCAACTTCTGAAACTTTATTGAGTAGCTCGGCAAATCGCATGCGCGGCTTAAGATCCAGTCCGTAAGAGTTTACCGTCTGTCCCAAGAGCACTACTTCTCTGGCACCACGGTAAGCAGCCAGTTTTACTTCACGCACAATCTCATTTATATCGCGCGACACTTCTTTCCCGCGCGTTACCGGCACAATGCAGTAAGAACAGTTTTTATTGCAGCCGCGGCTGATTGACACAAACACAGACACGCGTTCTGCACCGCTAAACCCAAGCGGAAGCTCTTCCCACTCATCGCGGTAATCAATAGCAACCTGCGGAGGCGAACCGTTTTTTCTGGCCTCAACAAGCGAAGGCACAAGTGAGAGGTTATGAGTGCCAAAAACAAAATCAACTACCGGGCTGCGTTTTACGATATTTTCGCCTTCCTGCTGGGCAACACAGCCACCTACTCCGATTAATAGATCCCTGTTTTTATTTTTTAGCGGCTTAAGTTCTCCCAGGAGACTGAAGAGTTTATGCTGCGGTTTTTCGCGCACACTGCAGGTATTAATCAGGATCAGATCGGCCTCTTCGGGAGTGTCGACCAGCCGGTGCGATCCCTCCAGTATGGCTGCCAGTTTCTCAGAATCGTATTCATTCATCTGGCAGCCGTAAGTTTTAATGTAAAGCCTTCCGGCAGGCTTTTGGCCCTTTTTATCAGTTACTGCTGGTTTTGCCATAATATTTAATCGGTGCTAACAGAAATCACCCGCAATCTCGGTTTAAGTTTTACGGCATCCGCCGGTGGCTTTTCTTCCAGTACAAGTCTTAGTGGCTGAAGCTCTCCAGGAGCAAGATTAATCCCGGCAAGCTTTATTATCTGCTCATTTTCCGGAACTTTGCCGGATAAATCAAGTTTATCGCCGCCACCGTAAAAGGCAAGCCCAAGCCGCGCTGCTGTTACAAGCTTCTTCCCTGTATTAACCAGCTCTCCTTCAAGCACGTAGGAATCATCACAATTTTGCTTACTGGCACAGGGCTTAATTCCGTAGCTTAAGTTTCTTACTTCGAGCAGGGCGCTTTCTTTTTTAAGATACGGAGCAGCATCTTCACCCCAGAGCACTTCAAGCTGATAATCGGAGAGTCCTGAAGCAGGCACTGAAAGGACAAACGAAACCGGCTCACCTGCTCCGATATTACCGGCAGAGCTTTTTTCTGATTTCTTACGCTCGCTCAGAGCAAATACATTTTCAGCTTTTTCCTGCCCCTGCCCCAGTCCAACCAGTCTTACTACTACATTATCCGGATTCCAGGGCCTGTCAGCACTGATACTGCCGATTACACGCAGGTTTCTGCCGTCATTAATTTCATCTAAAATTTTCACTGCAAACGGTTGAGCACTATCACTATCCTGAAAAGCAACCGGGGCTTCAGGGGGTTTTTTAGCAGCGCATGCTGTAAGCAGCACCAGTAAAGATGCAGCAACGACAGTTCGCAGCTTAACTGTCCGGCAAAATTTTACGTGACGCAATCTTCCAGCCCTCTTTCATTGAAAACTGCCACTCTTCGCGCTCAAGGCGGCTTTTAACAATATAATATGGAACCTCGTAATATTTAACGGTAACATCAACCTCTGCACTGCGAGCATCATCGGAGAAATCAACCAGTTCAATTTCATGATCTACAATTTTTTCGCGTTTTTTACTTAAAATCATATCGCGTTTAAACTCGTCCCGTTTATCATCAACAACGTAACCAAGCACCACGCCAGCCTGTCCCCAGTAGAGACCGTTATGAAAGCGTTTTAAGTCTTTAGTAAGTTTCTGTTTGCGCGAAGCAGGCGTTGCACCGATGTCACTTATTGATTCAACTGCCATTGCTCCAAGACCGCAGGCAGTAAGAAAACCGGCAACAACTGTTATTATCAAAGCTCTAACAATAGCGCGATTCATATAAATCTCTATTTATTTTGCCACCTGATCGAGCAGCGAGTTAAGCTCTTCCCTATCGCGCCTTGTAAGCGAGTCGCGCGGAGTCTTGCCGGATGTACTTTTAAAAACCGGCTTTTTTTTGCTCCCTCGCTGCCAGCGCATGCCTGCCAGCCCCGGCAAGCGGGGCTCTTCCTGTATAATGGTACGCTCTTTAATTGGCGCGCGCCACTTTGACCCGCGACCGTATTTTCGGTTCAGTTCAACTGCACCGAGCCAGACAACCGACCCGCCAAAAAAGAGTACAATGATAAATTTCCAGAAGTTGGACATTACGATCCCTAAAATAAAGTCACCTAATACAGCCTTAATCATAGCGCTTAAATACCTCGTGTAAAAGGGTCTGCAACCATAATGTTCCTTATGACCTACCGCGGCTGATTTACAATTTCATGGAATAAATTTGCCAGTTTCCAGTAAAGGTTTGATTTAACTACTTTTATGCGATAATCTATTTGCTATTAGTAATCTTATTTAAGTAAGCCGATATGCCTCGTTTAACAGCTCTGTTAGTTGCACTTATTTTCTTTTCTGCTGCACCACTTGAGGCCCTGACAATAAAATCTCTTCAAATTAAAGCGGCCTCAAAACGCACAAAAGGAACCTCCATTAAAGCGACGCTGTTAGCACCGGGGCTGCCTCTCTCCGGCGCTCAACAGCTTACAGTTGAATTCAGTGGTCTTAGCCTGCCGGTAAAACTTTCTAATTTTAAAAAAATAAAAGCAGGCCGGATACTGCTGTACAAAGCAGGCAACAAGGGGCCTGGTGTTACCAAAATGAGCATAGATCTTAAAAAGCATCGCATTGTATTTAAAGCAAGTGGTTTGCCGCTCCCGCAACTTCAGTCGCCGTTATCACTTACTTTGCGAAGCGACAACCAGAGTGATTGCACTATGTTTGGCCTAAAAAAGATTCACGGCCATAGTGGCAAGAAACGCAGGCATACGCTTCTTAAACTTAGCAGAAAAATCAAGAAAGGTATGCGTTGCCTTATTACCAATCCATCACTTGTACCAGCATCGATCATACTTGAAGGGGCTGCGGAAAAGAGCCGGGCTGCCCGGACAACTTCCAGCGTAAGGGTTGAAGCCACCTTACTTACCCGTCCTGACCCGGGAAGTGTAAAGCTCTATAAGGCTTTACGCTCAGGCAAACCACACGGTCCTGCTCTTTGCGTAATGAAAGATGACGGCAGCACAGTTTCCGGCGATAAATCCGCATCTGACGGTATTTACACCTGCATAACATCTTTTCAGGTCTCAAAACCCGGAAATATTTTACTTGTGGCATCAGCCACAGTTAATGGCAAGAAGGTACTGACTCCCGGCATTGTAATTAAAGTTTTAAAGCCTGCCACATCGGCCCAAATTGAATCGCTTGGGCCAACCCTGGACAAAGCATTTCAAAGCTGGCGCGACAATTACAGCAGGCTTGGCAACACTTTTGCAGCTAAAACAGAAACGGTTCTTGGCATTAAAAGCCTGTTAGGAGTAAGCGAGGCAGTTTTAAGCAGTACAAAAGAGGCAATTGAGATTATAATGGATAGCGGTATACACGCTTTGCTTCCTCTTTTTAACCCCAGCTGTACTCCAGGAGACCTGGCCTGTGCAACTTCCGGAATGCGTTGTGCCATGGGAGTGTCAGCAGCCGCTGCAACCTCTGCTTCACGATGGCAGCAGACAGCAAAGGTAGAAAAAGAACGGACAGTAATTGAGAGCCATAAGATTCTGATATGGGATCCGGAATTTTTTGAGGACAACCAGCAGTCCATAACCATAAATGGTGAGACCAGTATAGGCAGGCTGGAGAGGCACACGCTGCCCGGTATTTTTAGTAACGCTCTCTGTCCGCACTCCGACTTCAACGTCGATATTATTCAGGGAAGCTCAGCAAATCTGGCGTCTGTCAAGAATTTTGGCAATGGTTACGGCGCAATTGTAATAGCCAGTCACGGTTTTAGCTTCAGCTTTAAGGGCGAAAATGCAGGACTGCATGCAGCATTTGTAACCTCACAGGCTGTTGATCCAAAGTCTTTTAAGACTAAAGCCGAACTGAGAGAGATTGCCAGAAAGCTACAAACGCTGGGACTGGGTGTAATCTACGAATGGGTCCCTTCAGCCGGCAAAAACCTGCCGCTTTACGCCGTAACTGGCAGCTATCTGGAGAGTTTAGGCAGCCTTAATTTTGATAATACTATCATATTTAACAACAGTTGCTGGTCTTCCTCCGAACCTTCATTGAGAGGAAGTTTTTTCAAATTAGGAGCCTCTTATTATACCGGCTATACCCGTGCTGTTGGTGACAGTTTTGCCAGGTTTAATGCAGAACAGTTCTTTAAGAACATGGTTAACAAGCTGGACTCGGCAGATGACGCTTATAAGCATGCCTCAACTACAATTGATCCCTCTACGAGTGATTTTTTTGCTGAGAACCAGACGCGTTACCAGGGATTTGTTAATCCAGCCAAAAATGACCCCGGCTTTCTGGGCAAGCCTGAAATTACACCTCCGTCGGCCTCACTGCAGGTTGGCCAGAGCGTGTCTTTATCAGTAAAGGTAAAGGGTGCAGATAGCTGCTCGCTTAGATACGACTGGACGACCACTGGCGCTGTCGGAGGGTTTACTGATCCCCCCGGCCCCAATGGTGTTGTATCCAAAACTACCCCTTCGATTACATATAAAGCTGACGATATAAAAAGCGGAAGTGATACCGTAACAGTAGAAGTATTTGTAACCGGCGGAGATACTCCTGTTAGCCTTGGCAAAGCTTCAATTCAGATTGATGTGACAAACGCCTGCACAGCCTGTGCTGCACCGGCTAGAGGAGCTGATACATCCTGGAGCCCAGCTCTATCCTGTCAGAACCCTGCTGAGTCCTGCTGTGGTGACAGGAAAGATAACGACGGTGATGGAAAGATTGATTGCCATGATAGCGACTGTTCTTCCGATCCTCTCTGTCAAACCACCTGTCCGTCGCTGGATGATTCAAATTATGTGTCATGGTGTGGCTCTCTTGCGATTCCTGTCTGGGTTAAAGCTGGCGAACAGCTGGTAGTAGACTACACTACCTACTGCAATCCGGCTCAAGTAAGCGCCTCGTATGCAACAACAAACGTGCTTATTGATGGAGCTCCGGTTACAGGCAGTGTAGGCAGGGCACCGTTGTGGGCCTTTGATCCTCCGGCCCCCTCCCCCGACAACAGTGTCGTGGTCAATGTCCCTGCCGGTAGCCATACTGTCACATTTACAATAGATCCAAACACTGGCCCGCAGTGCATTTCAATTGGACGCTGGGCAGTAACAGGTCCCTGGGTGCTTCTGGGCGGCTGGTCACCAAATACATGGACTACAGCAGCCCATTTTGAGGTTCGCTGATAAATTAGCGCCTGATGCCAGGGTTACAGCAGGTTAATATTCAGCGGGGCACTTAACCTTGCGGCCAAGCACGGAATAATAATGCAATATTCCTGGTTTAGTTAATTACAGTTCCAATTGCCTTTAACCCGCCCAGGGAAAAACGCGCCTATTCACAATATTCGTTCTGAGCTTAACAGTTTGTCTAACCCGCTTACATGTACATTTGAAGTCAAGTCAAAGGAATGCTGTCCGGGGACTATATAGTAGAGCTTTTTAAGTTTAAGATCGTGCATGGCAATTTTAAGGCCTTTTGTAAGCTTAGGTGCACTGGTTCGTTTTATCTCAAAGCCTATTTTTTTATCGCCAATCTTAATCATAAGATCCAGCTCAGCGCCCTGATGCGTCGACCAGAAAAAATACTCATCCCGTCCGGGCTTATATTTTGCAATAATCTGTTCAAGACAAAACCCCTCCCAGGAGGCACCTACCTTTGGATGGCCTTCAAGTGATGTCTGATCTCTTATTCCCAACAGCTGATGTAATATACCTGAATCCCGTATATAGACCTTTGGAGACTTAACCTGCCGCTTGGAAATATTTTCGTGCCACGGTTTTAAAACTCTTACCATGTAGGTATCAGTAAGTACATCCAAATATCTCCTAACAGTGGTGTCACTTACAGAAAGCGATCTGCCCAGCTCAGAGTAATCAAGAATATTCCCATGTACATGAGTAAGCATCTGCCAGAAACGTCCAAGCGCGGAGGCCGGAATTTTTATTCCGAACTGAGGGATATCCCTTTCCAGAAAAGTACGCACAAAATCAGAGCGCCATCTGTAACTTTCCTGATCGCTTGCAGCCAAAAAAGATGGCGGAAATCCCCCCCGCTGCCACAGAGTCTGCCAGCTGTCTGAAGGCACTTCTTCAGCTAAGAGCGGAGTCAGCTCAACAAAATAAATTCTACCTGCAAGTGACTCAGAAGATCGATTTATAAGCTCAGAAGAAGCACTGCCAAGTATTAGAAATCTTGTGTCCCGCTTCCTCTGGTCAGCAAGAACTCTTAAGACCGGAAAGATCTCCGGATTATGTTGAATCTCATCAATAACAATCAGTCCCTTCAGATTCTCAAGAGCAAGCAGAGGATCGCTGAGACGGGCACTGTCACGCGGAGATTCCAGATCAAAATGATAAACAGCCTTCCAGCGTTTTTGCTGCTTTGAAAACTCTCTGGCAAGCGTAGTTTTACCGGACTGCCTGGGGCCAAGCAGCGCAACCACCGGGGAAGCTTTCAGCGCTTCTCTTAATAAGCTAATATATCGATTTCGCTTAATTAATTTCACATCACTTAGTTTACCATGAAATTTCGACTGCTACAATTGAATTTTCATGGTAAATGTATAACATCTTGTGATTGCTAATTAAAAACCGAGATTTAACCCTAAAACCCGCCCAGCGAGAAATCGCGCTGGAAGAACTGCTTAAAGCGGGCGGCATATTCAGCCCTGATCGGATTGGGTGTAATATCACGCCGGTCACCCATAAGAACCACCTTGGGACACTCGTTCCAGTCAAGGTTCTGGCGAAGCGAACTCAGTACATCCTGCTCGGAGAGCCTCGCAGTGCGGCTTGG
>RFHI01000185.1 GCA_003696425.1 Candidatus Dadabacteria bacterium | reverse complement strand
TCTGAGCCGCATTTTCTGCCGTCTCTCATAATATACTGGCAACAGCAGTTATCACGTTTAAATACAGCCCGCTTAAGACTAGCCGGAATGTATCTTGAACTGCTTTCGGGTAATATGGCTTTGCCTTTAGTCTTTATTCTGTTCTTGATAGTCTTGTTATAAAGCACCTTAACGGCTTCTTCCATTATAGCTGATACAGGATTCTCTACCCCTGCCAGCTTATGGCTCATGCCAGATTTTATTTCTTCTATCATTTGATGAGTACTGCTGGTGGCAGTAAAACTGATTCGGTATGATCGTGCAGGCTGTTCAATTTTTTCGGGCTTAGTCGGTTCTGCCGGTGGCGGTACGGACGCCCCCTCTCCGCTTATATTTCTGCGAATTTACCCCTGCTAATTAATAACCAAGCAATCCTGCCGTCTACGCAAATGGTATTACGTTTACCGTTACGTTACCCCCTTTACAACGACAGGCTAAAAACCTACCGCTCGCTCTCCGGCACTGCATCGGTAAACCAGGCCGGCTTTCTAAGATCCACTGTAACAGGTGCCTGATGTTTGTGATAGTGCTGCTTGTATCGCTCAATTACGAAACTGGATATTTCCGGATTAAGGCCGTGAAACTCCGGAAGGGCAGGGGAGAGTTTACTTCTTGGCACACCCCGCTTTAAAGCCTTAAAAAGCGCAAGCGAAGGTGCTTCCAGCTGATCGTAAGTATAACCGAGCTCATTAAAATCAGTCTGCCCCGGATAAAGCCCGGCAGAGGGCTCAGCCTTTAAAATACTTTCCGGCACAGGATAATACTCAGCCAGCTGATAAACCTCGCTCTTAACCAGGTCAGAGAGGATAAAAATATCAGCCAGGGCATCACCACCTTTAGTATCATAACCGATTATATCTTCCGAAAGATGACCTGTCCCCATAACCCGCACCCGTTTTTTAAGCTTGTAGCCTAATTCTGCACTAATTGAATACAGAATGTTCATCCTTACCCGCGGACGAATATTAGCCAGCGTGAGTTTATCAAGCGGCTTATCCGCAAAGACTTTTTTTAGTTCTTCCTCAATTGGAGTACAGGCCTCCTTAATTGGTACTACAAAATGATTGGCCTTAAGCACTTCAGCAAGTTCGGCACTTCTGCTGTTAAATGTATCGGTATCGATTTTATCATAGGGCATTGATACCAGATAGACGTTTTTAGGTCCCAGTGCAGCAGTACAGATACAGGCCACAAGCGAGCTGTCGACACCGCCGCTTACTCCCACAACAGCTACATCAGTAAAATCCCGAACAGTGATTTCAAGAAATTTTGCTACTGCCTGAACGTCCTTAATCATAGCAAGACTCCACCAGACAAAGATCAGAGCCAGCGTTTTTTTCTGAAGTATGCAATCATAAGCACACTCAAAAGCACCATTATAACAACAATAAACCAAAAACCGTACTGTGAGTGTAATAACGGCAGGGCCTCAAAGTTCATACCGTAAAAGCCAACCAGTAAATTTAAGGGGGCAAGAATCGTAGTCAGGATTGCCAGGATACGCATAATATCGCCGAGTCTAACATTAACCATGGCATAATAGGCGTCGCGAACACCATTACAGTTTTCAATTTGCTTATCGAGAGTATGAATAATGGTAAGCGCGTGATCATCAATGTCTTTAAAATGCCGCCTTCTCTCGCGCTCTTTAACTACTGAGGCTTCGCTGGCCAACCGGGCAATTACGGCACGTTGATCGCGCATAATTCTTCTTAAGTAAACCAGCTCACGCTTAAGTTCAACAATTTCCTGGACTTCAAACTCATCTGTCCTTTCAATAACAACATCTTCCATCTCATCCAGAAGATTTTCAAAGTAATTAATACCACGCAAAAAGCGGTCAATTAATACATCAACAATGCGATGCAGCAGCACATCAGTCCCGCGGGCAATTGTGTCTTCGGGGTACTGCCTTACCTGGCGAAAGAGCGCATCGAGCCAGGAGATCTCCTTTCTGCGAAATGTAATAATGAAATTACGGCTTATAAATATGGCAATCTTACGGGTAAAGAGATCGCGGCGTGCATCTTCCGGAAGATTCTCCTCATCTTCTTCTTCCCAGACATCCTCAACCTCTGACCAGGACTTAAGGGTTCTTAAGATTATAAAGGTATGGTCAGGATATTCTTCCATCTTGGGAAAGTGGCCGGGAGTAAAGCAGTCTTCGATAGCCAGTTCGTGCAGGTTAAAATAGCCGGCTATTTGCTCGAGTTTTTTCTGATCACGTGTCTCAATATCAAGCCAGAGGGTTTGATCCTTCTGCCGGGTTAGAGCGTCAAGGCTGGTAATATCCTCGTGGGTCACAAGACCTGTTTGAGGGTGATATGAGTGCAGTTGGATGGTCATAAACCAGCCTTAAATAGCTACTACGCTGAAAACAAAAGGTTTTAAGATTACTGCTTAACGCCTGCAGGATGTTATCACAGTGTTATCACTAAATAAAACCCTCCCGGTAAAACTCTTCAGCTTGCATAAAAGCATGCTTTTGTTTAATAGATTGCAGACAATAGGTTGCATCCAGCTTTGCTGGCTGCATTAATAATTTATGGCGATGTAGCTCAGGTGGTTAGAGCGCAGAACTCATAATTCTGAGGACGTGCTTTAGCAGCTTGCGAAGCAAGCTGCACATAAGCGCGTAAAGTGGCAAACGCGAGCTGGCGAGCGTTTGATTCATTATAGAAACCGACCGAAGAATTATGAGTTGATTTGAATAACCAGGGTTTTTGCTTATAGTTATAAATTGCGGCGATGTAGCTCAGGTGGTTAGAGCGCAGAACTCATAATTCTGAGGTCGGTGGTTCGAGTCCACCCATCGCTACCATAATTATTCTACCATAATTATTAAATAAGACTGTGATGGGTGGACGGGTAGTTTTATTTGCTTAGTTCTCCTGTTATTAATATAATGTTTAACACAAACAGGCCGTAGCTTATAAGCGGTTCATGTTGGGGGGAGATATATGCAAGAAGTTGTTGATCAGCGAAACCCGTCGGGGGGAGCCCATCATCATCGGGATGTAATAACATCAACATATAGCAAGATCATGCAGTCACTGGTTGAAGAACTGGGTTATCAGCAACTATCCAGAGAAAACCGTCCGCCGACTTTGGGTGGAGAGGTGCTTGTAGTTCTCGCTAAAGACAGTCAAACAGATTATGAAAAGGCTGATGTCGTACTGAAATTTAATCTTAACGACCGAAGTGATTCCGTTGTAACAATAGCCGTAAGAAACGCTGATGGTGAGAACCATAAACTGGCAAACTACATTGAAAGTGTTCTAGATGATCATAGAATTGATCTGGACAAAGCCAAACAGAACCTCCCGTCAGAACCTGGCACGGTTCTGTACACACTTAGACCAATAACACGGTAGCATCCGCTCCCACAGCTTGTGTTCTGAAACAGTTCCTGCTGTTAAGAGGTACAGATTGCAGAAATTTCATAAAACATTGGTATATTTATCAAAATCTTAGCCTATCTCATTGAAATTCCAGGATTCCATCCTTAAATGATTGATAGTTAAGTAACTAATAACTCAAACATTTATTCTTGCGGTCAGGGCAGGCAGCCGAAATGATGTAGAACAGATTTAAGGAGGAATACGTTTTATGGTTCAGTACCAGGATTACTACAGCACCCTGGGAGTAAGCCGGAGTGCTTCACAGGATGAAATTAAAAAGGCCTATAAAAAACTGGCCCGAAAATATCATCCTGACATCAATAAGGAGAAAGACGCCGAGGCAAAGTTTAAGGAGATTAACGAAGCCTACGAAGTGCTCGGTGATCCCGAAAAGCGAAAACTGTATGACTCTCTGGGTTCAAACTGGAAAGCCGGGCAGGAGTTTAAGCCGCCACCCGGTTTCGAGGAGCTTTTTAAGCAACACATGGGAGGAGCCGGACGTGGCGGTACTTTCCGCGCAAGTCCGGGTGGTGGATTCAGCTTTGAGTTTAGCGGCAGCCCCGGCGGAATGGGGGGCTTTAGCGATTTTTTCAGCTCAATTTTCGGTGGACTGGGAGGCTTTGGAGGTGCAGATGACTTAAATGGCAGCTTTTTTCAGCAGCGCGCCCAGAGACCTCAGAAAGGACAGTCGGTTGAAGCTGAGATAACAGTTTCGCTGGAGGACGCTTATCGCGGCGCTACCAGGCAAATTGCGCTTGATTTTGTAAGTGAAAGTGCTAACGGACAGCGCATAAGAACGCCAAAAAAGTTTAAGGTAAAAATACCGCCGGGCACAAAAGACGGCAGCGTAATTAGACTTAAAGGGCAGGGAGCTGAAGGTTCTGCCGGACCTGGAGATCTTTTGCTTAAGGTAAAGATAGCACCCCATCCGCGCTACAAACTGAGTGGCAGTGATATTATTACTACTGTGCCAATTACTCCCTGGGAAGCAGCATTGGGAGGAAAAATTAATGTTCAAACTCTGGCAGGCGAAGTCGCTGTCTCAGTACCTGCAGGTTCACAGAGCGGCCAGAAACTGAGGCTCAGGGGTAAAGGCATGCCCAAAAAGGGTGGGGGACACGGAGATCTGCTGATTGAGCTTAAAATAGCAGTTCCTAAAAAGCTGAGCGCCAAGGAACGCGAGCTTTTTGAGAAATTATCTAAAGAATCCAGTTTTGATCCTAGAAAAGGATCTTAATAGTGGTTATTTAGTAGCATAGTGGCGACAATTATCGTAATACAGGGATACAGGAAAGGGTAAAGTAAATGGATTTAAGTAAATTAACACAAAGTTCACAGCACGCTTTTTCAAGTGCCCAGACCCTGGCAATCAGGTTTGGTCACCAGGAAATTGACGTGGAGCATCTGCTCCTGGCGCTTACAAGACAGCCGGATGGGCTGTTTCCGCGTTTACTTGAAAAACTTGGCGGCTCAGCCGATGCCTTTGCTGCCGAGATTGAAAGAGAACTGGAACGAAGACCGCGGGTATCAGGTCCGGGCTTAGAGGCCGGTAAAGTATATATAAGCCATCGTCTTGGGCAGCTACTTGTAAAAGCCGAAGAAGAGGCCAAGCATCTTAAAGACGAATATGTCTCAGTTGAACACCTCATTCTGGCCATGATTGATGAGGGTGATAAGACTGCTGCCGGAAAGATTTTTAAAACCTATAATATTACCAGAGAGAGATTTCTTGAAGTCTTAACACAGGTTCGTGGCAATCAGCGGGTAACCAGTGCAACGCCGGAAGGTACTTATGAAGCACTCAGCCGCTACGGGCGCGATCTTGTGCGTGAAGCTGAAAGCGGCAAAATGGATCCGGTGATCGGCAGGGATTCTGAAATCCGCCGCGTTATCCGTATTCTTTCACGGAAAACTAAAAACAATCCGGTTTTAATCGGTGAGCCCGGAGTCGGTAAAACTGCAATTGTAGAAGGACTGGCACAGCGAATTGTACGTGGCGATGTACCGGAAGGGTTAAAGGATAAGACCATCTTTGCACTTGATATGGGTTCTCTGGTAGCAGGAGCAAAATATCGCGGTGAATTTGAAGAGAGGCTTAAAGCTGTTCTCCAGGAGATTAAAAACTCTGAAGGGAGAATACTGCTCTTTATCGACGAGCTTCATACTATTATCGGTGCCGGCAAAACTGATGGCGCCATGGACGCCGGCAATATGCTTAAACCGATGCTGGCGCGCGGAGAGCTTCACTGTATAGGCGCAACTACTCTCGATGAATACAGAAAGTATATTGAAAAAGATAAGGCCTTAGAGCGCCGTTTTCAGCCGGTCATTGTCGATCAGCCCAGTGTTGAAGATACGATTTCAATACTGCGCGGTATAAAGGAGCGTTTTGAGGTTCACCACGGTGTGCAGATTAAAGATGAAGCGCTGGTTGCAGCAGCCGTTTTATCGCACCGCTACATTTCCGATAGGTTTTTGCCTGATAAGGCAATCGACCTGGTTGATGAAGCCTGCGCTACTATCCGCACTGAAATTGACTCCATGCCGGCAGAGCTTGATGAAGTAACACGTAAAATAACACGGCTTGAAATTGAAGAGGCTGCGCTTAAAAAAGAGTATGAAGAAAGTGCTAAAAAGAAGGGCAAGCAGCGGCTTGAAGCCGTGCAGAAAGAGCTGGCAGAATTAAAGGATCAGTCAGCTAAACTTACAGCACAGTGGCAGAAGGAAAAGGAACAGATCCACGAGCTGCAGAGATTGAGGCAGGAAATAGAGGATTTGCGTATTGCTGCTGAACGTGCTGAGCGAGAATACGATTTAAATAAAGCAGCGGAGCTTCGCCACGGTGCAATTCCGGAGAAAGAGGCCCGTCTGGCTGAGCTTGAGGAGCAGCTTGAAAAAGAAGGTGGCACCAGAATTCTAAGAGAAGCTGTAACTGAAGACGAGATAGCCCAGATAGTTTCACGCTGGACCGGCATTCCGGTAACACGACTCATAGAGAGCGAAAGAGAGAAGCTCTTAAAACTTCCTGAAATTCTGCACAGGCGTGTTATCGGTCAAGATGAAGCTGTATCTCTTGTAAGCGATGCAGTAATCCGGGCCAGGGCAGGCATTAAAGATCCGCGCCGGCCGATTGGTTCGTTTATATTCCTTGGCCCAACCGGTGTAGGTAAAACCGAGCTGGCCAAAACTCTGGCAGAGGCACTATTTGACACTGAAGATAACATGATTCGCATTGATATGAGCGAATACATGGAGAAATTTTCAGTATCAAGGCTAATAGGTGCCCCGCCAGGTTATGTCGGTTATGAAGAGGGCGGTCAGCTTACTGAGGCTGTCAGGAGAAAGCCTTATTCAGTGGTACTTTTTGACGAGATTGAAAAGGCCCACCCGGAAGTTTTTAATCTCTTGCTCCAGATACTGGATGACGGCCGGGTGACAGATTCACAGGGCCGTACGGTTGATTTTAAAAACACAGTACTGATTCTTACCTCAAATATTGGCTCACAGTACCTACTGGACGGTATAAGTGAGAAGGGTGAGATTGCTGAAGAGGCCCGTGATAAGGTAATGAAAGAGCTTCGCTCGGCGTTCAGGCCGGAGTTTTTAAACAGGCTCGATGAGATAGTGCTCTTTAAGCCGCTCACCAGGGATGAGATAACTCAGATAGTAGATCTGCTTCTGGATGAAGTCAGAAAGCGGCTTAAGGACAGGAATATCGGGCTTAGGATTACCGATGCTGCCAAGGCTTTTGTGGCTGAAAGCGGGTACGATCCGGTCTACGGCGCAAGACCGCTCAGGCGCTTTATCCAGCGCGAGATTGAGACCAGGATCGGCAGGGCGCTTATTGCGGATGAAGTACCTGAGGGTGCGACAATTGTGGTCGATCTGGATGGAAAAGAGCTGACAGTAAAGATAGAAGCCCAAACCGACAGGGTTGCGGCGGCGTAACTTTAGTCAGAGCGATCTTTAGATTCGGCCGCCCTTTTTACGACAGATCTAGGAGTAGCCGGTCCTCTTTTTGTTAAGTTCCTTAAGCAGGGGATCTTTACTTTTCGGTGGGAGATTTAAGGTTTTTAGCATATTCTCCAGCCAGCGGATGCGTTCTTCGGGGGTAGAGTTTTTTGCGCCGCGAATTACCTGCTTGCGCCACGATTCTTTCCAGCCCGGGTTTTTTTCAGTCTTCTTTGTCACGGTTTTTCTTAATAATTTTAAGGGCCTCAATATCTTCAAGGTCCTTGGCTCTTCCAGCACTCTCTTTTAAGGTAATAATATCATCAATAGAAGCTACAGGCACTAAAATTCCTTCCAGGGTTTTAGACTCTGCTCTTTTTAACATATCCGGAAAATCATGAGGCAACTCAGCAAAAACATCGATTTCAACCAGAGGATTTTCCTTTGATATAAAGGTCATTACTTTCATGTTTTTATTTTCAAGCCACTTTTTTCGGATTTCAGAGTCAGCAAAGTCAAAAGCATTCACAGGCAGTCGCGGATAGTAACCGAGTGACTCAAAAACTTTGATAGCCTGCTCACAGTTTTTATGGTCAAGTCCGATCATAAGATCGACATCACGAGTAATCCTGGCGTAACCGTGAAGAACTACCGCCAGGCCGCCAACAACAAGGTAATCAATCCCGGCATCGTTCAGAGCGCGAAATATATGAGAAAACATGGCCATCAGTCCAATAATACACTGACTTATAGATTTGTCAGTAGCAGCTGCCTGATAAAAAATGCAAAATTCCTGCAATTATCCCGAGACCAGGCGAAAAGATACAGCTTATGCTACGATATTTAAGCGCTGGCCGGTTTGTTCCGGAGCTCTGGCTGGTTGAACCTGAATGGATGCTAAAAGCGTCATAACAACTTTTTCAAGCTGTTTGCTCTGTTTCTTTGCGACCTTTACCTGGGCAAGGTTTGAAGCTGAGGCCGCCTCCGGTGAGGTGCTTCCGATACTTATAGACATCCCTGTGTAGACCTTTAAAAACTATCCCTGTACCTGATATATCGGGGAGCCGGCGGTGCGACTTAAGATGTATTTTAACGTAATTTCAGCCAGTTGCCTGATAACCTCCTTAAACACCAATAGATTCCCTATTTACTTCACGAGAATTCTAGTTCTAGTGAAGTAGTGTTGTGGGTCGGCGAGCCAAGCCGTCGTCCCATTCTTTTGGTCAAATTGGATTCTTTTACGATCTTCCAATGGATCGGCACAGTGGCTGATTAGATCTTTTGTTTTATATTAGTGCCTACCTAAGAACTTGCGACCAGATTAGCTACTCTTGCATAATCGCCAGCAGCAATTTTCATAAGCTACTCTAGCTGCACTTTCTATATCTCTGCTGAGAAGATTTAAGCCGTATGCAAAAAATTTTTACAGGTACTGCCCGGTGCCAAAATGCGGCGGCTGTAATGCTAATTTACACAGCCTGAATCTGAACTAGTCACCACTTGCTTAAGCCCGGGGAGCTGTTAAAATTATTACTGGTGATAGACCTTGGTACTTCTAAAGTAGTCCAAATTAAACTCTTTTGTTCTGTAAACTGAATGCTTTTTTAACTGCCGGATGCTCCCTCCCGGTGCTTCCTGAGTAGTTTAAAAAACAGGTGTTGTAGGGGAAATTTATGAACCGTGGTAGTGGCCCGGGGCCGGGTAATGGTCCCACAGACAACAATAACAGGCACAGTCAGGAAGTAAAACCGGCTCATATATATACAGACTGGAGCATCTCTGAATGCTCTTCTTTTCTGGCCAATTTTTACGCTGCTCTCTACAGCGAGCTGGGTCAGGTTCCTGAATTTTCAGAGGACATACAGTACGGCCACCAGCAGTTTTATGACGAACGTAAAATTTTTAATAGCCTCCCTGTTTACGATACGGTTAAAACAAAAGTTAAAGGTTACCTTCCAGCCGAACTCTTTAACCTGGCGGTTGAGCCGCACTACAGCAGCGCCAGCAGAGTCAATCTTGTTATCTCACTTACCTTCCCGGAATTAATAAACACTGAACAGATAACATCAATTGATATAGAAGATTTGCAGAATTCTCTGGTTGGCGCCATAACCTTTGCTGCCAGAAACAACGGCGTAAGTATCGCTGAAAAACTGGCGCAAGAGCTGGTTAAAAATCATAGCACACTCGCATTTACTGCATCACTATCCAGAGACGATCTTAACGGCATATCCGTCGATCATGAAGCCATCCGTCAAAACCAAATTGCCAATCGGCTTGCCGGCAGCGTAGCCCCGGAAAAGGGCTTCCAGGCTCTCGAAGCAGAGTCCGGGGCTCTTGAAAGCCTGGTTGCACCCCAAGTCCACCAGACAGGCCGCATCCTCGATCCGGGCATTACTTCACCTACTATGGCAATTTTGAAGAGTTCCCTTGAGCACGAGGTCATCGGGCAGCCGCAGGCCATAGAGCGTATTTGTGAAGCTCTTCTCAGATCGCTTGCAGACATAAAAGACCCGAATCGGCCAATCGCCACCCTGCTTCTTCCCGGCCCCACCGGAACCGGAAAAACCGAGACTGCCCGGGCAATAGCCAAAACTCTCTTCGGTAATCCCGATGCTCTGACCAGAATAAGCGGTCAGGAGTTCAAAGCGCATTATAACCTGTCAAAGTTGCTTGGCTCACCTCCGGGTTACGTCGGTGGAGAAATAAGACCACTCCTTAGTCAGGAGAATCTTGATCGTCATTTTAAAGAGGCCATGAATGAACGGCGCGGTATGATTGGGCAACAGACCGGAGAATTTGCACGTTTCGGCACTGCCGCTGAGAATCCTGTCAACGTGGTGCTGTTTGATGAACTGGAAAAAGCTCACCCTGCCCTCTGGAATCTCCTGCTGGGTATTACGGAAGATGGAGAAGTTACCCTGGCACAAAACGAAATAGCCGATTTTCGAAACAGCATCATTCTTGTAACTACCAATGCCGGCAGCTCCTCTCTTAGCGGAGCACTTAGTGGTGAAGGAGTAGCCGGGTTTAAACCCTTCGACGAAAGCCGCGAAATTAACTATGAGAGCGTCATGATGCGGGGAGTGCGGCGCGCCTTCCCTCCCGAGTTCCTAAACAGATTTGATGCAATCGTTCCCTTTATGCCGCTCAGTGAGAAGGATGTTCTTCAAATTGCGGTAAAAATGACCGATAAGGTACAGGAGCGTATTCTTGCTACTGAGACTCCTTTTAAAATCAAATTCAGCGATGATGCACTCCGCGCCCTGGCAGAAAAGGGTTTTGACAGGGCCTATGGAGCCAGGCCGCTGAGGCGGGTTATTGAAAATGAAATTGTAACCCCCCTTTCCAGTCTGGTCACAAGCCGTCAGATCGAAGCCTTTGATTTGATAGTAGTAGATCACGAAAATAGCGGCTTTACATTCAGATCACTGGGCCGGATCCCCGAGGGAGACGAACTTGCAGACTTTCAGCAGCAACTGGAAGTGGTGCTAAGTAGTGGCTCGCTGTCTCATTCAGATATTACTTTTACCCGCAATGACTCCGGCGCTAAAGAAAAACTGGGCCGGGGAAGTAATATGCTGTAAGAAGCTGCCTCAATATTCGAAAAATATTCAGCCAGAAAATCAAAGCTCCGGGAAGAAAAAACGCACCTCACGCTCGGCGTTCTCGGGGCTGTCTGAGCCATGCACCGCGTTGGCGCTAATGTCTTCAGCAAAGTCAGCCCGAATTGTCCCGGGTTCAGCTTCCTTAGGATCGGTGGCTCCCATGAGTTTTCTGTTAAGTTCAATCGCACCTTCTCCTTCAAGAACTGACACCACCACCGGACCACCGGTCATATACTCAACAAGATCTTTATAAAAAGGCCTTTCACGGTGAACAGCATAAAACTCGCCTGCCTGCTCAGGAGTAAGTTTTAGCATTTTCATAGCTACAATCTTTAGACCGTTTGATTCAAAGCGCGACAAAATTTGACCGATAACATTTTTGCTAACAGCATCGGGTTTGATAATCGAGAGTGTTCTTTCTACTGCCATCTCTAACTCCTTTAATAAACAAAAACTAAAATTTATTTCTGAGCGCTTCCATTACTACCGGCGAAACCAGATTGGAAATATCCCCGCCCAGCGAAGCTACCTGCCTGACCAGGCTGGAGCTAATATAAGAATACTCCTCACTGGTAACAAGAAATACTGTCTCAATGTCCTGACATAAATGCTTATTCATAAGCGCCATCTGGGCTTCATAATCATAATCAGTAATAGCTCTAAGCCCCCTTATAATCACTCCGGCTCCACTCTTTTTCATAAAATCAACCAGAAGCCCCCTAAATCTCTCCACCCTGACACTTTCACCAAAATCCTTAAAACTATCACGAACCAGCTCTACCCGCTCATCCAGAGTAAACAATGTTTTTTTATCAGGGTTGTCCAGAACGGCTACAGTCACCTGACTAAAAAGTCCCAGCGCCCTTGTAACAATATCCATGTGCCCGCGGGTAAGTGGGTCAAAACTTCCGGGAAAAACCGCCAGAGACTTACTGAGCATGATATCTGTCATAAAATCCTCAGAAAAAGCCAGAATTCAGCCCGAATTCAATAACACGCAATAAAGCAGGCGTCAAAGTAAACAGTCTCCCGTAGTTATACTCGTATATTAGCAAGACAAGGTTTTTTATTACTCCTGCCGGACTGGTTGCATCCAGTGAGAAAAGGTATGATTATATATCTGGCTGTTCTAAAGCACCTTTTAACCTTTTGATATTTTAGGAAAAATACTATGGAACTAAGTGAACTAGCTGCGCGCCAAAAGAGACTTAAATTCTTTAGCCGGATTCTGCCACACTCACTTTCCGATAGCAGGCTAAAAGAACGGGCCGCTGAGCTTTTAAACTCTTACCGCAATCTGCTTGCAAAAGTCTGGGAAACACAGAGTATAACAGAAGATGACCGGCTTAAATTGCTCTCCCTTGAAAGAGAGCTTGAAGAACTTACTGAAGCGGCCCGGCTTAACGAACACTCCTATATACCGACAGAATAAAACCGCAGGCTATGCCACTTGATACTGAAATACTGCTGCACAGCAGCCCTGGGGCTGCGCTCCTGACGGTGTTTCTGGCGGGAATTCTGTCACTGCTTACACCGTGCGTTTATCCACTGATACCGGTTACTATCGGCCTTTTCGGTGTACAGCCCGGCCTCTCACGCAAAAGGTCCTTTGTTCTGGCGCTATTCTACGTTGCCGGTATTTCCAGCATGTACACGCTGCTAGGCGTTATTTCAGCCAAAACAGGCATGCTCTTTGGTTCAATGCTAGGTAAACCAGTAGTAATTATAGGAATCTCTGCCCTTCTGATTCTTCTGATACTTCTCCTACTTGATATAGTACAAATCCCTTCTATTTCCGCCATCCAGAACAGAGCTTCGCGGGTGGGTGGTCGCGGACTTGCGGGAGCATTTCTGATGGGGACGGTAAGCGGGATTGTCGCAGCTCCCTGTGTTGGGCCGATTCTGGTCGTAATTCTCGGTATTGCCGCAGCCTCAGCCAATATCATCTGGGGGGCTATTCTTCTTTTTACTTACTCAATTGGATTCGGCCTGCCCTTTATACTTTTGGCTACTTTTTCAGGGCTACTATCAAAGATTCCACGGGCTGGAAACTGGCTGCTTACAATTAAGATATTAATAGCCAGCGCGCTTGTGCTTGTACTTTTCTTTGTACTTGAGCCGCTTGTTAATTACCAGCGCTTAATGCCTTCGGAGGATAACAAGCTGGCTGTAGCCGCTGTGCTTATACCGTTTTCTCTAATCTTTGCCGGTTTCAGCATCAAGCGCAGTCTTAAATCTTTGGCCCTGCTGTCGGCCACACTTCTAGCTGTAGCTATTTATCCATTTCTCGTAACTGCTGCATCAGCTCCCTCGCCGACTGATTTAAAAATAACCTGGCTTAACTCGATAGATACAGCCCTCAAACAGGCTGAAAAGAAAAACGGAATTACCATAGTTGATTTTACAGCCGAATGGTGTGCCAGCTGTCATGAGCTTGAAGCCCTTACCTTTTCAGATGCCCGCGTTGTTCCGTATCTTAAACGCTTTAGTACCGCCAGAATTGATCTTACGGATTTTAACGATTCTGCCAGAAAGCTCACAGAACGCTATAAGATTCCTGGTCTTCCTGCTGTAATTTTTCTGGATGATAAGGGTGAGGAGATCCCTCGCACCAGAATTTCCGGCTTTATAAAACCGGAAAAATTTATATTACATCTAAAAAAAATTGAAGCTTTGAAAAACAGCTCCTGAAAACTATTTTGAGAGTGGAAAGCCGTTTATCTTTTCAATTGCATTCTTTATAGCCTTTTTTACCCCGGGTAGCTGTTCCTTAGAGAGCCGCACCGTTAAATATCCGATCGCCTTCCTGCTTCCCAGCATTCCAAGCGACTGGGCAGTTTTAATTCTAACCAGTGGATCGATATCATCAAGCAGTTCAACCAGTTTTGGAACCGCCCGGCGATCTTTAAGTTCCCCTAAAATTTTTACTGCTTCAATTCTTACCAGATATGACTGGTTATCCAGTACATGTACAACAGCATTGACCAGTTTAGGAATCTTACGCCTCCTTGCTTCTTTAAGTGCTGAAACTAATTCCCCGGCTGGTAGACTATTGCTTACCAGGACACCGAGCAGCTCCCTGCTGGACATTTCATGCACTGCCTTAGAAGCCGGAGGCAGATCGTAATCAACAGGACTTATTTTTAGATCAATTTCTGATGGAAAGGTAAGAACAGCAGCATTACCCGGCGCCGCCGCAACCACTTTCACCTTTTCCCCTCCCGGGCCGGTTAGCTGACTGTTCTCTTCGGTTATTATCCAGAGTAAGTACGTACCCAGAAAAATACATAAAACTCCGAAAAGAAGAATTAAAACCTGCATACCAGACAAGCTCTGATATCCGATGTTAGAGGAGTCAGTCAGGTCATAATTGGAGTTTTGAAAAATGCT
Source organism: Candidatus Dadabacteria bacterium (assembly GCA_003696425.1). Classification (GTDB taxonomy): domain Bacteria; phylum Bdellovibrionota_C; class UBA2361; order UBA2361; family J046; genus J046. Next base: position 1,618 of record RFHI01000185.1, on the reverse strand, counting down.
GCCAGGGGTAGCACCTTTTTTGGGTCCACCATAATAGCTACTCTCGCTCTTTTTAACTCCGGGATTCGCTGAAATTAAAGAACGCACCGGATAATCAGAGCGGCCAGGCCCATCAGAGCCGTTCGCTTCCTCCCTCGAACTGATCTGTCTGACTGAAGGCTCAGAGACAACACTCAGTGATTTCCAAACAGACTTTTTCCTCTCACGTGCTGAGGGACTGCCGGTTTTGGATAATATTTGCTTTCCGGCTCTTCTTAATGAATCTTCAAAGCACCCGATCATTTCAGCTGCAGTTTCGAATCTCTCATCCTTGTTTTTAGATAGTGCACGTTCGAAATCAGCTTCCAGCGCCAGGGGCAGATCAGGAGCAAGTGATGTCAAAGCCAGCGGTTTCGCGTTCAGAATGTTGGCAACTATCTCTGTAAAGTTTTCCCCGGGAAACGGTCGCTTACCAGTAAAACACTCGAATGCAACTACAGCGAGACTGAATATGTCTGTACGGTAATCTACTCCTTCATCAAGCACCTGCTCAGGGGACATATATCCAGGCGTCCCCATAACAGTACTTCTGCTTTTGTCACTCTTTATTTCACCAAGAGTCATATCGAGGCTAGCAATGCCAAAGTCAAGTACATATAGCTGCTTATTACTATCTACTATCATATTGCGTGGCTTAATATCGCGATGTATCACCCCACAGCGATGTGCCGCATCAATACCGGCTGCAGCCTGTTTTAGTAAATGAATTACAAACCCGGGGGCAATTCTCCCCTGGCTTTTAATGATGTCAGCCAGGCTCTGACCTTGAACGTAATCCATTACAAGATACGGCAAATCCCCTTCGATATTTACTTCAAAAATCGTTATCACATTGGGGTGTCGTATCTTACCGGCAGAACGTGCTTCCAACCTGAAACGCTCCAGGGCCGTATCTGTGTCTGCACCGGCAGGATTAATTTTTCTGAGCGTTTTAATTGCCACTACCCTCTCTATTTCCGGATCAAGGGCCTTATAAACCACCCCCATTGAGCCTCGCCCTAGTGTGCCCAGTATCCTGTACTTGCCAATTGTCTGAACTGTTGATTGATCCGTCACAGAGTATCCCATTAACAGATACCGCCTTTGCTTTAAACCTTCTAATTAACCTATGGCATCAGCCTCAGAGAGCGAATACTGCTTATGGCTTGCCATTTACTTAAAAATACAGCTATTTTATGCTGCAGAGCTATATTTAGATAGACCTGCAGGCACATTTACCTGCAAAAGTCGGGCCGGAAAACTTCAGATGAAACCTCGCGAATGTAAACAGATAAACAGCAAAGGCATTGAAATCACATGGGAAAATGGCGAGCAGAGTTTTATTGCAGCTAAAACCCTGCGACTCAGCTGCCCCTGTGCAACCTGTCAGCAGAACCGGGGTAATCTTTCACACGATAAGCCGCTGGGGCCTAGAAAGTCTTCGATGCTTAAGATAGTTGACGAACCTGCTGAAAAGGCGCTTGAGCTGGTTAAAATCTGGGCTATAGGAAATTATGCCATTGGCGTGCTCTGGGGAGATGGACACGATTCCGGGATTTATACATTTGATACGCTTTACCGGCTCTCAAAGTCTGGAGAT
>RFHI01000184.1 GCA_003696425.1 Candidatus Dadabacteria bacterium | reverse complement strand
TTCCAAAGCGCTGAAGCGGATTCTGCTGACGCAGGATCTCTTCAAGCCGCTTGTCAGGTACCAGCCGCTTCCAGGCCCCCTCAGTCGGAAATGGTCCGGGGGCAATAGAATTAAGCCTAATACCATATATTCCCCATTCATAGGCAAGCGATGTGGTAAGCGCATAAACACCCGCTTTGGCACAGGCAGAAGGCAGCACAAACGATGAACCCGTTTCAGTATAGGTTGTTACAATATTTAAAACGACTCCACCGCCACCCCGCGCTATGGCATGGCGGCCAAAATGCTGAGTGCAGTTAAAGGTGCCGTTTAGTACAATATCAACAATCGTCTTAAAACCTCCTGGAGAAAGCTCTTCAGAGAGACAGTAAAAATTTCCGGCAGCGTTGTTTATCAGCGCATCAATGCGGCCAAAGTAATCAATACCCTCTTTTACCATGGTGGCCACGCCCTCGTAATCACGCACATCTACTGAATAAGTAAAGATTCGCTCTGCCGGTAGAGCAAGTTCATTTTCTGCATTTTTAAGGCGCTCATTACTCCGCCCACATAAAAGCAGCCTGGCCCCACAGGCAGCAGCGGCCTTAGCCATCGCAAGGCCCAGGCCGCTTCCGCCACCAGTAATAAGCACCACCCGATCTTTTAAGGTATCTTCAGTAAACATTTTCCAAGCTCCAGTTAATTATCCTCGTCAATTAAAACCGTCCTTCCCCCCTGACATTTTGAGATTCCAAGTACAATATATTCAACTTCTTCACCCGTGCTGCGCATCGTATGCGGCTCTCCACTTTGAATAAGCACAGCATCACCTGCAGCAACTACTTCACGCATGCCTCCAGATATAACCTCAGCACCGCCACTCAGTATTATAAATATTTCATCCATGTCTTCATGATAATGCATCCTAAAAGAGCGATTGGCCTTCAAGCGCGCCCAGTTTACCATTTGCAAACGCCCCACAAGCTCACTGGACGAGTCAAAAAGAACTTTCTTCTCTACCCCAGGATCTTGCATATCCTCATGCGAAGCACCTTCATATTTAATATCAGCAGCTCTTACAATCTTCATCTAAAATGATCTCCTGAAACTGATGCTTACCATAACAGCACCCGGGCACATAACGATAAACACAAATAAATTTCGAAAACCAACAAGATTGGTCCCGTAACACACTGAGAGAACAGGGGATTTTCTTTTGACTATTCTCTTTACAGACGAATACTATCGTTCTGTGTACGTCAACTTATATATAGTCTAAAATGCCTGATGAAAAAATATTCGCCAGTAAATATCTGGAGTCTAATTACTATGAGAGATACCATCATTGCCCTGTTAGTCTTCTTTACAGCAGTTGTATGTACGCCGCTTTATGCTGCGCCACCACAGTCAGATGTTCTTTCAGGTTCTATTTCACTTGAGCGCGAAGCAAAAAAACGCGATCCTTATCTTGTGGCACAGGATAATGCCATACGCTTTCTAAACCGACTTGAAAAATTTATTGCTGAACCTGCTAATCCGATTAATCCGCAAACACTCGTGCTGGATGATCAAACTCTGCAGTACCTGGGAGCTGTTTATCTTTTCTGTTCTGTCAGAAAGGGGGCCTGTCCCTCTATTCTGGATGCACTGCTTGAAAGCGATATTATTTACTCTGCAGCTAAAAACGATGTAAGCTGTCCAAATTTGAAACGCTTCTGGAAGCTATGGGTTAAAAACGATATGGAAAAACGCCATAAGTACATGGTTAAAACCGGCTTTCTTAAGCAAACAGCTGACTTCAATGCTAACAAACGCCCGACTTATATTCGTTGTGAGGCAACGATCGAACAAACTATTGGAAAAGAAAAACGCGGAGTGCCCTTCTTTAAGAAGCGCTATAAAGACCCTTCCCCAATTGCAATATCAATAAATATAGCGGGAAAGCTTGTGCGTCTTCTAAAGAAAAAAAATATTAATGTTTATCGGGCTATAGGGATGAAGCGCTAAACTGCTATTTACGTACTTTTTGGTTCTTTTCGCCTAAAACTTAAGACGCGCTTATATTATTTTTCCAGATGACAAAATTTTCGTCAGATCCTTTATTGTACCTGCTGCCAGCACTTCTGCTCCCTGCCCTACATTATTTCCATTTGAAAGCCAGATAGCATGCCAGCCGGCATTCAGTGCGGCCTGGTAATCATTTTCAAAACTGTCACCAATATGTAAAAGCTGGTCAGACCTGAAACCGTGCTTCTTCTCAATCCAGCGGTATACCTCGGGTGAGGGCTTTTTGTATCCGGTTACAAAAGCAGGATAAACCCATGTAAAGTGTTGGCGAATGCCCAACCCCTCAATAACCGACTCAATTCTACGATCGTTATTACTTAAAACGCCCAGCAAATATTTATTCTGAAGTTCTTCAAGTAATTCTTTCACCCCTGCTTTTAGTCGACGGGAAGCCGGATCTGAAAATGCTTCGTATATTCTGTCAGAGAGTCCTGCTGGAAGTTTTTCTTCTGAGCAGGCCTTAAAAACCATCTCTATAAATTGATACCACAGCTTTTTCTCCTGCTCTTCGGTAGTTTTATAATTATAGTTCCTTCGTTGAAAGCTATCTCTAAACTGCTGCCAAACATCCAGTACTGACCTGTTGATTAACTCAGCTGAAATCTTCAGACCAAACTCAGAAGCGCAACTGCTGTAAATATCACCAACACTCGGATAAACAGAGAAAAGAGTATCGTCGGCGTCAAAAAAAATAGCTTTAATGCTTTTAAGTGCCACAGGTTCTATCCAAAAAGGAGTGCAATGAACTTAGTGGCTGGTGGAGAACAGAGCAGGATCAGTGCAAACACCAGAACAGCAGCAATATAGTCCGGCGAAAAGCGAAGTATCAACTGCTGACTAAAAGGAAGTTTCTTCTTCATTGCATGATTTAGATGCCAAAAATGTCCTGTCCGGAGTTACTTTATGCCAGCACAATAGCCTGTAATCACGACAAATTTATTACATAAAATAAATTATTGCCCTAAGATCGGGTCTTACATTTTCAAGCTCCGGCTTATCACGGTAGAGCTTAAACTCTGCCCGCGCCGGAAGTCCTGTAACTGAAATATAATCGTACTTTGTTGTTCCCGGCCAGTGGTAAATACAACCTCCCGGGTAACCACATTTGTTACTTAAGTAAAGATAGTCCTTTATCTCCAGCGGCTCAGATACCTTTATCTTAGTAGTGATGTTTTCAGAATGCTTAAGGTCCAGAAATATATAATTTAAACCGAAATCACGGGCATTATAGGCAACCAACCCAAACTCTATGGAATCTTTTCCAACCGGTGTAACTGTATATTTGTTTACCTCCCTAAGATACCCACTGACATCGTATTTAATTTCATAATAACCCTTATCAGGATACCAGATCAGATCATACGCTAGCGGATAAAAGGGGAAGTCCTTTGAATTCAGACCGGCCTTTTCAATCTTTATGCGATTCCAGCGCAGCTTGCTTTTGCCCCAGCCCGTAAGACCCCAAAACTCAATTCCTACCAGGTTAAATGGATTAAATAAAAATTTCGATTCATAGGCCGGACCCTCTATACTTCTCTCCCCGCTGGCCCAGACATAATGGCCGTGAATACCATACCAGGGACGCTTACTCTCGATCTCTCCAAAAACCTTCTCAGAAGGCGTATAATTACCTTTTACGAGTTCACGATTGCGGTTGACTGCCATAACCCGCAGATTATAAACTTCAGCTTTGGGCAGAAAATTCATCTCTATCGGACGATAAATATCCACAGCTAGCGGACCGTGCCCGTTCGCATCATCCCAAAGAGCCAGGGTATTTGCAGGGACATTATTAACCGCGCGACGCTTTAAGGTAAAAATCAGAGCCGAGCCTAGTGCTACTGTTGCAGCAACGGCCACAACTACTATCAGTATCTGCGTACTGCGATCGTGCCCGCGTGTAACAAAATTCATCAGAGCTTCTCAGATCGTTAAAAACTATATAACCAGAATATAGGAATAAAACCCTGAACCGCAATCAGGCGAATATTAAAAAGTTTTATCTTTAAAGTCCGGAATATTGGGTCGCAATTTTTATGCGAGAATATCTAAAATAGCGTTGTTTAGCTCATCACCGGTTTTAATAACTTTTGCTGAAGCTTCAATCTGATGCTTATCCTGCGAGAGACCGACAAGCCCCTCCACAATATCACTCTCAGCTTCTCTGCCCGGTTCAAAGGCGCGTGAAACCTGTTCGGCATGCCGTGCGGCATTCTTCTGACCTGTTAAAACTCCCTGTAATCCCCTGGATATTACATCATCAATCATCTGCTTACCTCCCTGAGCTATGGGCGCACCTCACCCTTTAACCTTATATCGGCATTAAAGTAATAAAGATTAGAGTTGAGAGCTTAAAATCAGAGCCTGAAAGGAAGCGGTAGCAGCTCTGCTACAGAAGTTATAATTATCCTGGATTTTGTGGCATTTGAAAGAATTACCGTGATATCACCATCTTTACTAAATTCACTTAAAACCTGCCTGCAAACTCCACAGGGGCTTCCTACAGTATCCCCCGATGAAGGGCTAATCACAGCGATTGCTTGAAAATCCTGTACCCCACTAGAACAGGCAGAAACAATAGCAGCACGCTCAGCGCAAATAGTTGGTGAATATCCCGCATTTTCTACGTTAGTGCCGGTAAACATTTCTCCACTTGAAGCAAGTAGAGCTGCACCCACCTTAAAACCCGAGTAAGGAGAGTACGAATTCATGGCTGCCTTTTCGGCAGCTAAGAGCAGCTCCCTCTGACCCTGTGGCAAATCCTGCAGTGTACATTCCTTCATTTTTTTCCGAATAAAATCCACCTTATCCAAAACGACGTTATCCTCTATATAACGCAGTCTTTCTTAATTATGAAAAGCAGGCAGCTCAATTATAATCTAAGAGAAGAGAATAACCTAATTGTGAAATTACACCATTAAGACAATGAGAATCAGTGCCATTTTTATTTTGCCGTTCCTACTGGCTGGCCAGCTGTACGCTCAAAAGGCTACTTTTGTTGTAGAAGGCACTGCCAAAGAAGAACTCGGTAAGGGGGTCGAGTGTATCGGAGATTTTAATGGCGATGGAAAACCAGAGATTGCCATTGGTGTTCCCAGGACAAACATCGCCGGTGGTGAAGTAAGAATTTATTCCTCCAGCGGTAAAAAGATTTTTACATTACCAAAAACTGCTACTACCACTGCAGATGGCCTGGGAGCATCAGTCTCGCCGGCAGGAGATCTTAACCAGGACGGATTTGATGATATTATTGCCGGCGCTCCGCTGGGAGGTACAGCCGGACAGGGACAGGTACAGCTGATTTACGGACCGGATGCTTCTACTGTTACTTCAATCGAGGGATTTACTGCTCAATTAGGCGCAAATTTTGGGGAATCAATTGACAGCCTCTTTGATGATATCAACGGTAACGGCACGCATGAAATTATAGTTGCTGCCCCTGACGCCGATGTTTCTGTCACCCCGGGGGCAGGTGAAGTTTATATAATCGATCCCGACACTACATTCACTAATCCTGTGCTTACTTTTTCCGGTGACAGCTCAAATCAGGAGCTGGGTAGAGCAGTAGCTTCAATCGGAGATCAGGACGGAAATAACAAACGTGATGTGCTTGCCGGAGCACCCGGTGCTGCCTCTGGCTCAATGCCCTCAAATTCGGGGATAGTAAGGCTTTTCAGCAGCGACACATCTTTGAACTCCCCGATGCTTTTAGAAATTGGGGCCCGCATACCTTTAAGCCGTTTTGGAAGCGCGCTTGCGGCTGTTGGAGATCAGGATGGTGATGGGGTAGAGGATTTTATAGTAGGTGCTCCGGATGCTCGCATAAACAACCAGGATAATCGCGGGCAGGTGATTTTATTTTCAGTCTCAAAGCAGGGCAGCGTTTTCACTGAACGCGAACTGTGTAAACTCGACGGCGAAAATACCGGAGATAATTTTGGAGCATCAGTTATAGGGCTCGGGGATATTAACGGCGATGGCAGACGTGATTTTGCAGTTGGCGCGCCAAAAGCTGCTGGCGGTCGTGGGCGTGTTTACCTTTACAGCTACACACCGATAGCAATTAAAACAGCTGATCGTATTGATGGATTTGAGCCCTGTCTTAAGATAGGTGTAATAGAAGGAGCTAGTGCTTCGGAAAATTTTGGCACAACTCTGGCTGGACGCGCTAAGACCCTTTCGGGCTGCGATCTTAATGGCGATGGACTTTCAGACGTTGGTGCAGCTTCTCTATTAAATTCAACTGGTGATTCTCTCTCAGGAAGGGTTGTGTTTTTTAACTCAAAGAAAGTGCCAACATCAGCTGAATTTACATTTATTGTCGAAAAAGGTTCAGCCAAATTCAAAGCCAAAAACACCTTAAATAGCGTCCCAGACCCTGACTGTTATTCAATAATCCTGGCGCGCTGGTCAGATACCGACCTCAATAACATGAGTCCGGTAAGAGTTCTGTATCAAAACCCTTCTGTCACTACAGATATTCTTTCGCTTGGTGCTATTGTACCAAGAGTGAAACGGGCAGCTAACGGTGAGCACTGGGTGCTTCACATGGTTAGCGTTAACATTTGCAGCGGAAATGTTATCGTATCAAATGTACACAGTAAGCTGTTAAACTGTGGGCTGCTTACCCAGGAACCTGTATCCCCGGAGCGCTTTTTTAATTTTCTTAAAAATAAAATTGCAACAGTTGCTCAGATTAAACTTAAACGCAAACTAAAGCGTAAGAAAAAACGCTGCAGAAAACTGTTGTCTGCCAGGAGCAGGAAGAGATGTCTTAGAAGAATTCGCCTGCGCCTGAAAAACGCTTGAACTCTGCTGTATGCTTTGCTTGTTCGGCTAAGGTTAGAATTGATGTTTTCACCACTGTGACATATCCCTGGCTTCGAAAGCTTGCAAAGTGAGGGATTACGCTGGCCAAATTTGGCACGATTCTGCGTTGGCCTGCACTCGCAAATGCTCGATGTACCTCATGTACAGCTGCACTTTGCTCGCTTGGCCGTCTCTTGTCTCGATCTCAAATTTGACTTTTTCAGGGGCACCTATTTAACTCAGGCGGCCTGCTTGCTGCCGTGTTCTGCCTCTGAATAAATTCTTTCAGGTGGCTTTCTTACATCCCAAACCAGACCCAGCTTTTCAAACAGCTTGAGTACATAATAGGTAGTATCAATCTCCCACCAGTAAAAGCCCTGACGACATGATCCCGGGTAACGGTGATGGTTATTGTGCCAGCCTTCGCCAAGTGCAAGCAGACCAAGCAGGAAACTGTTTTTGCTGTCATCACCTGTCTTAAAGCGCTGCTTGCCCCAGATATGAGTAAGCGAATTGATTGAATAAGTAACGTGCCAGAGAATTACCGTGCTGACACAAAAGCCCCATACAAGCATCTGCCAGCCACTGGTATGATACTCAGGCCCGAGAGCCTCACCAAGCCAGTAACAAAAAAGCGGCACAGCAAGAATAGGAATTATCTGAAGATAAGCAGTTGCTCTTAACTCCGGATATTTTTCTATATCTTTTACGCTCTGTTCAGGCACTTCGTTTTTCATTGAAAGCATCCAGCCAATATGCGCCCACCAGAAGCCGCGCTGCCTGGGAGAGTGCAGATCTTCTGGCTGATCCGAGTAGCGGTGGTGATGTCGGTGATTCCGTGACCACTCTATTGGTGTGCCCTGAAGAGCCGAGCACCCCCAAAGCGCCAGAAGAAACTGAAACCATCTGCTGGTCTTATAGCTTTTATGTGAAAAATATCGGTGATAAACACCTGTGATACCAAACCCTCTAATCTGATACATCACAATGGCCGTAATAACTGCAGCCCAGCTCCAGCCGACCCAGTAGATGGTCAGACAGGAGAGATGAATTGCTGTTACTACAACAATAGTCATCAATACTGAAAATTCTCTTTTCTGAAACATATTCTCTCTATCGTTCCTACAAATAAATATAATTAGCCTGATATCTCACGTTCATTTAAGTACTGGCAAGTACCTGTAAATATTTCTATTGTTTTCAATGGATTATCTAACAGAAAAGGGCGTCAGGCAAGCTGCGAAATTAAATACAAAACCAAAGAAATACTACCGGTGTTAGCTTACAACATAAACATTAACCAATTAATATTATTATAACACAACTCAGGAGTGTCAGCCAAACAGGCAAAAATCGACTGTCCGTTACAGTACTTACCCTGACTTTATTTTGTCTGCCAGGCCCGATATTAAAATACCTGCTATGGCGAAATTCTGTATCTGAAAACAAACACCGAAAAGTTATCATCCAGACTTCTTATTGCTGACGAAAGCTCATCGGGATCACCAATATCTTTTCTTAATTCTTCGCTCTTAATGGCAAAGAGTTCTGCAAGCCGCCTCCTCAGAGCCACTGCCATCTCATTAAGTGAAGTTTGACCGGAAATAATTTTCAAAACCTCCTCTGGCAGCATATTATCCCAGACCCTGTCGGAAGCGCCAATAACAATATCGCCATCCTGCAATTCTACCGGATCTGTAAAAACAGGGCGTTTAAGATCAATTCTTCCATCCTTTGATACTACCGCTCCACGCTCTACTTCAGCCAGCTCCGGGCGGCCTGAATGTAAACTGACGGCTCTGCTTATAATGTTTCTGTAGGGGTATTTAAGCGTTTCTTTTCTACTACTAATATAGCCTTCTTCAAAAGCCTGCTGAGCATAGTTATGCTCACGGGTTTCAAAAAAAACCTCACCGTTTCTTATTCCAATAATCTTGCAGTCACCGCAATTAACAATGCTTATTTTCTTGCCTTCCAGCTCTATGCCGGCAACGGTGGCCCCCATACGGTTACTTAAATCTAAACCGTGCTTAACAGCTGCCTGATAAGCCTTTTCAAGGGCTATTGGGGCAGCTTCTACCGCTTCAGCCAGAGGCTTTCCTGCCAAAAACTCCTTTCCTACGATCTGACCAATAAGTGTAGCAGCAACATCACCACTGCCGTGACCTCCCATACCGTCAATTACCGCCAGCACACTGCGCCCGTTAAAGTCTGTAACCTTGAGTAATCTGTCTTCATTATGAGGATATTTGAGCCCCTCTCCGGCATCAGTGACAGCGTAGAATTCTCCGCCCGGCACCACCCCCTTCAGTTCGTTAACACCGTGACCAACTATAAATATCTCACCCCGAAGATAACGATCCGGTAATGACGGTTCACCGTTAATGCCGTCGTTAAAACGTTCGGAGCCCCTATCCGGTTCTTTTTCAAACATAAGTTCAGCAAAATAGACTTGAGGACAAATTATCAGTCCCTTACTAAAGTGCAATTTTAACAGAAAGCAGTTACTAAGCTAATTTCTGCTTACTGCCCTGTGGCTGCTTCAAGTAGCCTTACCTCTCCGCCTTCGCCTTAATGAGTTTTGTATGTCCTAAACTCTGGTCGTATTCCTGCTTTTTACTAAAGACACTTAATGGCTCTGCCTAACCTAAAAACCTATTTATAACAGTGTCTTATCAAATATAACGCTACGCATGACAGGTACCGAGCTAAAAGCACTAATAAAATTTATTGGATTTGGTTTTCAAAAAGTGTTAGAAAAACGGCGGTTGATTTGAAGAGTAAAATTTTTACCTTCCGATGGTAGCATCGCTTAAGGGGGATTATGGATATGGAAAAAGCATCTCTCCGACTTGTGGCTCTCCTTCTAACCGCTGTTTTATTGCTTGCCCCGGCTTCAGAGGCAAGGGACAGGAATATCAGTGAATCCAGCCCAAGCACTTCGCAGCAGCTGGATAAGGGCACAGCGACCGGAGACGGCGGAACCGTTACAAAGTCATCACAGGCAGTCAGCTCGGGTGAATTTGCGAGTTACGCCAATTTTGGCGACATAACGGACAGCCGCAAAAATTTTCACCCGGGTTCCGGGAGTGTTATTCCCAGCTCCGGAAATTACACCTATACCTATCCAATTTATACACCATCAGGATTTAGCGGCCAGAAACCCTCTCTTGCTCTTTCATACAACAGCTCCATTTCCAATAACGCTGCTTCTCCTGTCGGTACTGGCTGGTCGATTCCTTTAAACTGCATAAGCCGCCATGCTAAAACCGAAATTAACTACGGTCCGGATCCTGACCGGGCTACTAATCCCGAACCCACCTATTACAGGGGCGGCACTCCCGAATTTAAAAGCACCGATACTTATTACCTGGGTTCAGAGCCGCTCTTAGAACAGACCCATCCACAAAACGGTATGACTTACTATGTCACCCAGCACGCTTCTGCCGTCCGGGTTATCCGCAGCGAGCCGGATAATACCTGGACGCTTTACCGTCCCGATGGAAGTAAAACTATCTACGGCGGACCGAATGCATTTGGTGATGCTTCATCAGGAAACGATGGAACTTTTTACACCACTCACAGCTGGTGTGAATATCAGACAATTGACCCTAACGGCAATACGATTGAATACACTTACTACTACAACGACCCACAATTAAATTATGGAGACAACAGCTTCTACCTCAAAGAAATTAATTACTCATTTAACGGCCTGCAGAATTCCGGGCAAAAAATAAAGTTTCACTACAGCACAGACGGAGATATTTTTGAAGCCAGCAGTGGAGTTCCGATCCACTGGAAATACCGTCTTGATTCGATTGACGTGTATACCCTGGCCGGCGTCCTGGCCCGTACCTACACTTTCACTTATACATATTCAGCTGATACAGGCTTAAGACTGCTTGAAAGCATCAGCATGCAGGGTAAACTAGGCGGAATAAGTGGTGAAGTTTATACCACTTCATTTCAGTATTCCGCTAATACCCATAAATACTTTGCCTCAACATCCGCTATAGAGCGTGAAGTGCCCTTTGCGGTAAGTGATTATTATAAAATTGATTATGTAAATAATCTGCCTGTCAAATACCATCCGTCCAGGGGTGCTTTTGGTACAGGCTTTGCCGATTTTAATGGTGACGGCTACCTTGATTTCTACACCGCCTGGGCCAACGATGAACAGGGCCGTCCGCCAGCCACTACCAAGAAAATATGGCTGGGTTCCGAGTCCGGCTGGACGCCGGCCAACTTTACGCCACCAACATATGCCAGCTGGTGGAACAACAATTACAAAAACGAGTACAGAGACTGGAGCATAATAGATAAAGGCGTGCGGGTACTGGATGTTAACGGCGACGGGAAGGCAGACTGGCTTAGAGCACAGAATAAAGAATTTGCCGGGTGGGCTAAAACATGGGTGTATTATTACAGTGACTTGCCGGCAGGTGGCAATCCCAGCCTTTATAACTCCGGCTTGACTATACCTACTTATTTCGTAATGCAGGGACGCCCCTGGCAGGGAGAGCCCTGGCAGCACACTAACTGGGATATGGGAGTTCGCTTTGCTGATTTAAACGGCGACGGCCTGCCGGATATGATTAGAGCTTACTTATCGTCCGGCAGCTGGGATCCTGCCAATACAAGAGTTTGGCTGAACCGCGGAGGATGGTGGCAATACGTCCCTGATGGCCGCTGGCAGATGCCCGTTCCAATCGTACAGGTGCAAAACTCAAATCCAAATGGGAAGTCTCGACCCATGACCTTCGGCAATGGAGTCTTCCTGGTTGACTTAAACGGTGATGGTCTTACCGATATAATACGAGGCTACAAAAAAACCTGGGCCACTGCCGAGCTCCAGGCCTGGATTAATACCGGTAGTAGCTTTGTCAGCGATTCACGCTTCGCACCTCCCTATCCGCTCTTAACTGAATTTGGCTGGGGTGCAGATACCCCACAGGTCTCATCAGGTGTACAGTTTGCTGACGTAAACGGCGACGGCTACACGGATCTCGTGCGCTGTTACGATGACCTTATAAACTCTGCTTACGATGCCTGCTATACCCACCTTGGAAGCCCGACTGGCTGGAAAAGTACAACAGACTGGGTCTCTCCATATCCACTGGTATTTCGCGGGACAATGCATGATACAGATATAGTTCAAGATCTTGGCGTAAGAATTGTAGACCTGAACGGTGACGGTTTTGCTGATATCGTAAAAGGTAATGTTTACGCTGACGGTTCGGGCAATATCAACAAATCCACACTTTATAATCTCTCAGGAACACTGGGCACAAAGCCCAATCTTCTCATTTCTGTTTCTGAGCCAGGCGGCGCCACCACTACAATTACATATGAGCCAGGCACTCCCCTTGGCGCGCCCAACTCTTACATTGTAAAGAGCATTGAAAAAGATCCGGGATTTCCATCCGGCCCGACGTTAAAGACTACATATACTTATTCCAACGGCAAGATGGATTATCTGCGTCGCCAGTTTCTTGGATTTGAAAGTACAGAGGTAGTTAATATTGACACTGCCAGCGGTCAACCGGTTGGTGCACGTGTTAAGACATGGTACGCTCAGGACCACGTTTCTGCAGGCAAACCGCTTTACCGAATCGTTTCCGCCGGTGACAGTCCTTCAGTTACAGATCCGACTCAGCCGTCAAGCTCGTGGTTTTCACGAACTGTTTATACTTACTGCACTGACGGCGAGCAGCTCTCCCCCACAATAGATCCATACAGCCTCTGCTCAACCAGCACAGCCCCTTACTTTCGTCCCTTAGTTAAGAAAGTAAGCGAGATTTATGACTATGGGGCCGCAACCCTGAATGCTCACTCCAGAACGGTAACATATGAATATGATCGCTATGGCAATACCACCAGGATAGTCGATGAAGCTGACAGTCCTGTCGGCACATTTGAAGGTACGGAGATTATAACCGAGGCGGAATACCTCTGCAGTTACAGCCAGTATCCATCCTCCGGACGTGAATACTGGAACCCGGGCACAAACGAAATGGTCTGGCGGGTTAGTCTGCCGGTCAGAAAAAAGATTCTGTATGGCACTTCATCGGGCAGCAGTATAGAAAAACGCCGCACGGAATTTTATTACGACGCCAGGTATGATGGCAGCGAAGGATGTGATATTCCATTGTCAGGTCGGCCTAATCTTACTCTGACCAAAACAATTGCAGGTAGTAAGATCATAAAGGAAGAGTGGCACTATACTACCGACAACCTCGGCCATGTAGCCACGCACGTCAGTCCATACGAAACTACGCCTTCTCAAGTAATAAGCTATTCGTACGCCGGCACACCTGTTGACGGTCTCTTTCTGCATGCCGTAACCGATGCGCTCGGCAGAACTGCAACCCTTGATTATGACAGTAACGGTATAGCCATACGCAGCACCGACATAAACGGCGTACAAAACAGCGTACTCTCGTATGATGCCTACGGCAGGCCATTGCGCATCGAGGCCGCCAGCAATTCATCCAATCCTGAAATAACAGAGTATGAATACCCGTCACCGAATGAAAAGGTTTCGCGCACCTATGTTGCTATGGATGCCAATGCAAACGGCATACAGGAACTGGGCGAGAGCGGGCCGGTTGAAAACCATACTTACGTAGACGGATTCGGGCGTGTTTTTCTCACTATAGCTTACTTCCCTGCAGACGGGTTTGCCTCCGCAGTTCATCGCGGTTATGACGAACTGGGAAGAGTTGCCTGGGAGACAAGGCCGATTGCAGCACAAACTGTAGGTATAAACGAGTACGACGGTAATGTTCCGGCGGGCTCTTACCCAACCTATACAAGCTATGATCAGTTCGGACGGATTACTTCTGTAGTGATGCCCAATAATACCATGATTCGAAACGAATACCCGACTGCTTTGATTACCACCATATACGATCAGGATGGCAAAGCTGTAAAAAGCTACAAGCGCGACGTGCGTGGTAATTTAATTAGTGTTACCGAACACATTACCAGTGACGCGCTCCAAAAGATTCACAGCGGACACGGACTGAATTACGCCTCCTCAACACCTGCAGGAGATTATACGACCCACTACAGCTACAACCAGGAGGGCAAGCTACTCTCTATAACTAATCCGCTCGGTGAAACCATCAGCTACACCTACGACGAGCTCGGCAGGGTAAGTACTGTAAGCGATCCGGACCGCGGAATTATGAATGTGACTTATGATCAGTACGGGAATGTCAAAACAGCCTCAACCGCCGAAAACTCTGTGAGCTACCAGTACGATTTGCTTAACCGGCCAGTAAGGGCAGTGGACACAAATGATCCCTCCTGTGTCATGTATGAAATAGTATATGACGACCCTACACCGGGGAATTTCGGGCTTGGCCGGCTGGCAACAGAGCGCAGCCACAGAAAATCCACCTGCCACAGCCCAAGTTGGGACAGTGAGATGTCTTATGTTTACGACGAACTTGGACGCATAATAGAAAAAACTGTCACGATACTTGGTAAAACGCGAACGCTTAATTACAGCTATGGAAGTGGCGGCCAATTACTTCAAATCAGTTCCGATTATCCTCAAGTTGAAACCGTACTCTATTCATACGATTCACGCGCCAGGGCCTACAGTGCCACCAGCGTTCAATACGGCAACATCGTTACAGCACAGGATTATGACGATTTTGACCGGCCGGTACTCCGTTTACTCGGTAACGGTACCAATGTTTCATGGCAGTATTACACTGACGGCGTGGGAGCGCTTCGCCCGCAGCTGGTTACGGCTGACAGCGGTGCACAGATGATTATGGGTCTCTCCTATACCTATGATCGTAAGGGGAATATTAATACGGTTGAAGACCTGGTTAAAGGCGAAGTTAAGTCCTTCCGCTATGATGATCTGAACCGTCTTGTTTCTCTTAAGTTCAGTTCAACCGGCGGACTTCGTCCCTACGACCTCTACAGGCTTTATGACTACGATCCGATCGGCAACATTAAAGAGATTCAAACATCCAGAAACATACCGCTGGGAGTAAGTCCTGATTCGCTCTGTAAAGATCCAAAGGTTCGCTTTAAGCGCGAAACTGTTTCGGGTTCTGCTGCCTTATCGGCAAACAGGAACGGTTCATCGCTCATGCCTGCGGCTGGTTCTACTCAGCAGAATTTTATCTCCTGCACACTGGCCGAACGTAAGCTGTACTCATACTCTGCACCGCAGCACTGCTACAGCGCTGGCCTGTGGGCACCTGCACACGCTGTCGGTTCCGTCCTGCGCACTTCTTCAACGGGACCGAATGCTCTTGACAGCTACTGTTACAACCGCGAAGGCAATACAGTTGAAAGAAATGGAACTACTCTCGATTATGATATTCTCGGTCAGCTGAGCAGGATAACCTCGGGAAGCAACTCCACCGAATACCTTTACAGCGTATCGGGCAGCCGCCTGGCCAAGATCTCGGCAAATGGAAGTGATATAACGCGCTACTATGATGGCCTAGTTGAGAACCGTGTAAATGATCTCCCACAGTGGCGAAAATCACTTTACTCTTTTGACGGGGTAGCAGTGGCCGAACGTAATCTCCAGGACCAGATTACATATGTACTGAGCGATCATCTCTCTTCACCGCAGGTTACCCTGGGCGCCCAGGGTAATGTAAAAGGCACAGCCGAATACTGGCCGTACGGCAGCCAGAAAGAGAGCTCCTGGAACACAATCGACCCTGATACATCACCACTTATGGAGTTTGGCGGCCAGGAGCGGGACGAAGAAAGCGGACTGTATTACTATCGGTCACGTTACTATGACCCTGTTCTGGGCAGATTTCTGCAGCCTGATTCCGTTATACCGGATCCTTCCAACCCTCAAGCATTGAATCCATATACATATGTTAATAACAACCCCGTAAATAATATTGATCCGGATGGGCATGAAGCGATCACATTAACAACGCTAGCGCTTAGCTATATCACTGCTTCAACAGTCCGGGCTAGCTATGACTATTTCACCGATGACAGGTATGTAGATTGGGGATGGAACGTTAGTGATAATTTCAGCCTTCATTTCAGAATTGAACGCGACAGCATAGATGATTTTTTCAGGGACGAGGTCGGCCCAAGAATATCGTCATTTGGAAAAGCTCTCTTCTACTCTTTAAAACCTGAGGCAACTTATGTCCATATTAACCTGAAATATTCATTTCCGGGAGTCGAAAACGTAAACATTAATAACGTTATCGCATCAAAGCTCCCAACCATGAACTTTAATTTCGGGGGCTCTTCGGATGGTCCTTTTCTTACAGTACCAGGGAAATATTCAGAACAGAAGTTTGGTTTTATTGGCCAGCCAGCTTTTGATGGATCGGGAGCTGCTGAGCATGTTAATCGCCTGAGGAGCTACCATACTTATCATCGTGAAATACTGCGCCAAAAACGCCTCAATCTTTTAAAAGATCCCTACGAACTGAGTCAGCGCAAGCTCGCGTCAGATATCCTTTCTGCTATGCCGATGTGGGATATATCCAGGGCATGGGACGGTTACGACTATCTTACCTATGAACAGTTCAGCACCAAGAAAAGACTGTTTTTAGCCGGGAGAGGGCTGCTGGGCATGGGTCTGAAGCTCTACAAATCAACATATACTATTACTAAAATGGCAGTACAGGCAGATTATTTCTTAAATACGACAGTCATCCCAATGGGGCAGAGCTATCTTAATGGAGAGTATGCGCCGCTACTGCCACCGCCGGGTTCTGTTATAACTGATTCAACCTCGGTAGATTCAACGGGAGTAAGATAAATCACGGGAGTAAGTATGCTATGCTCAAAAGAGATGTTGTACAACCCAACGAGCAAGCGCCGGACACTTCCGGCTCCGGTACAGTTCTCAACCGATTAAGGAAAGCTGCGCCGGAAATTGCTCCGGCTGCAAGTGTGTTATTTGCACTATCACTTCCTGCAAGTACTGCAACACTTGCAGGAAGTACCGCAGCTGCGCTTCTAAACTCCGGCTGCAGCCACGAACAGCAAAGCGAAAAAGTGGATATTAACCGCCGCTCGCTTGAAGCTGCTTCGCTGCTTTTTGAGGGTTTAAGTCATAAAATTAATTTTGAGACGGTTTACAACGGTCTTCCCAAAAATGTGGAAGATGCCATCAATCATCTTAATGCGTATGGCAGGGCTGCAACACGAAGCATAAACTTTCCGGGAGGTAATCCTTTTAACGGTGAAAAGTGGGAGCTTGACCTTAGACGCTCCATCTGGAAGCAGCTTAAAGCTGACCTGCCGGAGTGGGTCTCAGGTGATTACGCTCCGGGAAAACTTCAGGAGTTTTTGTCACTTAAACTCCCTGATCTGCTGTCACAGTACGGGGTTGTAGCTCTTTTAAACTCTCATGAGGCAACTGAAAACGGTAAAGACTATCATTACTGCATTATACCGCGTTTTTTCCAGATAGCATCTATTGATACAGTTGAAATTACACCACAAAAATATGCCGTCCAGCTAACCTTAGGACCGGAATTTACACTAACTGGTTTAGACAAACAACCTGAGACCGCACCGGCTATGGGAATTTACGGGGTAATAATACGAAACCCGAATATTGATATTAATGACGATGTTTCACCGTCTGAAGCCAGGGCCATGGTAAATCAAAATACCTTTATATTTAATGAAGCCTTAACTTATTCTGATGTTGCAGCAAAAAAACCGTACGAGCTGATGTCCGACAGGGCACTGCTTACATACTATAAGCACCTTCCTGAAAACGGAGAGCTGGAACAGAACCTCTACTCTCATGAATATGGCCATATCGAAGAGAGCGGCAAACAGACCCCTGAGGTTAGCGCTCTTCAAGAATACACCAGGCAGTATAATTTCCCTGAAGCTATGGTTGCCATCAGGGCCCAACAGGAACTTAAGGGACTTCTTACAGAGCTAATGTACAGCCGAAACAAAGCGGTTGCCTGGTACCGCGTTGTGGCATCAATCAGCGATACTGAACGACTGGACTATAATCTTGCCGGTCGCTGGATAGTGCAGCAATTTACAAAGCATGTGCTGGAAGACCCGGCTGCTTACGGCATGACTATTCGCCAGAATTCCTCAGCTGATCCGGTAAGCCAGGTAATGGCCTGGCTTGGCATGGTTGCAGATAAACCTGAAGTGCTTGAACGACTTGCCCGCGCTACCCTGCTTGACTATCAAAAGGAGCGCGGAACGCTTGAAATGGCTCATAACCTTCTTGATGTGCTGGGTCGCTCGGGCAACTAACAGCTTTTTAAAGACGATAATTATTGAAAAATCAGTCAAAATACTTTACTTCAGAAAATTTTGAGTAACTTACTAAATGAGCTGAACGGGCAAAAATATAAAGCTCCAATTTGATATTTCTGAATTAGTTTTTATAAAATCACTTAGTTTGAAATCTTAACTGTTTTGAGGAGTAACCGCTCATGAAAAGGCTGGCATGCTGTCTAATAACTGTTTCTTTATTGATGTTATTCCCGGCAATACTTTTAGCAGCGCCGTGTGTGATGGAGCCGATAAGAATATCAGTTTCAAACTCCGGCGTTGAAGCTGACGGCAAATCTCTCTTACCCATAATATCCCGTAACAGCAGATACGTCCTGTTTAATAGTACAGCTACTAATCTTATTCCCGGAGCTACATCAGGCGACTGGCAGGTCTACCTTTATGACCGCAAGAAAAAAACTCTTACTTTAATCTCTAAGTCTGCTTCCGGTACACCTGGAAACGGTTCAAGTTTTGCCGGAGGAATATCAAAATCCGGCCGCTGGGTGGTATTTGTATCGTCTGCAACCAACCTCGTATCAGGAGATACTAACGGCAAATATGATGCATTCCTGGTTGATACACGTAAAAACACAATAGAACTTATCAGCAAACTGCCATCCGGCACACAGTTTAATAATGATACTCTTGATGCTGCAATCTCTCCCTCAGGCAAGTTTATCCTGTTAAACACATCAGCCACCAACGTTGATCCTGCCGATACAGACACGGTGCGGGACATATATCTGTATAACCGCCGCAAGAAAACATTTAAACTCGTTTCAGTATCATCCGCTGGTGTAAAGGGTGATAAGGACTCAGCTCTTTCATATAACTCTTTTGGCGGGAAAAGAGAGCGCTTTTTTGTTTTTGACAGTAAATCTTCTAACCTGGTTTCGGGTAATACTAACACAAACCGCTCTATATACAGATACGATCGTAAAAAAGGTGAAACCATACTAGTTTCTGTAGACAGTAGCGGCAACGCTTCTCTTGATGACAACTCTAAACCAGCTATCTCAAAAAACGGCAGGCTGGTTGGCTTCTGGTCAGATGGCAGTCTGGTTCCGGAAGATACGAACGGCAAAACGGATAGTTACATTAGAGATATGCGCCGCTCAAGAACCACCATTGTTTCACTCAATAAAAACGGCGCCCCGTCTGACGCTTATCAGGTTTTTCGTGATATGACTCCCAACGCCAGGTACATCAGTTTAGCCTCGGCTGCTACTGACCTGGTCGATGATACCGTAAACGGCAAAACCCAGGTTTACCTCAGAAAAAGACGGGGAAATAAAACCTGGCTTATTTCAAAAAACAGCAGCGGTGATGCCGGTAACGATACCAGTAACTGGGGCCATCTTTCGGCTAACGGCAAGTGGCTGGCCTTTAATTCCGATGCTACCAACCTGGTAACTAATGATACCAACGGTGTCATGGATGTTTTTCTGGTGCGTACACCGGTAGGAAGGCATTGCGATTAGATTGTGTAGATTGTGCCTGCTCCGCAGGCACGGGTTCTCGTCC
>RFHI01000183.1 GCA_003696425.1 Candidatus Dadabacteria bacterium | reverse complement strand
AATTTCTGGAGCTTATAAAACGATGAAAGAGGTTAGAACCCGTTTTGCCCCGAGTCCAACCGGTTTTTTGCATATTGGAGGTTTTCGGACTGCAATTTACAGTTGGCTTTTGGCTCGTCATTATGGTGGCAGCTTTATTCTCAGGATTGAGGACACTGACCAGAGCAGGAAGGTTGAGGGTGCGGTCAAATATATCCTGGAGGGGTTTGAGTGGCTTGGCATAGACATCGACGAGGGGCCTTCTCGCGAGGAGCTTTTAAAAGTAGAGCCGGATTTTGAAGATGCTCCTGATATTGGAGGGGATTACGGGCCATATGTTCAGAGTTTGAGACTTGAGTTGTATCAGCAGGCTGCTGATAAGCTTATTGCATCCGGGCATGCCTTTCGCTGTGACTGCACTCCAGAGATGTTGCAGGCTGAGCGTGAGAAACAGTTGGCTAATAAGGAGTTTGTGGGTTATGGGGGACGTTGCCGCGATCGTAATGTACCTGCTGATAAACCTCATGTTGTGCGTTTTCGGATGCCGGATGAAATCAATGTGTCGATAGAAGACGCAGTAAAGGGTAGAGTCAGCTGGGATTCTCTGCCGATGCGGGATCCGGTTCTGCTAAAAAGTGACGGGTTTCCTACTTATCATCTGGCCGTGGTGGTGGATGATTACAATATGCGGATTTCTCATTCAATGAGAGCTGATGAGTGGCTGCCATCTGCCCCGCTTCATGTGATGCTTTATCAGGCTCTAGGCTGGGAAATGCCGGTTTTTGCGCACCTTCCGAATGTTTTAGGTAAGGACGGCAAGAAGCTTTCCAAGCGCCACGGTGCTACTTCCTGGAGTGTTTTTCGGGATCAGGGATATCTTCCAGAAGCGTTACTTAATTATACAGCACTTGTTGGCTGGTCACCCGGGGAAGGGGAGGAGCAGGAAATTTTTAGCCGTGAAGAGTTGATTAAGCGCTTTTCACTTGAGCATGTCAATCGCGCCGGAGCCGTATTTGATTATGATAAGCTTACCTGGATGAACGGTGTATATATACGCAACCTTTCCATGCAGGAGTTTGTTAAGCGGGGCAGACCGTTTCTTGAAAAAGCTGGTCTTAAAGTCAATCAGGAGCGCTGGCATATGATTGCTCCTCATGTACAGGAGCGTGTTAAGCTTCTACCGGAGATTGTAGAAAAAGTAGATTTTTTATTTAAAGATAAAATTGAGCGCGATTTAAGTAAAATGTTTAAAAAGGGCATAGATCGCGATATCGCCATCCGGATCATTGATGAGGCTATTATAGGCCTTAGTGATCTTAAGAGCTGGTCAAGGGAAGAAATAGAAAAGCTGCTAAGAGATCTGGCTGTCCGGTTGGAGCTTAAACCCGGCCCTATGTTTGGTGTAATCAGGATAGCGGTTACTGGTAAGATGGTAACGCCGCCGCTATTTGAGTCACTTGAAGCACTGGGCAGGGGGGATACTTTGAGGCGGCTTGAGGAGGCCCGCGAGTTGGTTAAACAGTGCGTAGCTTAAAAGTAGACTTTTTTGGGGCTTAAGCCGGGGGTTTGACATTCGAGGCGTGGGTTGCTACCTTTTGACTTTAAAATCAAGGAATTGAGTTTACTCGAGCAATTTATCAGATTAGCAAATACAAATGAGCTATCGGAGTTAGCCTCGAGCAATATAGATGTAACCATGTTAGTTGGATAGATAGACTGGAGATAACAGGTATGTCGTTGGAAGATAGCAGTGCCAAAGAGGAAGTTATAAAGGCACATCGAATGCATGAAAAGGATACCGGTTCGCCGGAGGTACAGGTAGCCTTATTGACTAAAAGGCTTGAGATTCTGTCAGAACATTTTAAGAGGCATCCCCAGGATAAACATTCCAGGAGGGGGCTTCTTGATGTAGTGTCAAAGCGAAAGCGTTTACTTCAGTATCTAAAACGTGAAGATATAAACCGCTACCGCAAGACCATTCAGGCGCTTGGGTTGAGAAAGTAATCTCTTTTATTATTTGATTAATCTCATGTGGTCTGAATCGGTCATATTCAGAAGCATACATATCTATATTATTGTATCCCGTTAACAATTTTTAATAAGGAGCATGTAATGGTTGTAATTGAACGTGATATTAATGGCACGAAGTTGTCAATTGAATCTGGAAAAGTGGCAAAACAGGCAAGTGGTAGTGTAGTAGTACGCAGTGGTGATTCAATGGTACTGGTAACTGCCTGTTGTGGTGATGAACGTGATGGTGATTTTTTACCGCTTACGATTGATTATGTTGAAAAGACTTATGCTGCCGGAAAGATTCCTGGTGGTTATCTTAAGCGCGAAGGGCGGCTGGGAGAAAAGGAAACTCTTACTTCCAGATTGATAGACAGGCCTTGTAGACCGTTATTTCCAAAGGGATTTAACCATGAGATTCAGGTAACAGCTACTGTGCTTTCAGCTGATCCGGAGATTGATACTGATGTTATGGCGCTTTGTGGAGCTTCGGCAGCGCTTACTCTTTCGGAGCTTCCTTTTGAGGGGCCGGTTGCAGGTGTGAGGGTTGGTCGTGTGGATGGCAAGCTGATTATTAATCCGAAAGAATCAGAGCGTGAAAAGAGTGACATGGATTTTATTGTGGCCGGCACGCGTGATGCTATTGTGATGGTTGAAGGGGGTGCACAGGAAGTACCGGAGGCAGAAGTGTTAGAAGCGCTTTTTTATGCGCACAAGGAGATGCAGCCAATTATTGATATGCAGCTTGAGCTTCAGGAAAAGCTAGGCAAACCCAAGATGGAGTTTGCACCTAAGGAGAGAGATGAAGAGCTGGCGGCCAGGATTAGAAACTTTGCAGAGCCGAAGATTAATGAAGCCATTCGTATTCCTGCTAAGTTAGAGCGGCGTGATGCTCTTAAGGCTGTTAAGGAAGCTGTGAAGGAAGAGTTTGTAAAAGAGGATGATCCGGCGGCGGAAGAGGTGGCCGCACTGGTATCGAGTGTGATTGAAGAGACTCACTCAGAACTTGTGCGTTCTATGGTATTTAAGGAAAAAATCAGGATTGACAGGCGAGATAATAAGACCGTCCGGCCTATTGATATTGAAGTAGGGGTGTTGCCCCGTTCGCACGGGTCTGCGCTTTTTACTCGTGGAGAGACTCAGGCGATTGTTACAGCCACGTTGGGTACTGAGATTGAAGCTCAGCGAGTTGATGCTTTATTAGGTGAATATAAGAAGCTTTTTATGCTGCATTATAACTTCCCGCCTTTTTCTGTTGGGGAGGTAAGGCCGCTCAGGGGGCCAGGAAGGCGCGAGATAGGGCATGGCGCTTTAGCGGAACGTGCTGTTAGTGCTGTTGTTCCAGATCTAAAAGATTTTCCTTATGTTATTCGAGTTGTGTCGGAGATAACAGAGAGTAATGGCTCAAGCTCGATGGCGACAGTCTGTGGTGCATCGCTTTCACTTATGGATGCCGGCGTGCCGATTAAGGCGCCTGTAGCCGGCATTGCCATGGGGCTGATGAAGGAAGGTGATGACTTTGTAGTTTTAACAGACATTCTGGGCGATGAGGATCATCTGGGCGATATGGACTTTAAAGTGTGTGGTACCCGTGAAGGTATTACTGCACTTCAGATGGATATCAAGATCAAAGGTCTGGCACGTGAGATTATGGATCAGGCGCTGGCGCAGGCCCGCGAGGCGCGCATGCATATTCTGGACAAAATGGCGGATGCCATTTCAGAACCGCGTAAAGAACTTAGCGTACATGCGCCACGCATATATACTATGAAAATTAACTCTGACAAGATTCGTGACGTAATTGGACCGGGTGGTAAAACCATTCGTTCAATTACTGAGTCGTGTGGAGTTAAGATTGATATTACGGACGATGGTACTGTTACAATTGCCGGAAACGATCAGAAGAGCATAGATTCAGCTATTAGTGTAATTGATAGCCTTACTGCTGAACCGGAAGTTGGCAAGATATACCGTGGTGTTGTAAAGCGGATTGCTGATTTCGGGGCTTTTGTTGAGATATTGCCAGGTACTGATGGGCTTTTACATATTTCGCAGATAAGCGAAGATCGTATTCGTCGCGTGACTGATGTTTTGAGTGAGGGCGATGAGGTTATGGTAAAAGTTCTGGAAGTGGATCGCTTTGGTAAAATAAAGCTCTCCAAAAAGGAGGCTGAAGCTGATATGGCCTCTCAGTAGTTGGAGAATTGTATGGCGGATAAGAAGGAATTGCGTGTATTTTTATCAGAAGAGGCCCAAGGAGCGGGACTTACGTTTGAGCGTCCGCGTTCTGGAGATGCCGGTTTTGACTTAAGGGCGCTTGAGTCAGTAGTACTTCCAGCGGGTGCGCAGATGCTTGTATCTACGGGCATTAAGGTTGCGATACCTGATGGTTATGTTGGACTGGTAAAAGACCGCAGCAGTATGGCTTTAAAGCAAATTTACACACATGCTGGTGTAATAGATGCCTCTTATCGTGGGGAAGTTAAAGTAGTACTTTCTAATGGTGGCGAGACGAGTTTTCAGATAGAAAGAGGGGATCGAATAGCGCAACTTGTGGTGGTTCCGTGTCTTACTGGTATGACTCGGGTAGCATCTGAAGCTGATCTTGGTGAGACCCCCCGCGGCCAGAGCGGTTTTGGATCAACCGGCAGAAAATAATATGTAGTATCTCATAAAGGTATCATCATAAAGGTATCTCCTCATAAAGGTATCAGACACCCCGGGTAGTTCTTTTTCTATCCTCCCAAATTCTCAGAGACCTCGTGGAGAGGAAGTTGGAAACAGTGTAAGTTTGGGTTGGGTGGCATCAGCTTTT
>RFHI01000182.1 GCA_003696425.1 Candidatus Dadabacteria bacterium | reverse complement strand
GGGGTGGATAACACCCCGGGAAATTTAAGGGTCAACTAGCCAAAAAGCATCTGTTCTATTTTGGCAATATGTTCTTTAACTTCATCAACATTTTCCAGTTTACTTTTAACAACATTAGCAGCATGAATAACGCTTGAATGATCTCTACCGCCAAAATGAGTACCTATCTCCGGGTAGGAACACGTAGTATGCTTTCTACACAGGTACATAGCAATATGGCGCGGGAACGATAAGTTTTTAGTTCGACGCTTGGAGACCATTTCAGAAACTTTAATACCGAAATGCTGAGCAACAGCACTTTTAATGTCATCAACAGTAACATTTATTTGCTTTGGCTGAACCAAAGGCTTAAGAGCTGACTCAGCCAATTCAAGCGAGATCGGAACCCCCTGCAGGCTGCTAATAGCATGTAAACGGGTAAAAGCTCCCTCCAACTCCCTAACATTTGATGATATTTTCTCAGCAATATATTGAGCAACATCAGCCGGCAGCTGAATCTTTTCTAACGCTGCCTTACGTTTAAGAATAGCAACGCGGGTTTCAAAGTCAGGAGCCTGCAGATCAGCTGTTAAACCCCACGAGAAACGGGTCTT
Organism: Candidatus Dadabacteria bacterium; assembly: GCA_003696425.1. Taxonomy (GTDB): domain Bacteria; phylum Bdellovibrionota_C; class UBA2361; order UBA2361; family J046; genus J046. Next base: position 5,900 of record RFHI01000182.1, on the reverse strand, counting down.
CAAACGCTCTTCAATTCCAGGAATATCCTGGGGAATTTTATCGGATGTGATTACTATCTGGTGTTTAGCATTATAAAGGGCGTTAAACGTATGAAAAAACTCCTCCTGCGTGCGCTCCTTTCCACACATAAACTGAATGTCGTCGATTAATAATACCTCAATAGCGCGCATTCTGTTTTTAAACTCATCCATGCGGGCGTGACGCAATGATTGTATAAGCTGATTGGTGAAAGATTCAGACGACATGTAGACCACACGGGCTGATGGTCTGTTACGTAAGACAGCGTTACCAATAGCATGTAATAAATGAGTTTTTCCGAGCCCAACACCGCTATAAATAAAGAGCGGATTATAACTCTGCCCGGGATTTTCTGCTACCCGCATAGCAGCCGCATGACAAAACTGATTACTGCTTCCTACAACAAAATTCTCAAATGTGTATCGCGGGTTTATCGGCTGTCCAAAGCGGATACCACTTTCTACAGCGGGACTGCCCTGGGCAAGAGACATTGAACGGGTTTTCTTAATAACAACCGGTTTGCCAGCTTCAAATTCAGATATTGAATCGCTTAACGAAGGATCAACCGAAAAGCGCACATGTATATCCGACATGCCTAGCTTATCAGAAATTATCTCTCGAATTTTATCCTTAAAGTTCTGGTCTACGTGGTTGCAAACTAACTTAGAAGGTGCGGCCACAGTAAGCTCACAGTTATCCTTATCGTATGCGGCTGGCTTAAGAGGCTCAATGTATGCCGAAAAGATCTGCGGATCCAGTTCTCCCTGAAGATGTTTAATGCCCCTCTGCCAAACATCTAGTGGGAAAACACCATCTTCAAAAGAACCAGATCTCTCCATGCTCTCCTTAACCAATTATTAAATTAAAAAACTTTCCAATTATTTTTGACCCGAGAAGCCAACTTTCTTTTTGAACAACTGTGTTCGGTCATACTCAGAAACTAAAAATTTGTGTAAAAAACGGGTCAACACCAACACGGCGTGAGAAAAAATTTATATGAATAGAAAAAAGATTTACAAGGCGAAACTGAAAAAAATTTTTTGATCTGCTTTAACGTAAAGAAAAACCAAAACCTTTCCAACAAAAAAAAATCTTTACTATAAATTACCTAAAGTAAAATTCTTTACAAAGGTGACAGGGATGGATTTTACTAGTTGAAAACACTTATAATCATAGAGAATTTTTAATTAAAAGCTACGTTGAAAAAGCAAAGAATTACATTTACAGCTTTAACAGCGCTCTCGGCAGCTTTGCTGGTTCTTGCGGTTTATGTTTTAAGTAAAGCCCAGACAGTTATTATTATAAACGAAGAGGCGCTTTTACTGGGTGGCACTTATTCTACAGTTAGCGTCTGGTGTTATGGTATTCTGATTGAAAAAATTTCGCTTAGCAAAATCGATCTCTCTTTCCTTCTGGTACTTTTATTTAAACTCCCACTATTAATTTTGTTTGCGTACATACTGGCACGGGGTGGGGGAACCTTTGCTGTATCGGGTATTTTGGGCTTGTTTGCTTTTTTACCAGCAGCAATTTTATCCGCAAACAGCCGCCAATGCGAGTAGTTGTGTCCGGAAAACAACCAGGCAGTTGAAATTTAACCAATAAATTCAACTAATTCGCAGACAGCAAAGAAAGCGGGATTTTTATCGGCAGGGGTTTGCCTTCCAGCCGTTTTTCTTATAAAAATTTGTGGCCACAGGGTGGGATTGGTTGTGCACAACGCTGAAATCACAGTTTTGAATTAGTTTTATTATATAAACAGCGGGATTTTATGGCCGCAGATCATTACAACTATTTTTCAACGCTGATAAAAGGAGTTGAACAGGCGTCTGACTATCAAAAGATAGCAACTGCGGGGCTTGTAGCAATACTTCTTTTATGTTTTGGGGCTTTGGCCACCAGGAAAATTAGAGCCGCCGGAAAAATAGATGACAGGATTCTGGTGCCGGAGGAGCGAATAAACCTGTTTGGTTTTTTTGATATGCTAATTGAAGGGTTTATAAAATTTCACGACTCGGTGCTTGGTAAAGAGCGTCGAAAATACGTATCTTTTTCCGCCACGGTTTTTTTTCTGCTTTTTTTCTCAAACATACTGGGACTTGTTCCGGGGTTTCCGGCTGCAACTACTACCGTATGGGTCAATGTGGCTGTTGCCATAGTCGTATTCATTTATTTTAACTACCTGGGAATAAAGGAACACGGGCTTGGAAACTATATTCTGCATTTTTGTGGTCCCGCAGCAAGTTATAAAGAAAAAGGATTTAGTGCGGTTAAGCTGATTCTCTGGTCTGTGGCATTTTTAATATTTCCGGTTGAAATAATTAGCACTATTGCCAGGGTGTTAACTTTAAATCTCAGGCTGTACTGGAATATAACTGCAGACCATTTGGTGCTTGGTGTTTTTACCGATTTAACTTCGGGCGTGCAGTTTTTATCCCCGATAGTACTGCTTCCGTTTTATGCGCTTGGCACAATAGTATCGTTTATGCAGTCGTTTGTTTATACGGTTTTAACAATGATTTATATTCTTCTTGCTGTACAGCATCAAGAAGAGCATTAAGCATAAGAATAGGAGAAAAGATGAAAATCAAGTCGTTATTAACATTTATGCTAGTGTCAGTACTAATTCCTTCATTGGCTTTTGCAGAGGACGGCTCGGGAAATGGCCTTGTGGCACTTGGTGCAGGTATAGCTATCGGTCTGGCAGCACTTGGTGGCACTCTAGGTCAGGGAAAACTTGTATCCTCTAACCTGGATTCAATCGGCCGCAATCCCTCAGCCGCAGGTAAGATGCTGCTGTCGTTGATTCTCGGGCTTGTTTTTGTAGAGTCACTGGTTATTTTCTCTTTTGTTATAGCTTTCTCGCTTCAGGGCAAGGTGTAACTACCGCCCACCGTAAAGGGGAAACTAGCGGGGGCATTTAGTGAGGGCAGTCATCTGTCTGAAAGCTAATTTATTCTGCCCCCTTGTTTTTTCTCTTTAAAGGGTAAAGTATCAGCAGGAAGCTTAGCCGGGGCAGCTTACCGTGCTGCTGCGGAGCGGCTGTTAGAATAAGTGTGTAGGCCGAAAGATCGGATCTCTTATTGGGGACTAATCTTTCGAAAGGTCAAAGGGTTATAAGACCTTTCAAAAAAACTCGTTAAACGTTTGCACAAAAGAGGTAATAATCCCGCTGCGCACGCACCTTTAGCCCCTAATTATTGAACGATTATCCCGAGCTGTCTTCAAGCCATCTTTCAGCTTCAATAGCTGCCATACAGCCACTGCCTGCAGCAGTTACTGCCTGCCTGAAAACGTGATCCTGAACATCTCCACATGCAAAAACTCCTTCAACATTTGTTCTGGTTGAATTAGGCGCAGGAACTATATAGCCGTTTTCATCCAGCTCAAGCTGTCCTTTAAATAACTGTGAATTGGGAATATGGCCTATCGCAATGAAGACAGCGTCTGTGTTAACCTGTTCTTCTTCCTTTGTTTCACTGTGAAATAAGGTAACAGCTGTTACACCGCTTTCCTTTGAACCGTGAATTTTTTTAAGCTGTTTGTTCCAGAGAATTTCTATTTTTTCATGATTTAAGACGCGATCCTGCATGATCTTAGAAGCTCGCAACGAGTCTCTTCTATGAACCAGTATCACTTTACTGCCAAAACGGGTAAGAAAGAGAGCCTCTTCACAGGCTGAATCACCTCCGCCGATTACCATTATAACTTTGTCTCTAAAAAAAGCCCCGTCACAGGTAGCACACGTTGATACTCCATAACCCATTAATTCACTTTCACCCTCAACACCTAAAAGGCGCGGATTTGCACCGGTGGCAACAATCAGAGCATCGCAGCTGTAACGTCTGTCTCCCTGACCTGTTAACTCAAATGGACGTTTTGATAGATCGACCGACACAATGGTATCGGTTAAAATTTCTGTACCGAATCTGACCGCCTGTTTTTCAAAGAGCTGCATAAGATCCGGACCCATTACCCCTTCGGGAAACCCGGGAAAGTTTTCCACTTCAGTTGTAGTAGTTAGCTGACCGCCTGGGGTCGGTCCATGTACCAGAAGCGGGCTGAGGTTAGCCCTGGCTGTATAAATAGCAGCTGTAAGGCCGGCCGGGCCGGATCCCAGAATCAGAACCTTTGAATGTTTTGTCTCAGCCATTTCTAATTCCCTGAAAATTATATGTAAAAAAATGTTCCGCTTATGATATTAGACTTTATGGTGTTTTACCGCAAATATAAGCTCTAACAAGGATAAAACGAATGGGTGGCAGGATAAAAAAAATCTTAATAGCTAACCGCGGTGAGATAGCCCGCAGGATTAAAAGAGCCTGCGATAAGCTGGGAATTAAGGCAGTTAATGTAGCCTCTGAGGCTGATAAAGAACAGCTTTTTGCCAGAGAGGCAGATGAGCTGGTGGTAATCGGGCCTGCGGCTCCGGCGCAGTCATATCTCTCAATTGATCGCCTTATTAAAGCTGCCTTGGATAGCGGCTGTGACGCAGTTCACCCCGGATACGGATTTTTAGCTGAAAACGCTGAATTTGCCCGAGCTGTTAATAAAGCAGGCCTTATCTTTATAGGACCCGATCCGGAAGCTATAGAACTAATGGGCAGTAAAACCCGGGCACGTGAATGTGTAAGCAAAAACAACGTTCCCTGTGTCCCCGGCTCGCCGGGCAGTCTAAAAGACAGCGAGCTTATGACATATGCAAAAAAGCTCGGTTTTCCGCTTATAGTTAAGGCCGTAGCAGGTGGCGGGGGGCGCGGCATGCGTATAGTAAGAACAGAAAAGGAGCTTCAGGACATCCTGCCGCATGCCCGCGCTGAGGCAGAAAAAAACTTTTCAAACCCAATGCTTTATCTTGAGCGTTATATTGAGCGACCAAGGCATGTTGAAGTTCAGGTTTTTGGAGACAGCCATGGAAACATAGTTCACATGGGAACACGTGACTGCTCAATTCAGCGGCGTCATCAGAAGCTTGTTGAAGAGGCACCGGCACCCGCTCTGAGTAAGAGCTTAAGAGATAGAATTCACACAGCTGCATGTAATGCAGCAAAAAGCGTAAATTATAAAGGTGCCGGTACGGTTGAATTTCTGGTTGATAGGGAAGAGTTTTATTTTCTTGAGATGAACACCCGTATTCAGGTTGAACATCCGGTGACAGAAGAGATTACAGGCATTGATCTTGTTGCTCTTCAAATAGAGGTGGCAGAGGGGAAAGAGCTGCCGTTTACACAGCAGGAGATTACATTTGACGGCCATGCAATTGAATTTAGAATTTATGCAGAAGACCCGGAACAGAATTTTATGCCGGTACAGGGCAAAATTCGAACGATCATTCTACCAGAAAGTGAAGGCCTGAGAGTAGATAGCGCTTATGCTTTGGGGGATAAAATTTCACTTTATTACGATGCGTTACTAGCCAAAATCATTATAAAAGCCAAGAGCCGCAGCGAAGTACTTGAGCGCAGTAGAGTTCTTTTAAGAGAGATTAAGATAGACGGGATCAGCACAACTCTGGACTTTCACCGCTGGTTATTAAATAATCCGGCTTTCTTAGCGGCCACTGCTGATGTAGGATTAGTGAGTCGTTTGTTCTCTTCTGATAGTATCCGTGAGTTAAAAGCAAGTGAGATCCGCGACCCGCGGTATCAGGTTCCGGTGGGAGGAGCTGAAGTGAAAAATCTGTATAATTATCAATCAAAGAAGTTCAATACTACCTATACAATCGAAGTAATCCACAGGCGCGACGGCTACTTTATGGCAGCTCCGGTTAGTGCCGATGGAAAAAGAGCCCCCAATAAAAACTGCCGTATGTCTAATGGACTTGATACCGTGGTAAAAGCACTGATCTCCGATGTGCTTGAAAAAGTGCCGCCATCAGAGC
>RFHI01000181.1 GCA_003696425.1 Candidatus Dadabacteria bacterium | reverse complement strand
TTTTTCTGGCCGGAGATGCCACTAAAAAAGTGGCTGATACCGTGTTTTTCAATCGTCTTAAGCAGGAGATCTTCCGGATGAGCAGAGAGTATATACTGGCTTATACCGAGCTTTTGAAACTCTGAGAGGATATCTAAAATTCCTTCGTGAAGGCTGCATTCACTTAGTCGCTCCAGGTAGCGGCTGTGAAAGCGTTCGGCAAGCTCTGAAAATTTACTTCTACTGATATTTACCCCGATTCTTCGGTAAAAATCATAAACCGTGTGGCCGAAGGTGTCGCGGTACTCGTCAAATGTAAGCCCCGGATGGTCGAGTGCCTTTAGCTGCTCAGAGGTGATTTCATAGCAGAGCCAGGCATCGTTAAGGAGCGTTCCGTTCCAGTCCCAGATAATCTGCTGGTATTTAGGTTTGGGCATAAGCTTTTGTTATATTTATAAAACTCTTCAGGTGCAGTACCATAAAACAGATTAGCTGATTATTCTAGAATGGTGATTTTAGTGCCTGATGGCTAATAATGCAAATAATATAAAACAGTTAGGGTGTGCGCTAGGGCGTTACGGCAAAAATAAAACATCGCTTGAAGCTTAAGATTTTTTCTCCCGATATAATAAATATACCACACCGTAGTGGGACTGCATTACATCCTAAGCATGAGTGGCGTAATTTAACTCATTAAGGAAGCAAAAAATGGCAAAATTGGGTGGACCGGATAATAAAAGGATTGAGCCGTCACAAGAACAGCCTGCTAATTTAGAGGGAGCTTCGATGCCCCCAAATTTTCGCGCCCGGGTATTGACAGGACCGCTTTCTGAAAATTTCCAAACCGAACCCGGTAGTGAAATGAGGGCCTTCCTTGATGATCCAAATCCTGCCACTGTAAATGTGAGAGAGCTGGTTCGCGCACCGGAGGCCGGAGATGGCAGGCCGGGGCTCACCGTTATTGCACCAAACGGAGACAGGACGCAGCCAACCCGAGGGGATCTTCAGACTGCAGAAATAGTTTAAACTACTGAGAGTAATTCACAGGTCAACAAAATAGCGATACGCTGTACTACTTTGTCCCCAAACGTTGCTTAATATTTTGTAAGCGACGGAGCTCAGTTCTCGTAGCGTAGCGATTGGCAGCTTCAAGGTGTGCTTTAGCTTCTTTTTTCTGCTTTAGATTGAAATATCCCTCGGCCAGAAGAATATGTATATCTGCACTGAGCGGATTAAGCTTAAGGGCTTTATTAAGATACCCGATCGCCTCTTTGTATTTTTTTGCCTGAATAAGCGCCTTTCCAAGCGCTGTAAGAGTTAAAGAATTATCCTTAGAGAGCTTAAGCGCCTCTTTAAGAAGCAGCACCGCTGATTGAGTGTCCCCGCGCGCCAGGTAAATCTCAGCCTTTATTCTCCAGGTTGCAGGATTTTTGGGCGCAAGTGTTTGCGCTTCAGCAGCGCTTCGCATGGCCTTTTGATACTGGCGGATTTTAAGATAATTTTCTGCAAGCTTTAAATCAGGAAGATACGATTCAGGAGCTTTTTGTGAGGCCCACTCAAAGAGAGCAAAGTCGTTTTTCCATTTAGGGAGAGTGCTTTGAACTGTGCGGATCGAAAAAACTGCCCAGATAAGCAAAAAACAGTAAAAAAGATAAACCCGCTTTTTAAGCCTGTGGCCGTCAGTAAGTTTAAAAATTACGTGAGTTATAAAAATAATGGCAAGAGCCAGGGGAAAGGCTAGATAGCGCTCTGAGGCTATTGAGCCGCCTGGAAAAGTAACTGGAATAATATTTAAAAGCGGTAAAAACGAAAATAACACGGTAGCGGCCAGCCAGAACCCATCAGGAAAAACTTTCTTAAGTCTTATAAAAAGAGTCAGAAGGCCAATAACTACCGCGTAGCTAATTAATGCCGGAATAGAAAGCGGATCACTTATCGGCGCCAGGTAGTGGACGGGACGTAATGCATAAAAGGGAAATACCAGCACGCTAAGATACTCTAAAACCGTGCGGGAGATAAGGGTAGCTGCTGAATAAATATCCACACTGGAGGCATTTACAGAAGGGGGGCGGAATACTGCCAGATAATATAATACAAATGAAAGAGCCAGCGGGAAGAGAAAATAAAGATAAGTCCTGAGGCTTACGGGCTTCTTTCTGTACTTAAGCCAGAAGGGAAGGATAAATATAAAAATTACGGCATAAAGCGAAAAAAGCAGTGAAAAAAGATAAAAAAGAGCTGCTAAAAATTTATTGAACTTAAGTCCTGACTCCAGAAGAACAAGAGAAAGCAGCATAAAAAAAGCTGAAAAAAGCTCAGGCTGGGCTGAAATGTACGCAACCGGCTCAAGAAGCGCCGGATGAAGAGCATAAATCAGCGCGATTAAATGCTGGGCTGTTACAAGCCTGGCGTTATCTTCTGTGGGCCAGATCTTAAAAAGCAGGTAAATTAAAAGTACAGTGTTTAATAGATGTACTGTTAGACTAACAAGGTGAAAACCAAAAGGTCTTCCGCCAAAAAACGAATTTTCAAAATAAAATAAAAGAGCACTAAGCGGGCTTAAATTAAATTGCGGATCTCTGATTTGGCCACTGAGCACCTGCCAGAGCAGATTAAAATCATAAAACACCGGCGAGCCGGCTAAAGCACTGTCGTTCCAGACAAAACCGTTGTTTAAAGCCGGCCAGAAGGTAAGAAAAATTATCGCAAGCACTATCAGAGTGCCTGCCTGAAATCGTGTAATACGCATACAGCTATCTTAGGCTGATATTAACGGGGCAGCAATAAGAAAGTATTAACCTGAGCGATTGGGATTTTGGCAGGATTAACAGATTTTAAGCACCGTTTAGCTTTTGCTAAACGGTGCTGTTCAGTGCGACTTATTTTAGTTGTGCTGGGTATCAGAGCCTAAAATGGCTGCCGCTACCTTTTCGCTCTCCACCCTGTAATTTCCGCTTGCAAGTTTAGATTTAATTTCCTCTGTTTTTCTGACTTTTTCGGCCAGCCAGCCGAGCGTCAGAGAGGTCAGGCTTTTCATCCTTTCCGGAGGTTTTCCGGAATGATTGGAATGGTTCATATAACCCCCGCTGCAAATGATGCTTAACCGCCAATAAAACACAAACAACTACCGGCTAACACCTTAACCTTCTGCAGCAGTTTTCAACCTCCCTCTAACTATCTGAACGACAGCAAAATCAGATTACTTTATATCTGGTGGTGATTTTAGATTAAGATGCTGCCAGTTGACCTTGCTGTAGCCGGATCCGCTGTGATTATAACAGCTTATTCGGAAAGGGTTTGAGCACAGTGTTCAAGTATTCAAGCGTTGTTTTACAGGCAGGCAAGATAGCTGCATATTGTTATAACACACATGAAAAAACGGAGGTAAGAAGTGATAAAAAAAATTTATATGCGTGAGGTTCTAAAGCTTTGGCTGATTACTTTAGTGGCAGCATTTTCTGGACTCGCTTCTGCTTATGGAGCAAACAATGATCCCGATCAGTACAGTATCGGAGTAATTTTGCCACTTTCAGGGTCAGCAGCCACTCTGGGAAATTACGTTAAAAACGGGATTGAGCTTGCCTATAACGATCTCTCACCTGAAAGAAAGAGGGGATTAAAGCTTTATTTTGAAGATGACCAGTTAAAATCCAGAAACGCAGTCAGCGCCTTTCAAAAGCTCTACAGTAGCGAGAGAATTAATGCGGTTTTTGTGCTTGGATCAGGTATAGGAAATGCAGTTTCGCCAATAGCCGAAAGAAAAAAAGTTATCACTGTAGCAATTGGGGCTTCTGATGGTGGAATTGCGATTGGTAAAAAGTATTCTTTTACCCACTGGGTAGTGCCTGAAGTTGAAGCTGAAGTTATGGCAAAGGAGCTTAAAAAACGGGATTATAAACGGCTGGCAATTATTTCTACTGAGCAGGAGGGTGCTATTGCGGTGTATAATGCAGTTACAGCGGCCCTTAAAAAGCATGATCTTTTAATTAGGATAGTGCTTGATCAGACATTTCTTCCTGATGTGACGGATTTTCGCACTTATATTACTAAGATGCGTGCAAAAAAGGTTGATGCAGTGATTGTGCTGCTTTTCCCGGGAGCGCTTGGAAGTTTCGCCAGAAAGGTCAGGGAAGCCGGGCTTAAAACCGATATGGCCGGTATAGAACTCTTTGAAGACAGCAGCGAGGTTAAAGCTTCAAATGGTGCACTTATCGGTCAATGGTATGTTAATGCATCTGATGGGCAGAAGTGGTTCAGAAGACGATATAAAAAAGCCTTTGGCGAGATTCCGGGCTGGGGTGCTGCAAACGGCTATGATGCTCTTAGAATTGTTGAGGAGGGTTTTTTCCGCTATGGAGCCGATAACGATAAAATTGCGGAATTTATGAGAACCTTAAAAAATTATAGCGGTGCTGCCGGAACTTATTCAGCAACAGGAGACAACCGCTTTGCGCTGCCGGCAACAATCAAAATTGTTACTAAAGATGGTTTTAAGAGCCTGTATAAATGACTCTCTTACTATTTAATTCGTCTACGTCCACGGTTTCGTATTTCGTCGACGTATACGGCTACGTCAACGAAAAAAACGTCAACGTCAACATTTACGGCCTTAGGAAGATCGTACTTCCTTCTAAAGTTGGTATTAGCGGCGCTGTAGACTCACTTTTTTGGGTGACGCCCCAAAATAAAGCGGGCTATAACCATTAAAATGATTGATGTGCACGTTAACCGGATCGCCGGAGGATGCGTTACCGTAAAGCCCTACCGCCGCTAGGCTGGTAAAATTTACCAGCATTTTATACGAACATTGCCTGTATCTATTTAAATAATTTAAGGTTTTTTAATTTTGTCAGACACCGGCGGTAAAGTTTTAGCTGCTTTTGTACGACCTGCTTAATCAGCTTGGGGGCAAGATTATGCGAGAGATTAATTCATTTTCAAAGAGCCTTGATAATCTTCTTAATGGACTGATTTCATCATTTGAGCGGACAGCATCTGCAAGAGGGATTGATAGTATCAGAGCGGATAAACTTGATGACCTTCCAGCCGGCGGAGACCAGATTTTCGGGGGCAAAAAAAGACTGTACGAACCAACAGGAAATAAATCGGAAGCAGCCAGAGAATAGCCTGTCGGCTGCTTCCGGTCCTTTTTTATTATAAATCTCTAATCAGGCGTACACTTCCAAAAAAGTTAGATGTAACTTAAGTTACCTTGTAATTTACAAGCAGTTTAAGAGCACAGGCGCATATTCAAAAACCCCAGCTTTTATTGAGCTTCAGTTCCACAACCGGCCTGCCGATATTCTATTAGCGGGCATCGAAGCAGATGGCGCCACATTATTTTACACCCGGCTTTTAGCCGGACGTATTCAGGTAGCGGAAAGGAAGCATGTCAATACGCACACTTATAATAGATGATGACTGGGAAATAAGAGATATTCTAACTGAATACCTCTCTGATGAGAGCTTTACTATTTGGGAAGCTCAGACTCCGGAAGAGGCCTTTAAACTGCTGGAAAATGAAGAGGTTGATCTTATAATCTCTGATCTTGTACTGCCGTTTACACTGAGCAGGGATTTCTTTAATTACCCCTATTCAAGCGAAGTCGGAGTTAGAACGATTCAGGAGCTCGGCTGGGTTTATCCTGAGCTTCCAATTATTGCTATAAGCGCTGCGCCGAAAAGCGAAATCATTAAGGCCAGGGAGCGGCTCGGGGATATTCCCGTATTACAAAAACCATTTAGCCGCGAGCTGCTGCTTGAAACTATAACTTATGTAATGAGCTTTAATTATTCAGAGATAGTAATGCAGTAAAAATTAACGCTTCTTTTTTACCCATTTACCGTCAGGTGTCATGTAGTAGTGGCCAGGCTTAGTTTTCTTAATGGCTTTTTCTGCAGCAAGCTTTTCTACTACTTTTAGATCGGTGCCATTTTTTTTGGCAATCTGTCGGTACTTCTCTTTACGTTTCTTGTTAATCTCATTTACAAGCGCTTTAAGATCCTTGCCAGCGGGTGGGTGTACAACTGCAAGATAACCCGTGGGAGTCTCGCCAACCAGTCCGGAGGCCTTGGCCTGATCGAGCGTAAGCGCTGAGGCACTGAGAGGAAAGATTAACAGTAACAGAACGGTTTTAAGCAGTGTTTTAAGCATTCTTTACTCTTAATTAAAAAAGTTCGCTGTCATCCGAAATTACATCCTCAAGATCCTTATCTACTTTTACCCTAACCTGATGATCAATTTTAACATTAAGGTTAATTGTAATCGGTTTATCAGGAGGCTCAACAGTGACCCTGGGCGAGCAGGCAGAAAGTACCAGCACACTTAAAGCTGCCAGCAGAGGGCGATTAAAAAGTTCTAATTTCATAGCACCTGCTTATATCTCTAAACAACTTCAATTCGCCCGATTATTTATTGTTTTAATATCTGTTTCAAGGCCTCTCTCTAACTTAAGGCTTTTAAGCAGAGCCGGCAAATTCTCTTCTACATTTAAATTGACGTTAACCTGACGGCCATTATTCAAGTCCGGATTTTTACCCTCTAATTTAACCGCAATTTTAAGTGTACCGCTCTCAAAAAGAGATAAATCAGCAGAAAGATTACTATAGTGGTAATTTTTAAGGAGATTGGCCAAAAAGGCAGTTGCCGGATTGCTCCTAAAGGCATCGCCACTGTCATAGCGGATAATACCGCCGGGAGGAAGAGAACTGAGCTTTCCAGAACGAACAGTAATTTTGCCGCGCTTTAAGCTAACCGGAATTGTGCCATCAATTCTTCCACTGGCATAGAGACCTTTTTGCCCTTCAAGCTCAAGTACCTTTTTTAGATCAATTGATTTTAGCTGCAAAGTAAAGGTTACAGGGTGTGTTTTATCAGGGAGGATAAAGCGCTTAATAAAACCTGTGCCGCCAAGAAGATTAAATGAGATATTGTTAAGAGCAAAGCTGTTTCGGTCGGAGAGGGCAGGAGTCATCTTAATATCAGAAAGTTTAAATCCAAAATCCACACTTGAGGCGTATATGCGCGCTTTCTGATCTATAGAGATTCCTTTACTAAGCTTAAAAGGCACTTCAGCTCTAAGGCCTAAGAAGCTGATATCGCGGTAGCGGCCGTCAAGTGAAGATACCTTAAGATAGCCGCGTGGTGTTTTCTGGTCTTCTGGCTTTTTAAGGGTAAGTACAATAGCCCCCGCTGAGCTCTTGAAGTTAACCGGAAGAGCTGAAAAAGCCTGCCCCTTAAGCCAGCTTAAAAATTCCGGGGCACTGTCGCTGCTTAAGCGGGCAGTGTAGTCTATTGGGACTAGGTTTTGTCTAAGCGTGGCGGTAAGTTTAAACGCAAGCGGAATCTTATCGGTCAATAAATCGAGTTTAAGCTTTATTTTTTCACCATTAGAGTTTAAAGAAACTCTTCCGCTGGAATCGGAAAGTTTATAGCCGGAGAGATTTAACTGCTTTAACTTCAGTAAAAACTCTCCCCTAAAAGGAGTGCCTGCAGCTGGAAAAAAGCCTGTTGTGTTATTTAAAGGCGTTATCTTAATGCTCCCAAGTTTTATACCCTCGGCTTCAGGTCTAATTAATTCAATTGATGATTCTTCTTTAAGAACAAACTGTTCACTGGGCCTAAGAGTATAGAATCCATTTAAGCTGTAGCGCAGCTCATCAAACCAGCCCGGCCCTCTAAGAGCTCCGCTTAATTCAAGCCGTGCTTTGTTACCTGATTTTACAATTGAGACTGCTGCCTTTCCAGAAATGGTCTTATGAGAGTCCCGTTTTATGTTAAAATCAAAGTTTTTGATTTTAAGAGTTGAAAAGGGAAGTTTTACATATAGTGGGCGAAGCGAAGGGGCTAGAATCCTTCCTGCTAATCTTTTCTCTTCCTTTTTATCCGGCTCTTTTAAGCTGTAAGTTAAAATAACGCTATCTGCATTCACTGCCACCAGTCTGGCTTGAATCAGCGTCCAGGGGGAATAAATTAGTGTAGCTTTGCGGATATCCATAGCCATAGTTTCACTCTCAAGCGGAAAGAGCAGCCGGGCACTTTTTACAGTTAAAGAATTAATGGCAGGATAAGAGAGTTCCAGCTTTTCTAAATTTACTCCGCCGGATTCAAGTGCACGGGTTAGTATAAAAGTGATAATTAGGGGTAGATAAATTAGAGCTGCAGCTACAGCAAAAACTAAAATAATTATCAGCTTCGAGAAGAGTTTTTTCATAAAAAGTACGGAGACAACCTGTCCTGGTC
>RFHI01000021.1 GCA_003696425.1 Candidatus Dadabacteria bacterium | reverse complement strand
TTATGAGCCTTAAAGATGCTTTCACACTCTTGATGGAAAAGTACCCTAAAGCCTGGTTAGAGGATAAGAGGGCATCAAACCCGGTATTTAAAGAAATTAAAGAAAAGCTTGAAGAAGAAATTCAGCCTGTTGCGGACCGCTACGGCTTAAAGGTGAAATACCTGGGCGGACAGGCGTTGATGAGAAAGGATCCGTATATTTCTTTTCTGGCTGAGGGGCATAAGACTAGTAGGGGAATATATCCTATTTGTTTTTTTGACTTTGACGAAGGAAAGGTAATTATTCGCTTTGGCGATGCCGACAATAATCAACCCGATGAGAATCTTGCTTCAGCATTTGCAAATAAAACGTGTGAGCTTCTTGATGATTTTAAGCAGAGGTCGGACGATGGCTACCCATGCAAATCTTATGATTTAGCTAATACAAGTTCCGAAGAGCTTGAGCGCGACTTAGAACGCATACTTAAAGTGTATCTTGAATGTTGCGACTATTTTGCAGAAGAGATAGCTGATTATTTAAGTAACGAAGAAAATGGCAATTTAGAAGAATGTAAGCGGATCGATGCTGACGATCAAACCACTCTGCTTTACGATCTGATCTGTAATAGACTCGGTTATGATCAGAATGCTTTTGAAAAGATAAAGTCGCTTATAAAAGAAACGCTTTTAACGTTAAATATAAAATCAGTAGATGACCGCAGATTTGTCGCAATAACTCTTAATCGCTCAGCGCTTCGAATCCATTCAGGCCACTGGCTGGTACTCTCATTTAAGAAAAATCAGGTTATATATCTCAGGAAACAGGATGGAGTTGATATTGAGAACTTAAATGTTCCCGCTAACAAGAATGTTTCCGACTATATCTTTAAAGAGGAAGTAAACGGACAGAAGTTTATTTCAATGCCGCTTTCTCCGCGGGAGTTTTTTAGTGATTTCAACGAACACAGAAGTCATTATCTTGGGGCACTTAATCTGATTAAGGATAGGAAGGATCACAGTCCCAGAAAAGAAAATGAGGACAATGAAATCGCAATAGAGATCTGTAAACTTGTTTGGGGCGATAAAGAGGCAGAGATGGAGACCGCCCCCTACACCCGAGTCGATGCTCTTATCGAACTTTTTATGTCAGAGAAAGAGTTTGATAGAATTATTGCTGCCCTTAAGCGCAAGAAAAATATCATCCTGCAGGGGCCTCCCGGGGTCGGTAAAACCTTTATCGCAAAACGGCTGGCTTACTCAATGATGAAGGAAAAGGACGAAAAACGCGTGTGCATGGTGCAGTTTCACCAGTCGTATTCCTATGAGGACTTTATCCAGGGCTATCGGCCGGCTGATGATGGAAGCTTTGAATTAAAAAACGGCATATTTTATGCATTCTGCCGTAGAGCCATGCGCGATCCGCAGAGGGATTATTTCTTTATTATTGATGAAATTAACCGCGGAAACTTAAGTAAAATTTTCGGCGAGCTGATGATGCTGATTGAAGCTGATAAACGTGGTGAAGAATATGCCGTGCCGCTTACATATTCAGGAGACCTGAATGATACCTTTTATATTCCGGAAAACCTCTATTTTATCGGCACAATGAATACAGCTGACCGCTCGCTGGCAATGGTCGACTATGCCCTCAGACGGCGCTTTGCATTTTTTACACTCAGGCCGGCTTTTAGGCAGCCTGAATTTCGAAACTACCTGATTAAGCACGGAGTAAGGCAGGATCTGACCGATGCAATTATTGAACGCATGGATAAACTGAACAGTAAAATTGCAGAAGATAAACGCGAGCTCGGAAGCGGATACTGTATCGGTCACAGCTACTTCTGCCCGAATAGCTCAGGTAACGGTATGCAGTACGATCAGAACTGGTTCAGAGAAATCGTTGATCTTGAAATTGCTCCGCTTCTGAATGAATACTGGTTTGATAACGAGTCAGCAGCTCAAAATGCCATAGACGAGCTTAAAAGCCTGTGAGTAAAATTCCAATTCAAAATATTTACTACCTGCTGTGCTACGCCTGGGACAGGCTGGAAGAAAAGGATCTGGTAGATGTCAGCGGTACCGACTGCACAGAGCTGGCTGACCTGTTTGCGCGGGTACTGGTTAACGGTGTAAACCGCCTGCTTAAACAGGGAATAGACCGCGGGTATATTACAGTTGAAAGCAGGGGAAGAACCCTGCGGGGTAAGCTCGATTTTGGAAAAACGCTTAAAGAAAACCTGCTTTCTAACGCAAAAGTTGCCTGTGTGCACGACGATCTGAGTTACGATGTGCTCCACAACCGGATTTTAAAAGCTACACTGCGTCTGCTCTCCTCGGCAGAAAAACTGAACTCAAAAAACAGGGAAAATATTTTCGGGCTTTTAAAACGGTTGCAGGGTATCTCTGATATAAAATTAAGCGTAAAAGACTTCAGACGGGTGCAGCTTACAAGAAATAACCGCTTTTACGATTTTCTGCTTAAGGTCTGTGAACTTGTTTATGATAACCTATTGGTTACAGAAAAAGCAGGTAAGAGTAAATTCCGCGATTTTATTCGTGATGAAGATAAAATGCCCATGCTCTTTGAACACTTTGTTTATAACTTTTACCGAAACGAGCAGAGCGACTACCGCGTTTCAGCTGATATCCTTAAATGGGAAGCGGAGCCGCTTAACGAGGAATCAGAGGGATACCTGCCCAATCTTCACACTGATATATGTTTAACAAATAAAGAGAGAAAAATTATTATCGATACAAAGTTTTATAAGAAAGCCCTGCAGGAGCATAGGGCTAAGGAGATAGTACAGCCCGAGCATCTCTATCAAATCTTTTCTTATCTTATGAATGTAAAACCTAAAGATTTCGGAAAAGAAAAAACCGGCATCCTGCTTTATCCGACCGTTAATAGCGAGCTTGACCTGGCTTATAAACTTCACGGCCACACCGTTTTAATTAAAACCGTTAACCTGGCCGGTAAGTGGCAGGAAATAGATTGCCGGCTTAAGGAAATTATTAAACAGATTGGAGGAGTAAAGTCCGGCCTGGGATTGGAGAATTTTCAGAGTTCAAGTGCCCTAAGGCACTGATTAATGTTAACAACCCAAAGCCGAGCAACAGCGGAACTAAACTGACTATATTTACTGACATAAATGACGACAAAACTCGACACTATTGAAAAATATATTACTGGCGCGAAGAAGGAGAAATGGTCGAGCTGCTGCCGGCAGCTAATCAAGGCAATCAAAGAGCCTATAAACCGGACCATATATTGGCTGGTTGTATTTCTTAAATTTCCTGGGTCGGAAAAAAGTAAAGTATCTAATCACATTAGGTA
>RFHI01000180.1 GCA_003696425.1 Candidatus Dadabacteria bacterium | reverse complement strand
GAGAAAAAAGAAAGGCAGCTTTGTTGATTTTAAAAAGCCTAAAAATGGTGTTACAAACGCCAAGGGCAGAGACAAGTTGAGGTTTCGGGTTAAAAAGACTACCAGCTACCGCAGTGAGTTCAGTAACGCTGTATGTACAACAAACTCGGTTAAGATTAAGGTGAGGAAAAAATAGACTAATGATTATATTAAGCGGCGTTATCCTTAAATCAGAAAAATAATGAGAGCTTAATAGGATCTTCAGCCAGCATGTACTTATTTGCTGGAACGATCTTATGTCTGCAGGTTAAAACAGCGAGAGCGGTAGTCCTGGTTTTGTGTAACTGGGAAACGAGCAAATTTTATGAAACCATTCTTTCGTGTTCTCGACAGATCTTACTCGCTTCGTTGTTGAAAAGCTTCTCGTTTGTTAAGCCACATTGATGATGACGTCCGAACGCATTAGCTTTAAAGTGCCTGCATGTTTTACAGACACCAAAAGTCTTGCCGTTGTTATTGTGCTGTAGAGCCACCAGCAATTTATAAAGAAGATTAGTTAAAGTTTTCCGTTCAATGTCATTTAGTTCTGATAAAGCTTCTTTGAATACAGCTGGTGGAATCTCATTTTTAAGCAAGTCGACAGCTTTTTTAGTCAGCTCAACATGAACCACGCGCAGGTCTTTTTTATCAGCGCTTCTGGTAATCAGTTTGTTTTTCTCAAGTACATTTAGAGTTTGGGAAATTGTTCCTTTTGTAATGCCAAAGTATTCGGTTATACCAGCAGGGGTATTGCTATATTTGTTGCATGAGGACAAAAAGCTAAGAACTTGCAGATGAATAGCCTGCAGCCCCTGTGAGCCTCCAGCTTCCCTTTCTTTTGAGCGCAAAAGGTTTCCCAGACGCTCAAGCAGCAAAAATAAATGATTAGCTTTCACGCAGTTATTGTATCGACTCAAAACCTTCTTGACAAGGGCCCGCGGCGCCGGTATTAAGTAGTATCGAGTCGATACTAAAGTATGGTGCTAAATATAAAGGAGATTAGATATGAGCAAAAAAACAGTAATACTTATTATGACTGTTTCATTCTTGCTTATGGCAGCTTCGGCCTATGCTGAAGGAAACGTGAAATATCCGGAAGGATATCGTTTCTGGACACACGTAAAATCAATGACCATACATAAAGGCCATCCACTGGAGAATCCTTTTATGGGCATTCATCATGTTTATGCCAACAAAAAGGGCTTAGAGGGTATAAAGAGCGGCAGCTTTGCAGATGGTTCGATAT
This sequence comes from Candidatus Dadabacteria bacterium, assembly GCA_003696425.1. Lineage (GTDB taxonomy): Bacteria > Bdellovibrionota_C > UBA2361 > UBA2361 > J046 > J046. Next base: position 5,833 of record RFHI01000180.1, on the reverse strand, counting down.
TGGTATTTGACCTTTTGGAGAGTATTAACAGGAACCATGCTTCAATAGAGGGCAAACGTATATTGGTTGGAGTAATGGTTAAAGATCAAAAAAAATATAAAGCAACCGGAGGTTGGGGTTTTGAAGGATTTGCGGAAAATAGTAAAACCAAGCGATTGGTGCATGACGGAGGAAAATCCTGCTACAATTGCCACGCCTCACAGCAAAAACACGATTATGTTTTTAGCCGCTGGCGTCCGTAGAATGCCGATCCGCTCAAAAGCCCGTGTCTTTTTGAGCAGGCTTTTGAGCGAGAATTGCAAATCAGAAAAGAGAAAAAATGCATTCCCTACCTCAAAATCAAAGGATGGCCATTTCTATCGCAGAAAAAAATGTTTGATTCCCAATAATCTGGTACTACAGCTTTAACAATTATTTTCTTACTGCTAAAGGGATGGAGAAATTCAACCTTAGCAGCATGTAAGAGAAATTCCGGTAATTTATTTAGGTGATTTCTGTTTTTCATTAATTCAGAGAGGAGAATTTTTGACCCGTAAAGTCTGTCACCAACTAACGGATGGCCAATATATGCAGCGTGTGCCCGTACCTGGTGCCGGCGACCGGTAACTGTTTCTGCCTTTAAAAGAGAGATATTATGAGTTTTATTATAAGAAACCCTGAAAAAATGAGTCTCGGCCGGCAGAGCTCTTTTGGTAGGAGAGAGATAAACTCTTACTCTTTTACTGCGGCGGTAAGGGGATCCAAGAAACGTTTTAATACAACGCTCTGCCGGGGCATTGCCCTCGACTACAGCAAGATACTCCTTTTTGATCCTGTGCTCTTTAATTAGAGCTTTAAACTTAATATAAGCCTGTTCAGTCTTTGCTACGAGCAAAACACCACTGGTCTGATAATCCAGCCGGTTTAAAAGCCCGCATTCTTTTAAGTCAGGATTAACCAGATCTTTAAAACGCTCCTCAAGTAATGTAACGATACTATTTTCCTCCTTTGCCTTTATATTTACAGAGTGCATTGAAGCCGGTTTGTTTATCGCAAACAAATAACTGTCGGAATAGATTATATTGACGTTCATCAGTGGTATGTTACATCACTCCCGCTGCCTGCTGCAGAAAACTCTTTAAAGAGCGCTTCTAGTTGTGAGGCGATTGACGACCTGTTAGTCTGTAGTTTATCAAGTATATCTTTAATCTGTTTATTAAATTCCTGTTTTGCCCACTCAGGAGGCTCTTTTTTTGTGCTGGCTGAAGTTTTCTTTTTGTTTAGCTTTTGCTTAAGAGCAAGCTTTTCAAAGTATACCCTATTAAGTTGGCGTCTGGTGCGGAGAAGATCTTCTAATACCGGGAGGCTCTTAATTGGGCCGGCGCTATCACCACATATCTGGATAATCTTACCAAGCACGGCCAAGTTGTGATTATAGATTGTTTCGAGAATTCCCGGATTTTTTTTAACTATATCAAGATAAAAAGCCCTACCGGCAGCCGATCGAATTTCAGCTATCTGGCTACTGTCGGCAAGAGAGTCGAGAGCCTTGAAATAATTCCTGCAGGCAGAAAAACGCGATCGCTCGCGCCAGCCGGAAAGAGAGTAAAAAAGCGGGCCAAAGACAGCTTTAACGATAAAAAGAATTACAAGCAGGCCAACCAGGCCAAAAAGTAAAGCTAGTACTATAGTCATAACAAAAGTATTATAGCACTATAGCTATAGAGCAGAAAACAACTGTATAATGACTACTGCTTCAATTTTGTTATAATAGAATACTTTAACTCCGTGACTGATGATTGAAAAACTACTTGAAATAGCAGAGGGGGCCTCAGAGCGAATCCTTGAAGTTTACCGATGCGAGGATTTTGGCATTCGCATTAAAGCTGATAAATCTCCGCTTACTGAAGCCGATCTAGCGTCTCAGAGCTTAATCGTTAAAGAGCTTGAAAATAATTTTTCCTACCCTGTGCTGGCAGAAGAAACCCCTGTTAGTTTTGAGAAGCGTAAGAAATGGTCTTCATTCTGGCTGGTCGATCCGCTCGATGGCACAAAGGAATTTATTAACCGGAACGGTGAGTTCACAGTAAACATAGCACTTATTAGAGATAGTATACCGGTGGCCGGAGTAATCGCTGCTCCTGCCCGGGGTTTATATTATTTTGCGGAGCAAGGTAAGGGGGCCTATAGAAAGGAGCCCGGGCAGGAGGCTGTAAAGATTTATAATAACCGAAAAGATAATAATTTAATTGCAGTTGAAAGCAGGTCGCACCCTTCCCCTGAAACGCAAAAATTTTACGATCGCTTTGACATTAAAGAAGCAATTAAGTGTGGCTCAGCCTTAAAGTTTTGCCGTCTGGCTGAGGGCAAGGCTGATGTTTACCCGCGCTTTGTAAACTGTTGGGAGTGGGATACCGCTGCCGGGCACTGCATCCTTAACGAGGCAGGTTGCAAGCTTACTGATTTAAAAGGAAATGAGTTTAAGTATAATAAGGAGAATCTTTTAAACGATTTTTTTATAGCATCCAGACGCGATCTGTCTTTTTAATAAGCACAGGTATTAAGGAAACATTTGATCGATACGTAGCTCCAAATTTGTGATAAAAATGGACTGTTGACCACCAAAGGATCAGCTCTTTTTGCTGACCACCCGCAAGCATTAGTTAGCTGCAGGGGTCCGAAGGAACAGGCATTCTTACAGTGACAAGATAACCCGGGGATCTTCATTGCCGTCGTTTTGCAGGGCCACAGGTCTTTCCAGCTCTCGGGCGGTAATGTCGCGGGCTTCTTTAAGATAGTCCTCTGATAATTTTAGGTTTAAGGGGAGACTAAACTCTGCTCCCAGTAACGCATTCAGTGCCACCGGTGAAGCATGTCTTAACAGGATTGTCCAGAGGGCTGCTTCTACAGCAGTTTCGACGGTATCAAGCAGCGTCAAATCAGCCTGAGATGTTAAAGACGCCCTCCAAAATGTTCCGGTTTTAATCAGTAATGGTTCAGAAAATACATTTTCTAAGAGCATCTTACGATCATACTGCGGAAGGAGAATGCTTATCCAGTTTAACTCCCCTTTTTTATCCCAGGCGAACGGCCTTCCGGTAAGCCAACTTACGCTCGGCTGTCTGTTAAATAGCCTCTCAGCAACTGACAAACTCTGCGGGTAGTATTTTCCATTTACGTCACACCAGCCAACAAGACCATCCTGTATGCTTTTAAACAGTGCTGCCAGAGTTTTAGCGCGGTTTTTAGGATCAGCAGTGATAATATCTTCTGCATGCGACACGTAATCAGTATGCAGTTTTCTGCTCTTGTCAGAGCGGCTATCAACTATATAGAGATAAAGATTAGGCCAGTCCTGTGAGAAGATAGAGTCAAAAAGTAAGGAGGGATCTGAGTCAGAATCAATTAGCTCAGCTACAATACTAATCCGGGTTTTATCACTATCCCTTGCGCATTCTCTGCTTGAGCGCAGAGGGTTGCTGCTGCCAGCAGGCGGAAACACATCTTCAATTTTAACAGGCCTGGAAAGAATCTCTTCCAGCGAAGAGGCAGGCTTTATGCTTTCTTGCGGATTTTGACGGGCAAATTCAGCATAAATACTCTCGAATTTTTTTACTGCCTGATCTGATGAGTATGTTTGTTTAAAAAAGTCGACTGCATTAGAGGCAAGCCTCTTACGCAGCTCAGAACTTTTAAGTAATTTTTCAAAACTGTTTAAAAGATCAGCTTCTGACGAACAACTATAGCCTGTAAATTCATTTACTACAGGCTTGTGATAAGCCTTAAGACCGAGTGTGACAGGAATAATCCCCGTGGCCAGTGCCCGTTCAATTAAAGCCCCGCGGTACATATGCAGATCTACGTTATCGGCCACAAGCAAAAGATCAATTTTCTTAAGAAATTCTTCCGAGGCAGGAAAGCAGGTGGAGAGCTCAATGTTGTTGTAGTTTTTAAGCTTCTCAAGAGATGCCTGCGGCTGATCAAATTTAAGAAAGATTATGTTTTTAAAAGTGTGAGCGAGTTTGCTCAGGAGAGATTCGTTTAGACCGCTTGGGGCGCATATGCCCAGTGTTGGTTCACTTTGCTGATCCTTTTTAGGGATTCTGGGAGGCTCTACTACCCCATAAATTCTGGTTGTTTTAGAAAAATCAGCTGTGTTACCAAATTCTGAAAGCACGCCGGCTTGATTAATATACGGCGTAAAATCAACTATAAATGCCTTTTTTTCGTTTAATGTTTTTATATCAGCTTCAGATACAAGTGAATTTGATGAGAGACACACAATCAGTGGCCCCTTCCAGTTAAGCTGCTTTATTAGGCTGGTAAGCGGTAAGTGCCTGGAGTCATAGAGCTGCAAAACAGCCTGGATGTCGTCTTTAAGGATGTCGCAGATTTTATCGAGAGATACAGCTTTTAACGTGTTATTAGTTGCCGTTTCTGTACTTTTCTCAATTTGATCTAAAATATAAAAGTCATGTTGATCCGTTGCTGAATGGACAAGACCAGCAGTAAGAGCCGGCAGAGAACGGCTGATCATATTATCATCAAGGCCCGTAATAATGTGAATTACACGCATAGTTTATCCGGAACTCTCTGCAACACTATCGGTAGTAACGTTTATTTTAGCAATTAAATCTCTGGCCGGGGCAAAATCCGGCGCAAATTCGTTTAACTTTGAGAGCGCCTCACGTGCAAGCTCCGTATTACCGGCACGGTAAGCGGCATCTGCAATATAGTAAAGAATATAAAACCTGTTACAGCCCAGGTTCATAGCTGATATAAACTCAGAGATGGCCTCAGGATACTTTCCTGCTTCTCTAAGAGTAAGTCCGTGCCAGAGTCTCAGGAAAGGATCGCTACTGTGAAATCTGGCATAGGAAAAAATCCCACCATCTACCATAACCGGAAGTGACTGAGCTATATGCTTTTCAGCCTCAAGTACGCTGTTTAAATCATTGGAGGAACGACTGGTTACAAAATGGCTCGCGTGTTTTCCGAGGGATGCAATCAGGCGGGCCGAACCGATAACGTCTGCCTGCGGATTAACATCTGGAAGTGATTCGCCGATCCTGTCAGGATTTGGCCATTTTCTGGTTTTCTTTTCGCTTTCAAGTACCCGCTTATAAATTTCAAGAAATTTTTTAGCTGAATTTTCGCCACCAAATATTTGCGAAGCATAGCGGCGTGCATTTTCCCCCAGCCGTTTTCTCTCTTCAGGATTATAGTAAAGATATTCTATTGCCTGTGTATACTCACGCTCGCTGTGTACAATAAGTCCGCTATAATCATTAATTACCAGGTGCGGTACTCCACCGTAGGGAAATACAACCGGCGGAACACCGGCATACATTACCTCCTGAAGATTAAGTTCGGAGGAGGCATAGGTTTCAGGACAGAGCGGATAGCCGTACACATCAAAAGAAGCTATTTCGTTTTTAATGTCTTCAACAAACCCTTTAAACTTAAATCGCTCAGCACAGCCCATCCGCCGGGCTTCAGCCTCGATTTCTTTATACCGGCCTCCGCCGCAGATAATAAATTGAATCTCCGGTACATTAACAGCGCTACTCATCTTAAGAAACGAGCGGTGCATCTTTACGTAATCAACAGTACCAATGTAACCGACATTAAAACCGCTGTGTTTGACCGGTTTTAAACCCTCAAGGCGGGCAAAATCACTGGCGGCAAAAACCGTATCAGTTTTAGCTACCCGAAGTTCATCAGGAAGTGACTGAATATTTTCATTAAGGTAACAGCCGGGGCTTGAGGCCAGCGCAAAATCAGCAAATTCAATTACTTCAGGCGTAATTATCTGTGGCGGCTGATCTCCTACCACATGCATCCAGAGAAGCAG
>RFHI01000179.1 GCA_003696425.1 Candidatus Dadabacteria bacterium | reverse complement strand
CCCCTATAAGGATCAAAATTCTTGACGGCTTCCATAAGACCTATATTCCCTTCCTGAATTAAATCCAGGAAACTGCGAGCGGCTTTCTGATATTCCCGAGCAATTTTAACTACAAGCCATAAATTCGCCTTGACAAGTTTATACGCTGCCTCCAGATCGCGGTCGTGATAATATTTAAGAGCTAATTCCTGCTCCTGTTCCCTGGTTAGCCGGGGATAAGAACGTATCTCCCTGAGGTAAGCTGTAAGGGCATCATAACGGGTAGGAAGCCCGGCAGCCTGACCGCCGGATACACTGGCCGGTTCATACCCCTCATTTCCCCAACCGGAATCTTCAGGTTCTTCAGGGGGCAGGATCTCAACCTCCGCTGCCTGTGCGTTGGTCAGCTCCTGCTTCTTGAGCTTTTTTTTGCGTTTTTTTATTTTCATCAACCAGTTAAATCATAACAGCCAGAAACCATTAACAGCTCTTCCACATGCTGTGCGGACCGGCACCTGTCTAACCGTGCATCAAGGCCCGGAGAAACTATAGCAGAGATTTTAATCATTGGGCCAACATGTCATTAACTCTTCTTTAACTCTAAGCTATTCAAGCGGTTGCACTAAACAGGCAACCTGAAAGTTATCTTACCGATATCTTCCTAAGAATTTTTAAGTTTTTTTGTAATAGTGCCGAATATTGTCACAGGTGGCGTATTTTGCCACCAGCAAAATCCAGGCTCAGCCTGGTACAACTAATGGTTGCAGCTGAAATATGCGAAGAGTTTTTTAGTGAGTTACATAGTTGCCGTGCCCTGATTTGGTTTAAGCGATTAGCATCCGGCCCAACCTCAGGTACAACTGGCACGCACAGGAGCAATATACATGGCGTCAAGAATTGGCGATCTTCTGGTACGTACAGGCCTTATCACACCTGAGCAGCTTGAACAGGCTGTGCAGGCACAGCAGACAAATGGCGGTTCACTGGTCTCTCAAATTATAAAGCTGGAGCTAATCAGTGAAGACGATCTGCTTGAAACCGTAAGTGAACAGTACGGTGTCCCTATTATAGAACTTGAAGACTACGATCTTGATGACTCAACCATTCAGCTAATTCCGCACAACCTGGCTATTAAACACGAGCTTTTACCGCTTGTACAAAAAGAAACAACTCTGACCGTGGCGATGGTTGATCCATCCAACATGGTAGCACTGAACGACATTAAATTTATAACCGGGCTTGATATTCAGGTCGTACTTGCCAGGGAATCAGAATTAAAACGTATTCAGGAGAAAGTTTACGAAGATAATATCTCTTACGACAGTATTATTAATGACTTTGCTGACGATGACGTTGAAGTAGTAGATGTAGAAGACAATGTCGACATTAACGAACTTGAAAAAGCCACCGAAGATGCGCCTGTAGTAAAACTTGTAAATGCCATCCTAACTGATGCTATTAAGAAAAACGCCTCTGATATACATGTTGAGCCATATGAGAAAACTTTCCGTGTACGATTCAGAATAGACGGGGTTCTTTACGAAATAATGAAGCCCCCACCAAAACTAAAGAACGCCATTACATCAAGAATTAAAATTATGGCAGATCTCGACATAGCCGAGCGACGCCTGCCTCAGGATGGCAGAATCAAGCTAAAACTAGGTCGTAATCGTGAGATGGATTTCAGGGTAAACGTTCTGCCAACTCTCTTTGGAGAGAAGGTTGTACTGCGTCTTTTGGATAAGTCCAACCTGCAGCTCGACATGACTAAATTAGGTTTTGAAACCCAGCAGCTGGCTGATTTTCAGGAAGCCATTTCAAAACCGTTTGGCATGGTGCTGGTGACAGGTCCAACCGGATCAGGTAAAACAACAACACTTTATTCAGCACTGGCAGAATTAAACAAAACCACAACCAACATAAGCACAGCTGAAGATCCGGTAGAGTTCAACCTGGCAGGTATTAATCAGGCCCAGATGCATGAAGACATCGGCTTTAACTTTGCATCAGCTTTAAGGGCATTCTTAAGGCAGGACCCCGATATAATCATGGTCGGTGAAATTAGAGACTATGAAACCGCAGAAATAGCGATTAAAGCTTCGCTGACCGGCCACCTGGTGCTTTCAACTCTACACACCAACGATGCCCCCTCTACCATAAATCGTCTGCTAAACATGGGAGTAGAACCCTTTCTTGTCGCTTCATCAATTAATCTTGTATTGGCACAGCGCCTTGCCCGGCGCGTCTGCTCAAACTGCGCAGAAGAAGTCCAAATTAATCCTGAAGTGCTTGTTAATATCGGCATTCCACCAGCCGAAGCTCGCCATATGAAGGTAAAGCAGGGCAAGGGCTGCGATAAGTGTGCAGGCACAGGTTACAAAGGGCGTATCGCGCTTTATGAAGTTATGCCGATGAAAGAAGAATTAAAAGAATTTGTTTTAAATGGCGCATCGGCAGCGGAAATCAAACGTGAGGCGATGCGTCTTGGAATGATGACACTGCGAGGAGCAGGGCTTATGCAGCTAAAGGCAGGTGTTACAACCGTAGAAGAGGTCTTGCGTGTCACTGCCGCTGATTAAATCTTTTTAGTTTGGAGGAAAGAATATGCCAGTTTATGTTTGGGAAGGAAAAAACGCAGCCGGAAAGAAAGTGTCTGGCGAACTGGAGGCAAAATCTGTTCAGGCAGTTTTTAATGCCTTAAAAGCCCAGCGCATTATTCCTAATGCCAAAAAGATCCGAGAGAAAGGCAAGGGCCTTGATATGGAAATTAATATTCCAGGTATGGGTCCAAAGGTTAAACCAAAAGATGTAGTTATTTTCACCCGTCAATTTGCAACCATGATAGATGCCGGCCTTCCACTGGTACAGGCATTAGATATTCTCAGCAAACAGGCTGAAAACAAAGCCTTTCGTGACGTGCTTAAAGGCGTAAAAGAAACTGTTGAAACTGGTGGGACGCTGGCAGATGGTCTGGCAAAGTTCCCTAAAGTCTTTGATGATCTCTTTGTTAACATGATCACAGCTGGAGAAAACGGCGGCATTTTGGATGTTATTCTTGAGCGTCTGGCTGTTCAGATGGAAAAAACTATGAAGCTGAAACGCGAGGTTAAAACAGCCATGATTTATCCGGCCGTGGTAGTGTCAGCTGCTGTTATAGTGACTGCTGTTCTACTGATCTTTGTAATTCCAACATTTGCAGAACTATTTTCTGACTTTGGTGCTGCACTGCCTCTGCCAACACAGATGGTAATTAATCTTTCAAACTTTGTAGTTGCAAACTGGTTTTACATTTTTGGCAGTATGTTTGGACTGCTTGGGCTGTTTTTCAGATTTCTCTCCACTGACCGGGGCAAAGAGGCCCTTCATCCGGTGTTCCTCAAGTTGCCTGTCTTTGGGGATATTATAAAAAAAGTTGCAGTAGCACGGTTTACGCGCACGCTAGGTACAATGATTAGCTCCGGAGTGCCAATTCTCGATGCTCTGCATATCTGTGCAAAAACTTCCGGCAACAAAGTGGTTGAACGTGATGTGCAACGTGCCCGTGTTGCAATCTCTGAAGGTAAAACCATGATTGAGCCTTTAAGCGAGTCGGCAGTGTTTCCTCCGATGGTGGTATCCATGATTGGAGTCGGTGAATCTACAGGTGCCTTAGATGCTATGCTTCAAAAAATCGCTGATTTTTATGAAGACGAAGTTGATAACGCCGTAAGTGGTATGAAGCAGCTAATTGAACCTATGATGATTTTATTTTTAGGCGTTGTAATTGGCGGATTGGTTGTTTCAATGTATCTGCCGATCTTTAAGATGGGCTCGGTTGTTGGTTAATTAAGCTGAAACATTCGGATGACAAGAGAAAGCCACCATAACTGGATTGATACCGCATCTTGGAAAACTCTTACGTCCAGAGTTTCTTTTGATGCAGGCTGGCTGATACTGGTTAGAGCCTGTTTTCTCACTCTGATGTTGATTTCAATTGTGGTTCATAACGCCACACATCTGGACAATACCGGAAGCGTTATGCAACTGCTTTATTTGCCTATTTTGCTGCTGTACGTATTCTGCATTGCCAGCGGAGTATATTTAAAGAGAGTAAAGACCCCAGGCAGTACTTTTATTTACACACAGCTGATTGTTGATATCGCTGTTATAACAGGCCTTATCTGGATAAGTGGTGGACCAATCAGTCCGTTTCTCTTTCTTTATCTTCCACTTATTATGGCTGCTGCAATTTTAATGTCGCAGCGGGTTGCACTTGCTATTGCTCTGGCGACCGCTGCTGCTTACAGTCTTTTAATCTGGGGACTGCTGCAGGGAGTAATACCCTCCGCTGATCCAAATGCAGGAGTAATTACTCCACAGGGTGGGGTGCTGTTTCAGCTGCTGGGGCTGTTATCAGCCTTGGTACTTGTAGCTGTAGCTACCAGCTATCTAAAAAAGAAGCTGGCCTCCAGTTACGAGATGGTTCTCCAGTCAAGGCGAGATTTTTTTGAGATTTCAAACCGTCAAAAACTGATAATTGATGGTTTGCCAGCCGGAGTAATTGTAACCGACATCTCAGGAAAGATATCAACAGTTAACCCGTCAGCAACAACATTGCTTAATGCAGAACAACTGGCTGTCGGCAGCGATATCTCTGAACTGCTGTCCTCGCTGGGGATAAAACTTGATGCAGATCTTTTACTGGAAAACAGTGATGGTTTCCAGCAAGAGATGGTAATTAACAAGGGAGGGGAAGAAGTAAAAATCAGCTTTCACGCGCGGGCTGTGTTAGATCCACAAGGCGCTCCCAACGGTCTTATTTTCGTATTCGAAGATGTAACCCAGCTCAGATCTGCTGAAGAACAGCTTCAACTTCACGAACGCATGGCTGAGCTGCTGGCCAAGAAGGATAATTGTGAATCCATTACTACAGCTCCGATTAACGGGTTTGTTGGCGAAAGTCCGGTAATGAAAAAGGTCTTCAGGCTTATTGAACGGGTAGCGCCTTCGGAGGCTACCGTGTTAATTCATGGCGAATCCGGTACCGGTAAAGAGCTTGTCGGCAAAGCAATCCATCTAAGCGGCCCGCGGAAAAATGGGCCTTTTGTAGCAGTAAACTGTGGTGCAATTCCAGAAAACCTGATAGAGAGCGAACTTTTTGGGCACAAAAAAGGCTCTTTTACCGGCGCAGATTCCGACCATACCGGTCTTTTCCGCAAGGCAGAAGGAGGAACTCTTTTTTTAGATGAGATTGGAGAGCTGCCTTTACATATGCAGGCCAAGCTTCTAAGAGCTCTGCAGGAAAAGAAGGTGCGGCCTGTAGGCGCGGATCGGGATATTCCTATAAATATTCGTGTTGTAGCTGCTACAAACCGCAATCTCAAGGATGAAGTTGAAAAGGGGAACTTCAGGGAAGATCTTTATTACAGGCTGAATGTGATTGGAATTAATCTGCCATCACTTAAGGAGAGAAAAGAGGATATTCCGCTGCTAGTTGATACTATACTGAGACGACTGGTGGATTCAGATACCGTTCCTGTGGTATCTCCGGCCGCTATGCAGCTGTTATTGAATTACGACTATCCCGGAAACGTTCGTGAGCTTGAAAATATGCTTGAGCGTGCAGTTGTTTTAGGGGGTGAAGTCATTCTTCCTGAGCATTTGCCTGAAAACGTCCGAAATTTCGAGACCAGTGATAAAGGTTCAAGGCGAAACAACGAGACCCTAATTGTGGTTGACGAAAACCTAGAATTTCCTGTAAGCCTTGACGAACTCCTTGAAGACGTTGAAAAGCGTTACCTGGAAGTGGCGCTGCTTAAAACAAATGGAGCGAAAAAGAAGGCTGCTGAATTACTCGGCATAAATTTCCGCTCATTTCGCTATCGTCTGCAGAAGTTCGGAATCGGTGAAGACGAATAAGTCCGTTCACACGACCAAACCCCATAGAGAGCTGGCTAGAAACCCCCTGGTGTAAGTTTTCATAGGTTCACCGGAAAAGGTGTGTATAAATCGTAGAGGTCTACGTCGACGTTTTTGTCGTTTACGTAGCCGTATACGTCGAAGAAATACAAAACCGTGGACGTCAAAATTGCTTGGTTATTAATTAGCGGGGGTAAATTCGGAGAAATATAAGAGCAGAGGGTGGTGTTCAAGAAGCAAGGCTGTGGTAGCAACGTAAAAGCAGCTAAGTGCCGAAATAAGTAGCAGGTGGTTCGATAGTATAGGGTATTTACTCGTTAGAGAGTGGTTAAGCGCACATTGTTTTAGCTAATAAGCGGATGAGTACGCCCGCCGAAAGCCGGGTGTGAAAACAATGTACGCTGGCCAATGCTGAATGTGCAGCCAGTTTGCTAATTGCAGATTGATTGCTGGCATGCGAGCTTTGCTTTTGCGCCCGACTAGTCGGGCGCTGCTTCAACTCTTAAAATGATTGTGTAGTGCCTTATGGATAGTTAGATATGTAAACTTTATTTAGGGCCTGGCACCCCTAAATCACGCACAACCACCTGATATTATTATCCTTTGCGGCTAGAACAAACCTTTCCAGAGAAATGAACCATCTTTCATTTCCGCCAACCTTTTTACAATAACTACATCTAATAATACCGAGCAGAGTGACAATAATTGTCACCATGGGACAAAAGCTGTCACTTGAGGAAGCCGGGGTCAAAGGATTGGCAGAGGTAAGTTACTGAAAACACTGGTTAGAAAAAAGTTCTAAACCAATTTCCACTGGCATCCGATTTGCTCTTATGGGAAGCCTGAAAGGTTTGTCTTTCTGTTTGCTGCTCAGACCGGTTTCCGGTGCTGCAGCAGCGGGAAAGCTCAAACGGTGTGACCCACTTAACTTTAATTTATATGCCTTAAAGTTTTTTTAAGGTTTTATTTTTCTCGAGGGAATATAGCTATGAAAAACGATAAGGGTTTTACTCTAATCGAACTACTCGTTGTAATCGCAATTATTGGTATTCTGGCAGCTATCGCTATTCCTCAGTTTGCTGAGTATCGCGCCCGTGGTTTT
>RFHI01000178.1 GCA_003696425.1 Candidatus Dadabacteria bacterium | reverse complement strand
TATCACACCTATGCATGTAACATTAACTACCTACCCCAGGATGTGGGGTGGGTTTGTTACTGCTGCTAACTCTTGCTGGTCGGTCACTACCTATTATTACCTGACATTTAAGTCCTAAACGCGAGGACTTGGTTGTTTTGTAGCAGGGAACCTGGGCCAGCTACTAAATGATGATTTTTTGAGAATCTTAGCCAACCCTTCTAAATATTTAACGCACTGCTCATACTTAATTAGCCGAGCAAATAACTGAGCAGTTGCCCGAGCGTCATTTAAGGCAGTATGGGTTCGAGGATGAAGTATACCCAAATAATCACAGAGAAGTGGTAAAGATAAGGGTTTACAATCAATTTCGGCAATCGACGCCATTTTTAGCGTACAGAGCCAGGGTATCCGACGGGTATCGTACCCCAAAAGTTCATATTCAAAATCAATAAACCTTTTATCAAATCGTGCATTATGCGCTACCGGTATGCGGCCATAAAGATACTCGCCAATATTGCCCGCAAGATTTGCAAAGGCGGGAGCTGACTCCAAATCGCTGTCTGTAAGCCCATGAATGGATGTTGGCCCACAGTCCCGGCTTGGATTAAGCAGGGAGGTAAAAACATCTATTTCTCCTTTTAAGGGAGAATAAATTACTATGGCTACTTCAATTATTCTGTCGCCCCGCTCAGGATCCAACCCAGTAGTCTCAATATCTACTACAGCATACTCTCTGGCGTATATATCCATTGTAAATTAAACTTTTTAACTTCCTTTAAAGTTTAATACCTCCTTTAAAAATAATCATTAAAAATGATAAATTATTGCCGGGTAATTAAATGAAACTCCATATCCTGCAGCACGAACAGTTTGAATCACCCGCCTATGTAGAACGCTGGGCGAAAGAAGCCGGCGCAAGCATAAGTTTTACCAACTTTTTTAACGGTGACGATCTTCCGCGGCAGTCTGATTTTGATATGCTGGTAATTCTGGGCGGAACAATGAGCGCCTGGGAGGACGATAAGTTCCCCTGGCTTGCAGATGAGCGGGTATTTATTAAAGAAGCCATATCGTCAGGAATTAAAACCCTCGGAATCTGCCTCGGCTCGCAGCTTATTGCCAGTGCCATGGGTGCCCGAGTTTACAAAAACAGCGAAAAAGAAATCGGCTGGTTTCCTGTAAGGCTTAGCGAAGCCGGTCAAAAGTCGTTTTTAGGAGAGTGCCTGCCGGAGGAATTTATGGCCCTTCACTGGCACGGCGATACCTTTGACCTGCCTGAGGAGGCAGTTCTTCTGGCCTCAAGCACTGCCTGTAAAAACCAGGCTTATCTTATCGGAGAGCACGTTCTTGCCCTTCAGTTCCACCTGGAATTTGATATCCAAACCGCCACGGGATTATGTAATTTTTCCAAAAAAGACTTTCAAACAGACGGTAAGTTCATACAACCACCTGAAGAGATCCTGGCCAGTGAAAAGCTCTTTCTTGAGGCTAATTCCAGGCTTGCTGCTATTTTAAGCCGCTTTGCCGGTATCTGAACTTTTGTAACCACTAGTCGGCTTAAGATTATTATCAGAAACAACTTGTTTTCAGCTGTCGACACAGGATACGATAAAAACACGGAATATAGAATATGAACATATCAAAAGAAACCAGGGAACGACTTCAAAAGCGCCTGCGGGAGGTAACACAGTGGCTCAACGAACACGTCCTCCGCTATAGGCCCAGAGAGGAAATTACACTCTTTGATTTTAATATCAACCCGGCTCAACTCGACGGATCATTCAAGGTCAAGTTTGACGGCGAAGTTTGCCCGATGCTCTTCCGTTTTTCCTACGGCAACACCGGAAACGTCGATGTATATTTTCCGTTATTTGTCTCACCGCTGGGAGTTCCTGCAAGCTATGGCGCCGTGTCGATCCCTAAACATTGCGAAGATGCTATCATCGAAGCCATGCGGAAGAATTTTCCGTCAATAAAACCCTATGGCAGAAATCAACAGACTGGTGAAGTCATTGGTAACCACACATCGCTAAAAGACCGCTTTTATAAAGATACGGACATGCAGACGCTATTAGAAAGGTTCAGTAATCCTGCCTTTGAGATTCGAATTCCACTCTCACACAACCCATAGCCTGTATATGTTTACTTAAGCAGCACCAAATTTACTCAATCACCTGAAAAAATTCTTTCCAGTGGAAAGCTCTTTCTTGAGGCTAATTCCAGGCTTGGTACAATTTTAACCCGCTTTGCCGGTATTTAAACTTTTTCAAACCCCAAATTAGCTTAAGATTTCCGGATGTAATACTATTGCCGGGCAGGGAGTAGGGAACAGTAGTAGTAATTCGATGTTTATTGATAAAGACCAGTCAAGGCGCATCAACACGGCAAATGCCCTGGTTCAAAGCATTAACAGCCTGACAGACAAGCTGTTTACTCTCAGCTCATTTGTCTCCTGGGATGCATTTACTGCCAGCGCATCCTCAAAAATTGACAACTTACGCCAACTGGCAAATGAGCAGCTATCTATTGACGGAGCCCTTGATAACGCCTTTAAGCTGGCAGAAAAAGCTCTGGCAAAATCACCTGATCTTGAAGCAGCCACCCTTCTTGACCGGATTCCGGCTGAAGCCGGTGGAAATTCTCCGCAGGATTCTCTTCTCTGGGCAATTACCACCTTTCTTGGAAGCGCCGGGGAAGCAGCTGTGGCGTATCACCGCGGTGATATGTTTTACCGTGAGGCTGCCGGGGTTACCCTCTACGGCGCCTCAATGGCAGAACAGTTTTCCTCTGAAATTTCCGCACTCAAAGAAGGAACGCCACCGTCCCGCATATTTCCGGTTGGATCTTCCGCAATGATCAATGCACTTACCGAAACTACAGGTGCTCTTGAAAAAGCAATTCCCGCAGCTGGAAAGATTTTAAATGCGGTTTATGTAAGAGAGCAGCTGCAGCAGGATGCCGAAGCACAGGCGGCCGTGAAAGTAGCTCTCAGTGCCCTTTCGAACGTACTTGATAAGTTCTCTGAACCGGAGTTGGCCCGCGAAATACGCTTACTGTTAAGCGACACAACTTTTGCTGCAGACCATACTAGTGCTGTAAACTGGTATAGAACCGTTCAATCTGATGCCCTGGAACGAAGTGCATCTCTTAGAGGAAAAAGTCCGCTTAAATCCAACGCGCTTGAAATTCTCTCCAATATTTTTTCTGCAGCCGAATCTCTGCAGGGCGGTAGTACAAAAGGCATCTCCACCCTAAGCAGGGCCTTAAATGATATTGCTTATCTTGAAGGATTTCAGCAACACTTTACAGCCGATCCCCGGCAAAATTTAGCGGATATGTTTAAGCAACCGGCGGATTATGCAGTGGTACAAGAGGCTATTAATGGCCAGATAGAGGCACTGAAATTGCTCGTACGTAGTCATAGCAGTTAAAGAGAAATCAGAACTCAAACGGCCTGATTCCTGTAGTCCTGTGGCCACTTAACCGTAATGCCTTTTAAAAAAATGTGCGCCAGCTGCAGCATAAATTGGGCCAATAACCAGAAACATATCAGTAGATTACATCAACGCAGCATCCGTTCTGACTGACGATACCAGTTTAATCCGATCGGCATAACACTATATAAAGGTACTGATCAGGGTTAGTCGTAGGGGGAAAAAGTGGCTGATCAAACTGGGCCTGTACTAACTGATAAGACAGACGCTGAAAAGCCTGAGCAATCTGGCCCGTTCATTCCAAAAAGTCCTCAGGAACTTGCGCGTCAGGATCGTCTGGCAGGAATTCAACATAGATCACATCACTCCTGGGCAAAAACGCAGGGTGCACCGGATGCATTTAAGGGCCTTACTGCTGAAGAATGCACTGAGCTTATTAAAAGAGAACGTAAAGCATACCGAAAAAGCGGAAGAAAATCTGAAACTCTTGAGCAGTATGAAGCCTATGTGGAGGCTTTGCGTAGCCTGCGAAAAGAGCAAAGAGAGCAGAACCAGGCAGCTACTGTTGAATCACTTCGCGCCCTGGAGTTTCACGGTCCGGCACATATCAGGATCCTGGCCACCTTACAGGAAAATAGCGGACATACACTTGACAGGCTCTTAACCGACGAGCAGCTTCAGGAAGCAGGAGAAAGTCCGGAAGCATTTACTGGGATTCTTAAGGAAGGTCTTTCCCGCTCACCAGAAAAGATAATTAGAATATTGGGAGTGGTTGACTATTATCTTTCACGAGAAGAAATACAGGCTTATCTAAAACGTTTAGAAGACGAAAAGCCATTCGCTTTATTACTTAATTTCGAACAGATTGCAGCTTACTATGATGAATCCGAACTTCCCTCTCTGGTAGAGAAACTATGCACAAATTGTTACAGCGGCGGTTTTGAATCATTGCACAAAGAAGTTTTCAGAAGGCTTTTGGAGCCGCAGCGCTTACGGGAACTTGTTATTGCGGCGGCAAGTCGAGACCAAGGGATTTTCTCAGCCGGCGAGCATTTTAACAAGTACCTGGAGCATGGGATCCTGAATAAAAACGATATTCGGAAAATTGTTCTCCATCTTGTCCGTAGCGGTAATAGCCCGGAATTATACATGCTTAAAAAAGTGTCACAGTACTTCGAAACTGATGAACAGCGCAGGCAACTTCAAGAAGCGGTCAGGGCTGCCATAAGTCGAAAAGAAAAAAGTGGTTTGCTCACTATTCTACGACTGACTCAGGGCGTGCTTGACACAGAGGAACGACGAAAAATTTTGAACTCTGTATTAAGAGAAAATCCCGGTGAATTGTGGGCGAATTTCGACCTGGCAGAAGAATTGTTAGAGCCTGAACAGCTACGCTCTTATCTTGTAGAAGCACTGAATCATCCGAAAACCTGGGGGCGGACCTTTAGTAGAGCCCTTAAACGAATATTGGATGGAGAACTCATCACTCCTGAGCAACAGCGAAACTTCCTGGAGCTGCTGTGTCAGAATCATCCTGGATTACCCCTGGGAAATCTCGAGGGTTTTCTTAAAGCTCTTCAACCCCCTGATACAAGAGCCTTTGTCACGGACCTGCTGGAACGTTCATCACGCGCTAGAGTGTACAGAACCAGTAACAACTGGCTGCCTTATATCTCAGAATCACCTGCAGAACAGAAAGCTTTTCTGAGAGAGTTAATGGAAGATGATTCAGACCTGAGTTTTGTCGAAACGTACTGCGATCAATTTAGCGGGAAAAAACTGCAGGAATTATTCTCCAGAGATGAAATTTTGGAGTTAATGTATCAACAGTTAGAACTTAACCCGGGAGCTGTTTTCAGGCATATCGCCAGTGTACAGCGTATATTACAGAGTGATAAAAAGCTTCGAATCCTTGTGGATCGAGCAGCTGAGCACGATGCAAGCGGCTTTGCCATCCACATTGAAGAACTAAACTACCTCTACAGCAATGAAGAGCTTAACGCCCTCTTTGACCGATTAAGCAGGCAACACCAAACCATAAGTCATGTAATCGATGACCTTACCAGGTGGCAAAAGTATGTAGGAGCTGAACGTGTTTGGAACTTTGTCCAGGAAAACGCAGCAACACATGCCACCAGTTTCATGTTGTCACTCCATAGTTTAAAGCGCTGCCTTACAGGGGAGCAGTTAAACAGGGTTGTTCCTTTAATGCTTGAGGGCAACCCTCCAATTGCACTTGCCTTGCTTGATGACTTACAGGAACTTAGACCAGGGCTGACCAGTGACGAGCTAATCGCTTTTGTAGAAAGTGATGCTGATAACAGTATCTTTGCCCCTAAAACCTTACGCGAATTATCTAAATGGTTAAAAAAGAAGAAAGGGCAGAAACTTGATCATGATCCACGTTTGTTAGAAGCAGCAGAGCTATACATGTCAATTGCTACCATCAAAAATGCCGGACTTGAAGCTGCACTAAATAAAATACAGTCAGTGCACAAGCTGAGCAGACGTGAAGAGAAACAGCTGATCTCGGTGTTTGAATGTTTCGCAGAGCTTAAAAACGATGATCCTGAATCATGGCAGCGGGACTCATATGGCTCTACTCTCGAAGAATCTAAAGAAATTCTGCTTTCAGCAATTGGCAAACGTTTGGGTACCCAAGGACGCCTTACCACAGAGGAAATTGAACGTTTTATTGACACGATGGGCTCACCAGCACCTTTCCTGATTTACTATTTGCGCCACAAGGACTCACCTGAACACAGGGAACTATTAAAAGGCCTTTTTGAAAGCATTATAGAAGATCGCTTTGAAGAGTGGAAATACGGGAACAACACTAGTGAGGCATTTGAAGCTTTGAAAGCAGCAAAGCTCATCCCTGAAAGCCTGAGGCTTGAGCAGTATCGCATCTGGCAGCAAGAGGACGTTACCACTCTGCAAGAAACGCTCTCTAGCGACGCCGAACAAGTTGCTCAAGAGATTAAAAAACTGATATTACAAAACCTCGAACATTTGGGGCCTAAATTTGCTGATAAAGACGAGGATCTTCCTAAAAGCTTAAGTGAGCTAAAAGAGAGCAGGCGTATACTGGGAGAAGAGATTGGGCGCATCAGCAAAGAGATCTCAAAACTCAAACAAGCAGAGTCGGATAAGCAGGCTGAATATCAGGCCCTTCAAGAGAAACGCCAGCGGCTACTGCAACAAAAAGAGAAGCTCGACTTCCAGCAGGTTGTATTCCAGCTTCTTGAACTATCGGCAGATGAAATTTCTTTAGGATACCTCCTGCACAATGACGATACTACTAAAAAGACCATAGAGTTGAAGCAGGTATTAGATAGCTTTGAAGAAATGTTACCGTCAGAGAGCAAATTTCTGGCACAGCGCATACGCACTCTACTTTCAGAGTTCTACTCTCAAACAAGCGAACCTGAAGAACTCAGCTGCAGTGATGAAGACGGACCCGGGGTTACAATAGAAATTGGAGCAGTGCCGGTAGGCTCCTGTCAGCATTACTCACATGGAAGCTACAACTCGGCCCTATTGGGTTACTTTGAACCTAACACCAAGATCCTGGTCTTAAGAAATGCTCAGGGTACCCCCGTAGCACGCGCAATATTTAGGCTCTTAACAACTGATCAGGGCGAACCTGCACTGCAATTAGAGCGTATATACAGCAGCACCGGCAGCTCTGCCGTGCAGCGCATAATGGTCACTCATGCCCAGAAGAAGGCTGAAGCAATGGGAGTCGAGCTCTTTTCACATGAGCCGGATATAACTGCTGAACAGGCAGGAGGAAAAAGTATAGAAAATGCTCCTGAGGGCTATGCCTGGACACCAACTAAAAGGATTTTATTTTCAGAGCGTTCAAGAGCACCCGTGGTATATGTTGATGCTGCAGATGGAAGTGCAAATCGTGGCAGATACCGAATCTCCGGTTTACAAAAACTCGTACGGACAGCTGGATAGCTTACTATACCTGTGCCAATCTACAGCACTTCCCGGGGGTAGCTTATATTTCAAGGACAAATATATTATTAAAAGATTTCCAGTCGTACAGCCAGTTTTGATTGACTAAGATTATGTGCTTATGCTTGCTAAAAACAGGAAAAATCTGACAGCTATCCAGGACTACCACACCCACGACTGCGCTGATAAAACATCTTCAATCGCTATCCCACCGGCACCGATCAGCAGCACTTTAGAATCGGGATATCTTTTTTGAAAAGCACTTAAGCCACTTTTTGAACACGTACGGGTTCCGGCTTTAATCTCTACTCCATACAATTGTCCCTGATACTGAAAAACAAGATCTACTTCGTTCGTCTTTTCGCGCCAGTAATACGCTTCCGGTACAAGTTTTAAGAGGTGGGAGATGACTGCATTTTCAAGCAAGCGGCCATATAAAGGCAGTTCAGGTATTTGCTGAAGGGCGTACGGCGCCAGAGCAGTAATTAACGAATTGTCCCTGATAATCCATTTCGGCTTGGAAGCACGCGCCTTTATTTGAGAGCCGCTCCACTTATTAAGTGTCTTTATCAAATACGCATCTTCAAGAACCTGGCGATAGCTACTAAGAGTTGTAACATTTCCAACATCATGAAGCTGCCCAAGAAACTTTGTGTAGGCTACAATTTCAGCCGGATAGCTACAGGCAAGCACAAAGAGCTGCTTTAACAAAGCTGGCTTTGTAATCTGACTTAAGGCTATTACATCTTTGCTAAGAACCGTTTCAATTAAAGACGCCTTGATATAGTCTTTCCAGCGCACTTCATCATTACGCAAACCGGCAGTTGCCGGATAACCACCCTGTAAAATAAATTCCTCTAAAGAGTACCCAAAGGCATCCCGCATTTCTGCAAAACTCCACTGCAGGAGATTGTGCACTTCAAAACGCCCGGCGAGACTCTCGCTGCCTTTTTTCAGCAGTAGCGCTGAAGAGCCTGTAATAATAACGTGTAATTTACCAGTATGATCTTTTTCCTGATCCCAAAGTGCTTTTACAACCCTCTGCCACTCAGGCACTAATTGCACCTCGTCAAGTACCAGCAGGGCGCAACCGTTATTCTTGAGTAAGGCTCTGGCTTCTGCCCATTTAGTGCTGAGCCAGCTTTGATCGGCTGCTCCGGCGGTATCTGCGGCTCCGTAAATTGAAGGCAAATCAACCTCTGCTTCTAGCTGCTTAACCGCGGTGGTCTTTCCCACCTGCCTGGGGCCCACTACAATTTGTATAAATTGCGGCTCAAGAGCCAGCCTGGCTTTTAACTCTGATACTATTTTACGTTGATATTTCATATGGTTATCATGATATTAG
This sequence comes from Candidatus Dadabacteria bacterium, assembly GCA_003696425.1. Lineage (GTDB taxonomy): Bacteria > Bdellovibrionota_C > UBA2361 > UBA2361 > J046 > J046. Next base: position 314 of record RFHI01000178.1, on the reverse strand, counting down.
CATTTTACTCAGTGCTATGAGTAATTTTACTCAGTAAGATGAGTATTTGTCAATCTCAGGTTTTCTATGTTTTTCTTAGAAGCCCCGTAGCTCATCCGCCTACGCCCTTCGGGCTGCGGCGAGATTTGATGCAGGGGTCGTGGATGTTAACGTAGTGGTAAAGATGTACCTTTTAGGGCCCGTAGCTCAGCTGGGAGAGCGCAACGTTCGCAATGTTGAGGTCGTCGGTTCGATCCCGATCGGGTCCACTTACTTTTCTTTTGGAAAAAAGAAAAGTAAGCAAAAGAAAATCAATTAATCATAAGAATACTTCC
>RFHI01000177.1 GCA_003696425.1 Candidatus Dadabacteria bacterium | reverse complement strand
TTAGAATGCTGACCAGCAGAAATTCCTTATTATGTAAACATCGTACCAACACTGTTGCAAATTATCCCGTGGCAGTATGAAGCATTATGGCTGTATTAGGATAAGACATAGCGGCAAATGGCATGCATATGATTACAACTTTTTTAACTGGAGATTCATACATGCTGGAAGTGGTTCTTAACTCTTCTGTTATCATCAGCTTTCTGAAGCCGTGCTTATAACTCTTTGCCATATTTTTTACCAATGCCATGTTATTAAGAAGCATTAAAACGGGAAGAAAAGCAAGTAGCCATTTCCACTGTTTGTTTAGGTAAAAACTGAGTCCTTCCAGCAACAAAACAACAAAGGCAGGTAAAGCCGGAAACATATAGCGGGCGTCGCCACTCCCGTTTTCATACATATAGACCAGCATGGCAACAGTCATAGCAATGGCCATAATTATAAAAAAAACCCGGATATGCTTGTCTGGTATTATTTGTTTGTTATCGGAGTGTCTGAATATCGATGCTACAAGTCCGGTTAATGCCAGCACAAGCACGGCACTATATATGTAATCGTAAAAAACGGGCCCCGTAATGTTATGCCAGCCCAGATATGACCAGCACATCTGAATAAGGCGCTGATAAAGAAAATCACCATTTAAAAGTCTGCTGAAACCGGTTGCAGTATCCACATATTTGATCGAAGCGGCGGTGCTGGCATTGGTGAACAACTTAAATATACTTGTAAAGTGCAGATTATCCGGATTGATACCTAGATAAATCCTGTGAAACAGATACCAGCCCCCGCCGATAAATGTTAAAGCACAAAACACTCCGCCCTCTCTAAGCAGGCTTTTTAAGGCAAACTTTCTGTAATAAAAAATAAAAAGGATTACTGAAAACGGTATTACCAGAGCATTTACTTTGGTATAAATAGCCAGACCAGTGACAAATCCCGAGCAAGCAAGGTATTTTATCTGATTTTCTGTTTGCACGAACCTAATCAAGAAGTAAATGGCAAGGGCGCTTAGTAACCAGACTAAGCTGTCGTTATTCATAACCGAGTTCATCCAGGTAAATTTTGGCAGAAAAGCGCTGATACTCAATGCAGTTAGTGTGAGGGCAGGGCTATCGGCAAATACGAGTCTATAAATCCGGTAAAATACCAGCAGGGTAAAAAATCCTGTCACGACTGACAATAACCTCAGCAGGTGCACCGCACGTGCCGTGCCGCTAAAAGGGAAAATCTCTTCATGCCTGTGTCTGAAGCGATTTATCCCTTTTCTTTTCTTTGTTCGCGGAGTGACCTCTATCTTTTCAGGGTGGTTTATAAAATAGAGCAGGCCGGCAGCCATTGCATAATAAAGTGGTGGTGAACGCAGGTATTCTGAGCGCGGCAGGGTGCTGTCCAGAAGTGATTTTACGTATCGGTAATGCACATTTTCATCAGGCCCCTCAAAGGTTGGAGCAATCAGGGAATAGGCGCAGGCCAGAATTATAAAAACCGATAAAATAACGACTGTAATAAGCTTACGACTGGTTGGCCTCATAGATAGTATACGTTTACGGTGTTTAAAGAATTTGTCGCTAAGCAAGTGTAAAGGATTTTACCCTGTTGTGTATAGCCCCTTCTGAGGTAAGTTTTGAAGAAAAGAGACTGAATTCCCGCACTGTAAACTGGTTGGAATTTATGGGCAGACGGGTAAGTTCAGGACCAATTTTTTCTGAAAGCTTTCTGCCTCTCCGAAGGCGTGCCAGTGTTATATGGGGAGTATAGGGTCTTTTTTCTGCTGGAACCTCCAGTGCACAGGTAGCCTCGTCAACCAGTTTAAAAAGAGAGGATAAAACTCCATCACGATCGTTTATACCGGCCCAGATGATTCGCGCCGATGCTACTCCCGGAAAGGCTCCCAATCCGGATAAAGAGATTGTGCCTGAAGCGGTTTTTGCTGCAGCTTCTTTGAGTTTTTCGCTGAGCTTCTCAAGAGAATCTTCAGGAAACTCTCCGATAAATTTAAGAGTTATATGTAACTGCTCAGCTGGTGTAAAACGGAAATTCTGACCCAGCTTTTTTTTAAGGCTCTCCTGCACTATTGTTAATTCGTTAAGAACGTCTTCAGGAAGTGCTACCGCCGTAAAAAGTCTCATGAGCAATGGCCCGCTTAAAGATCTCGGCCCGTTACTTTTATTCTTTTCCTTCCCGTAAAAGCCTGAAAAATTCAGAGTCAGCCGAGAGAATTAACCTGGAATCGCTGCGAAGCCCCTTTTTGTAAGCTTCAAGGGTTCGTACAAACCTGTAAAAGTCCTGGTCGCTTCCAACAGCATCGGCATAAATTTTAACTGCCTGCCCTTCAGCCTTACCCTTAATTTCCTGTACCGCCTGGTAAGCCTCGGACTGAATGCGCTGAAGCTCGCGGCTGGTCTCACCCAGGATCTGCGCCTTGCGGGCGTTTCCGTAAGCAAGGATTTTTTCAGCAATACGCTTACGCTCAGAGATCATGCGTTCATAGACTTTCTCTTCTACTTTACCGCTGTACGAAACACGTCTTAGCTGAACATCAATAAGCTCAATCCCGTAGTTTTTAAGGGCAGTGCTGGCTTTTTCCACGATTTTCTGGCTCAGTTTTTCGCGGCCACCGCCGGGTGAAATAGGTTCAATGTCCCGGTTAGAGCGGGCTTCGCGCTCAATTGCTTCTATTGACTGGTCACCTTCGTTCTCTTCTGCTGCTGCCTCGTCAATTTTAAGACTCTCTTCTAAAATACGGTTGGTATTACGCACGGTTTCAACCAGGTTTCTGCTGGAGATGGTGGTCCTTACTGCATCTTCAAGGATATTACCCATGCGGGTGAAGGCTACGCGCTCGTCAGTCAGGGAGTTATAAAATAAAAGCGGATCACTTATACGCCAGCGCGCAGTGGTATCAACCACAATAAACTTCTTATCGCGTGTGGGAATTTCTTTAGTAGGATCGCCATCCCAATTAAGTATTCTTTTCTCCAGCAATCTTACCCGCTGAATAAAGGGGATCTTAATGTACAAACCTGCCTCAGTTCTGGGTCCCCCGATTGGCTTTCCAAATTGTGTAATAATAGCCTGTTTGCCTTCCGGAATTCGATAGAGAGCGCTGGATAGCACGATCACGGCAAATATAATTAATGCAATCAGTCCGCTGTAAGCTTTACTCATACTATCTCTTCCCCTTCGAAGAATCTGTTCCAGCATTTGCCAGTCCTGCACGGGCGTCGGGGGCACTAAAAAGCGGCAGCACTCCTTTGACCGCGGGATCGATAACAGTTAATCCGGCAACTCTTGCTGCCAGCTCCTCGACCAGTTCAAGATAAAGCCTCGTTCGCGTAACTTCCGGCGCTTTTTTATACTCCTTAAGAACGGATTTGAATTTATCCGCATCTCCGCGGGCTTTATTTATAAGTGCAATTGCATAACCCTCAGCCCTGGATATCTGTTCCTTGGCTCGCCCCTTAGCTTCCGGCAGGACTTTGTTGGCATAGCGTTCAGCTTCGTTAATGATTTTACGCTGTTCCTGCTTGGCCTCGTTTACTTCGTTAAAGGATGGCCGCACCTTTTCAGGTGGCCTGATTGGCTGAAGTGCCACTTCACTGATTTCCACGCCCATCTCGTACTGATCCAGGATCTGCTGGGTAAGTTTCTTGGCTTCGTAGCTAAGTTCTTCCTGCCCGGTTGTAAGTACATCGTCAACGGTTCTATCACCTACAACCCGGCGCATTACAGCCTGCGAAATATCGCGCACATTCTTACGCGGGTCGCGAACCTTAAAGAGGTATTTATAGGGATCAGATATACGGTACTGAACCACCCACTGCACATCCGCTACATTCAGATCGCCGGTCAACATAAGAGATTCTTCATCGTTTACCCCAAACTCTTCACTCTGAATCCTTGTTGTTGGAACTTTTATTGCCTGTTCTATGGTAAAAGGCAGCTTAAAATGCAGCCCGGGAGGTTCGGTGCGGGTGTAACGTCCAAAACGTGTAACAACAGCTTCTTCGTACGGCTCAACCTGGTAGACAGATGTTAAACCGGCTGCAATCAGGATAATTACGACGATTACAGTAACAAGCTGTCGCGGGTTGTTAAGCAGATTTTGGATAAATTCGTCGATATTTGGGCCGGGAGGATCTCCCTGCGCCTGTCCGTTCCAGTTCATTCCTTATACTACTAACAGTATATGAAATGAAACACAATTAGAGCCGGTATAGTTCTGTATTTAACTGATATTACGAGTTGTTACTCTCATCTGCAGCAACCTGCACGGCCAAAGCAAAAACCCTGGTTGCCAGCTCAACTTCTTCTACTTCAGGTAAAGAAGGGGCAAGCCTTATATTCCTCTTTTCTGTATCCATGCCTTTCGGGTAGGTAGCAGAAGCTGCCGTAAAAGCCACACCGGCATCTTTACAGATTTCTATTACGCGCGGGGATGTGCCCGGTACGACATCAACTGAAACAAAATATCCGCCATCCGGTGTTTCCCATGAAACCTTACCGCTTTTAACCAGTTCACTCTCTCCCAGCTCTTCCTGCAGTACGCGCTCTACTGCATCAAAGCGCGGACGAAGCTCCTCGGCGTGGGCCTGCATCAGGCCATTAAGACCACCGGGGTAGTTATTAAGAAAATAGAAGATCTCAGCCTGCTTGGGTTTGTCAGGAGTTATCTGTTCAATTTTTAAAATAGACCTGAAAAACTCAAGATACTCCTCGTTTGCTCCCATAAATGCAATAGTACCGCCCGCTGCAATTATCTTGGAAAGCGAAGAGAACACCACACCGCGCTCAGGATTTCCGGCTTCTTTTGAGGCTGTTACAATACTTAACTGCTCGGCTCGTTTTCCTCTGAATGCATGAACACAGTAAGCGTCATCATGTATTACTCTGAAATGCGGACAGGCAGTTTTCATCTCTGCCATACGTTTAATTGCTGCATCACTGAAGGTAAAGCCGGTGGGATTAGAGTAACGAAAAACTCCTAAAAGACCCACAATCTGCGGATCGCCTGCAACAAGTTCTTCTACCCGATCCATAAAGGAATTGTCGCTTACGTTCTGCCTGGTAAGCTTAACCGGTATCATCTCGATTCCGAAGCGCTCCAGCATGGCAAAGTGACGATCGTAACCTGGCACAAAGACAATAAACTTTGTCTTACCGCGCTCCCACGGGGGAGCATCTTTGCCTACCCCGTGTACAAAACCGCGATAGAGATAATCGGCCATAAGCTTCATGGATTCATGAATATTGACACAGATTAAGTCAGGATCGAGATCCACCATTGGTGCCAGGATCTTCCTAAGAGAGGGCAGCCCCTGGATAGCCTTTAAGTCAGGGCTTCCAACCGGGTAATTGGTTATATCTATTCCATCAATTTTAAGTCCAAGTTCGTGCAGGGCAGCAGGGTAAAAGTCCCTGGGGATTACGTGCCGCTGGTTGTGTCCCGGCTGGCCGCGGGTCATGTTAAGTGTAAGAGATTTTTTCTTCAGCTCTTCAAGACGTTCTCTCGGATTCATAGTGCTTAGCCTTTATATTGCGGGTTGTGCGAGATAAAAGAGCGGTTATTAGATCTTTACGCTATCTAACAGATTAGCATTCAGCAAACAACCCGGGTTATGGGTTAAAATGTTGGTGAACAATCTTATTAGCTTCTTCTATAAGTGCTATTGCATCAGTATTCATTTTTTTCAGGGCTGTCTCAGTTTGATTTACGTATTCTTGAAGGCTCTGATCTCCTTTAAAGCTGCGAAGCTCATTTAAATTAATCCTGACGTTATAGCCAGCGCCCAGAAAGCCCGCAAAAGCCATCTGGGAAGCTACTGCTGCATCTGAAAAAGCGCTCTGCATGCCGTGCTTTAAAGCTTCAAGTGATAGTTTTAGAGCCTGGTGGCATGCCTCGGCAACTTTAAGCGGTACGGAGGTAGCTTCACGGTATGCTGCAATTATGGAAGCCTCTTTATGTTTCTCTTCCTCCTCTGTGGCAGCCTTTATGCGAAACGCCGACATCACACGGTTAAAGGCAGCCGTGTCATCATCAATCGCCATGGTAAGTGTTTTAGCAAGTTGCTGGGCCTGAATGCCGAGTTTTTCAAGCAGATCTTTTTTCTCCTGCTCGCGTTTTTTGGCTTTGGCGTGTGTAAGTGCGCTAACCATTGCTGTTAAACTTGCAGAGAGTGCTCCGGCCAAAGCAGAAAC
>RFHI01000176.1 GCA_003696425.1 Candidatus Dadabacteria bacterium | reverse complement strand
TACATGCATAGGTGTGATATGTAGGCTAATGCTTCTCGAATGGCTGGGGAGCTGTTGATTGTTAACAAATGAACAAAACAAATTAAAAATAAACAGTTTATTCACATTTATGTTGGAAACTTATTTATGCCGCTGATTTTTCTTGATTTTGGCTTATTAAATGGTGTAATTGGCTACTAAATTCGCATACTACGGGGTTAAGAGGTGCAACAAATTTTAAATGTATCAGCCGGATGCTGGCAAATAGCGCCTAGGGAGGTCGGATGTTAAGAAGGCCCGGCGCAGATGGTAATGGTGTAAACGAAATTCCCGCCCCGGTTCCGTATGCCCTCTGTCCAGCTAAGACCAGGAAAATAGATGAGATGGTCGTGCCTGGAGTTGGGGTTTATGACCACTGCTGTATTGTTGGAGAGGTTGCAAAGGAGCTGGTCAAACGGTTGCCTGCCAATATTAGAGCGCATCTCTTTCCTGATGGTTCAGAGCTTGTTGCAGCTGTACACGACATTGGTAAAGTAAGTCCATACTTTTATGAAAAAATAAGGCAAAACTGTACTCAACCGGTAGTTGATTTGCCAGTACTAAAAGACATCAATCCTGACTTAGAGAGTAATTGGGGCGGCCACGCTGGTGTAAGTCAGGTTGCCTTGCGCGAAATAGGAGCTCCTGAATATGTACAGCGGATAGCTGGCAAGCACCATGGAAGTGTTCCGCCAGTTAACGGGAAACGCGCAACTGACCAGGTGTTTGGAGGGAAACCCTGGCAAGAGGAACGGGGAAAGTTAGTAACAGCTATTAAAAACTACTTTAACAGTAACTGGCCAGTACTTAAAGATGATCATTTTGCCCGAACCCAGGTTCTGGCGGGGCTTACCACGGTAGCAGACTGGATCGGGTCGGGGGATTTTTTCAGCGACCCGCTAGACGATTGGCCACTTAAAATTAAAGAAGCAGTTGACAGCGCCGGCTTCATTCCACCGGTGTATAAAAAGGGTCTTTCATTTTCAGATATTTTTCACTTTTCTCCCTGGGAGATTCAAAAAACTCTGATCGACAAAATTCAGGGTCCAGGTGTCTACCTCCTTGAAGCTCCAATGGGCATAGGCAAAACGGAGGCTGCGCTTTATTCGGCGTATAAAATGCTTACCCGGGGGTTAGCCTCCGGTATATATTTTGCTCTTCCTACCCAGCTTACATCTAACAAAATCTACAGCAGGTTTCAGGAGTTTTTGTGTAATGTGCTGGCTGATGACGATAGGCATCGCTCCTTGCTTCTTCATTCTAACGCATGGCTGGTAGATACCGAAATGGGAGAGGACGCCGCTCCCGGCGGGTCATGGTTTAATTCAAGCAAACGGGGCTTGCTGGCTCCTTTCGCAGTTGGAACTTTAGATCAGGCCCTTATGGCGGCAATGCGGGTTAAGCACGGCTTTGTAAGAGCGTTTGGGCTAGCCGGCAAGGTGGTTATCCTGGATGAGGTTCATACTTATGACCACTATACTGGAACTATTTTAGATGCACTAATTGATTTGCTCGTACATCTTAGATGTACGGTTATTATTCTTACTGCGACATTAAGTTATACCCGGCGCAAAGAGCTTATTAAGACCTCTATTAATACTGATGATTATCCTCTGGTAACCAGTTTGCCCTTAGAAGGAAGGATAAGCGCCAGTTCTGTTAAAGTCACTAACGAAAAGAGAGTTAGGATAAACCTTGTTAGCGACAAGTTACACGCTACCGAAGAAGCTTTGCGGAGGGCCGCCCGCGGTGAGCATGTACTTTGGATTGAAAACACAGTAAATGATGCGCAAGATACTTACCTTGATCTTGCTTCGCGCGCAGCCGGAATGGGAGTAGAGTGCGGACTTCTGCACTCCCGTTATACAGCAGAAGATCGTCAGATCAAAGAAGACAGGTGGGTTGAGCTATTTGGCAAAGACGGAAGAACCAGGCAAGTCTCATCAGGCCGGATACTGGTAGGAACCCAGGTTTTAGAACAATCCCTTGATATAGACGCTGACTTTTTAGTAAGCCGCTTCGCCCCCAGTGACATGCTCTTGCAGCGTCTTGGGCGATTATGGCGACATGAAAGTAGTGTGCGTCCAGCCGAAGCTGCCTGTGAAGCGTGTTTACTTGTTCCTGCTGAAGATAGTGATATTTGTAAAAAGCCCTACCAGGCCTTCGGTAAAAGTGCAGCGGTGTATTCTCCGTATGTACTTTGTCGCAGCCTGGAGGTTTGGCGCGATAGAACTTCTGTAGGTCTTCCGCAAGATATCAGAAAGATTATTGAAGAGACCTACCGGGAAAGGTCGGATGAAGGCGATATGGCCAGGCTTTATCAAGAAATGGTCGACGGCACTCGCTATCGAAAGGGTGTAAGAGCTCTCAGGAATTTGGCGCTTTTAGCACTTGATAGCGATGGAAAGACCCTTCCGGAAAGCAAGGCTCAAACGCGTTACAGTGAGATAGAGTCTATTGAAGTGCTGCTCTTAAAACAGGTTGTTCATGACAAAGCCGGTAAGACAACACATCTAGTATTATTAAATGGCGATTCAATTGATCTTCCCTGTAATTCAGGCCGGCTCTCCAGCAGGCGCAGGAAACTGTTGGCGGCCAAGCTGATGTCTCAGATTGTGAATGTGACGCCAAAGCATGCACCGAATCCCGTGTCGTATGACAACCTGAAAAAATGGGGATTTGGCAACTGCCTCTATCTGGGATCTCCCAAAGAGGATGATGCACTGCTCAGGGTTGTGCTGGTTAATGATAGTAGAGCTCTGGTTGGGTTAGATGGCAGCCCCGCTTCTGAAAAGTTAGATTTGTCGTACCATCGTGATTTAGGATACCGAGTTAAAGATAAGGAGAGCAATGGAGAATCGATATAACCTAATTGAGGAAAAGTGGATCCCGGTAGTAGAAGCCGGATTGGTAAGCTTAAAGGATATTTTCTCTAACAATTCTTTAAAAGAGCTGGGAGGGAACCCGCGAGAGAAAATAGCACTCTTAAAGCTTCTGCTTGCTATTTCGCAGGCTGCCTGGACCCCAAAAGATAATGACGAGTGGAGGAAAACAGGAGCTGATGGGTTGGCTCGGCGTTGCCTCGCGTATCTCGAAAAGTGGCACGACAAATTTTATTTGTACGGCAAAGAGCCTTTCTTGCAGATGCCAGCCGTTAGGAGAGCCAAAGTAAATAGCTTTGGTGATGTTATGCCGGAACTTCCATCAAATAATGGTACAATATTAACTCAAGTACAGGTGGAAAGACCCTTGGATGATGCAGCAAAAGCTCGTTTGATTGTTACTTTAATGAGTATGGCGCTTGGGGGGAAGCAGGATGATAGGACAATTGTTCTTAGTCCCGGTTACCAAAAACCAAGAAGGAAAGCGTCAAAACCTGGTCCAGGAATACTCAGTATTGGCTGCCTACATAGTTTTCTGTTTGGTAATAACATAGTAGAAACTTGCTGGTTAAATTTATTCACTGAAGATCAAATCAGAGAGATAAAGACTCTTCCCTGTGGTTTAGGCACGCCTCCATGGGAGAAGATGCCGGCCGGGGAAGATTGCGAAGTAGCCAGGCGATTAAAGGATTCATTATTTGGAAGACTGGTCTCACTTTGCAGATTCTGTCTGTTAAATGAGCAGGGCCTGCATTGTACTGAAGGAATAATTTATCCACCACACACGGAAGGAATTGTTGATCCGTCTGTGGCGATTGATTCCTCAAAGAAGAATCCTAAAATTATCTGGGCAGATCCTGAAAAGAGACCGTGGCGTGAACTTACTTCTTTATTAAGTTTTATCTCCAATGAGAGTTCCAGGGGGTTCGAGTGTCGGCAACTCATTAACACAGTTGATAGGGCAAGGGATGTGGTTTCGTCCTTTGCCGTGTGGTCTGGAGGGCTACGGGTCAGCAACAATGCAGGCGAACAGTATGTTTCTGGCTCTGATGACTATGTGGAATCTGTAACCTGGTTTAAGAGCGATATGATTGGTGAAATCTGGTTCTCCCAGTTTACAAAGGAAATGGAGGGGCTGAAAAAACTTGCAAGTAATCTTTCCTACGCTGTGTTTCGCTACTACAGGGAGCTGCAGAGCAAAAGTAACGGGAATATAACGAAAGATAAAAAGCTTAAAAATATTAAAGGCAGAGCCGAAAGCCTTTTCTGGGAGCTTTCTGAAAAATATTTTCAGGGTTTGGTAAATAGTTGTAGTC
>RFHI01000175.1 GCA_003696425.1 Candidatus Dadabacteria bacterium | reverse complement strand
TCAGCCTGCTGGCAAATGAAACGGTCTGATTTTAATTACTCATAACAATTTATACTGGTTGTATTAACAGGCCGTATAACCACTGCCTTACGGCCCTCTCTCTTTTGTCAGGAGCACCAATGTTCTGGAATAACGATGAGATTGAAGCCCGCAAACGTAAAATGGAGGCCGAGCGCAAGAAGAAAATGGAACAAGAGCGACTCATCCGGCTTCGCAAACAAAAACAGGCTAAGATAGCCAAAAAGAAAAAAGCAGAGAAAAAGCGCCGCCTGGATGCCATGCGGGCCAAGGCCTATGAAGATCTCGATGAGTACGGCATACCCCTTAGCGAAGAGGAAAAAGAGCGGCGAAAGAAAGAGGCCGAAGAAGCTGAAAGTGATGCCCCTAAAATAAATCGCGGTATAGGTTGCGACAAGGAAGACAAAGCTGACAAGAAGAACAAGAAAAAAGGTCACGATCCTGAAGAGCGTGATGAATTCAGTATGGGCTGTGACCTGCCGGGACCACCGATTCCGGATACTTTTAGAATGTAAAATATTATTTATCTGTCAATTCTCAGCCGCTCTGGCGCTGCCGGCGCTACATCCCCCGATCCTGCAGGGGTTGGCGTCGCTGAAGGTGCTGGCGTCTGCGTTGGTCGAGGCGTGGCAGTTGGTACTGGCGTAACCGTCGGTCGTGGTGTCGCCGCAGGGGTAGGAGTGGGTGATTCTGTTGGTGTTGGCGTGGGGGTTGGCGTTGGAGATCCGCCTGGCGGCTTCGGATAGCCTGAAATTGAACTTGTACCGTAAATAGTAAGTGTTCCGTAGCCCATGCCGTGCATCAGGCCATATTTTTCGGGCCGGTATCCCGGACGTGCCAGGATTGCCTCAGTTTGCGGCATGGGCAGACCCAAACGTCCATGATAGTGGTTATACAAAACCTCCCAGCCAGGAAGTGGAGTTATATAGCTGGCGAGTACTCTTCCGGCAACTCCCTCTGCGCCTGCATATAATCTGTTATTCAAATAACCAAAAAGATCTATGCCCTGATGCCAGGCTGTTTGTGCAGTGCCTGCCAGACCGGCAATCCCCATATTTTCATGCTCAGCATCGCGATAAGTTTCCTGGGTTGTACCATCAGGCCGTACATAATTAGGGAGTGAGCCATTTCCATAACCGTTTTTATAGTAATTTACAGCTCTATCAAAAATGACCTGATCATCAAGAAAGACTCCCATATCAATCATGGCATGAGTAATAATTGCGTCCCAGTTACCGTTATAACCCGGCTGAAAATCCTTGATTAGAGGATAGGCCACGCTTCGAAGCATATTAACAAACACCAGCTGATCAGCTTCGGACCAGCCTGCATTAAGATGCTTGAGAAGTTCTGCCGCGTTAATAAATCCACTAAACGCAGCTGCACCTATTAGCTTGGCGTTAACACCTGTAATAGTACGCAGTTTGCTGGCCCAGCCGTTGACAATTTCAATGCTTTTCTGAGCATGAGCTGAATTGCCGGTATAATACCATAAGAGCGCCTGGATATAAGCTGCGCGTGCATCCATCATCATAATCCAGCCACCCCTGTCTCCCTCTCCGTAACTGCCCTGATACACATCTGCCCGTGGATACGGAGTGTAACTAAGACTGGCTTCCGGCCAGCTCTGCATTTGAGAAAGTGCTCCAGTCCAGGGCTCTTCTCCACCGGCAAGTCTGGCCTTTACATATTCCAGCTCCTCAAGGGAAAGCATTGCACCGGGATGCGTGAATTCAGCATGAGCACTGTCGGCTATAAACAACAGTATTAGTATTGTTCCAACAATTTGCAGTCGACAGCCGGTAGCCGCTACCAATTTAATGAATTTTTTGCGCCTCAAAGTTTGTAGAATTTCAGTCAGAGATTTTCTAAAAAGGTTTATAGAGGAAGAAAAAACAACCACTTAACACCATCACCAATAAAAAGGATAATTTTGACCGTACAAGATCAGTAAATACAAAAAGGGTCGTAGTGCAAGATCCCTGCCAGAGCATTCACTCTCAATTAAAACTGAGGTTACTTCTTTTCACCAATACCTGTGTCGACCAAACTAAACATCATCCTCCCTGACTTTTTTACGCTGTTCTTTCAGCTTGCCTCTGTGTTTTTTTTCATCGAGCATTTTTTCTTTAGCCCGCCGCGAGCGCCTGCGTTTTTGCCTGCGAATCTTTTCAATTTCCTGCTGCCTTTTTGACTTCTCTCCTTCAATAAGCTCAGCCACTTTCTCACATAACCGCCGCCGGGCCAAAAAACGGTTTAAAGCCTGTGAACGTTCGGACTGGCAGCGCACTTCAATACCGCTAGGCACATGGGTGAGCTGCACGCAGGAGGATGTTTTATTGATTTTCTGTCCACCACTACCTGCGCCTCTAATGAACTTTTCTTCTATGTCTTCTTCCCTGATTCCAAGCTTTGCCATGCGTTCGAGCAGCTCCCATTCTTTTTCCGGACTTACCGGATAACGCGGCATAAATACTCCTGGTGAATCAACTTACTCAGCAGAATCCTTTTCGTGCTTTAAGCAAACAGAATTTATACAGTAGCGCTTTCCGGTAGGTGCAGGGCCATCATTAAACACATGCCCAAGGTGAGCACCGCAGCGGGCACAAATAACTTCGGTTCGCGACATGCCAAATGAGTAGTCAGATTTTAATTCAACTGCATCTGAGCTGATTACGTCATAAAAGCTCGGCCAGCCGGTTCCAGAATCAAATTTAGTCTTAGATGAAAAAAGCCTGGCCCCGCAGGCCACGCAGCGGTAAACCCCCGGTTCTTTAAAATGTACATAAGTACCGCTAAATGGCGGCTCAGTACCACCCTGACGGCAGACCTTATACTGCTCGGGCGTCAGAACCTTTTTCCAGTAACTGTTATCTTTTTGCTTCAAATCATCCTGCCTGCTAACTTGTTTCTTTGTGTTACTGATCGTTAATCCCTCCTCGGAAAAAGCGGGCCAATCCGCAGCAGCCCACATAATCACTACTGCAGATATAAACAATCGCTGTGATTTCATCGATATCAGGTTCATCTTCACATCATAACCGGATTCTCGCACTTCCGGTATAGCCCTTAAGAACGCCGTTGTAACTGATTGGTTTACCGTTTATGTTACGGTCATGTTTAAATATACGATTTCCCTT
>RFHI01000020.1 GCA_003696425.1 Candidatus Dadabacteria bacterium | reverse complement strand
TGGTTATATACTGCTTACATCAGCTATTATTATAATAGCGATTTTATCGCTTGTAGCTCTATTGACTGGTGCCGGTTTTCTGCTTTCCAATCAGGCTCGTTTTCAGAAAATCGTAAATTTTGCTTCGCTTGCAGCTATGGAAGAGTTCTCTAAGGACCCGTCGCTACCGTATCGTCAGAGGGCGCAGAATGCATTAAATAGAGCCAACGAACTTCTTGCTGCCAATCGCTTACCCGGCATAAGCGGAAATCTCGGAGACCTTAATTTTGAAAATGCCAATCAGCAAGGAGATGGCACGCTGAAACTGGGAATGTGGTACAGAAGCGATCCAGACAAAGATGGCCCTCAGGATCCCTGTAATGGCGTGTATCCCTGCTTTAAAGAAAATACTTCCGTAAACGATGCGCCCGATGACACGTTAGCCAATGCCATAAGAATTGAGGTCTCAACTGATCCCTTTTCCAGCCCACTGGTCTTTCCTTTCTGTAAACTTTTTGGCCGCTGCGCTGAAAAAGTAAAAGCTCAGGCAACAGCTGCCTTTGCACAGCGCTGCACTGCTTTTGTAATAGATGCCTCTCTTTCAACCTATTCGATGACTCACAATGTAAAAGAGCCGTTTGAATTGATCTCGCCTCCAGCAGCTCAACCGCCAGATGGTGATGGACTCTTCTGGGACCGCGATAATCTACCCCAGTGGTATTTTGACTGGTTAAACGCTGTAACGAACAGCGAATGGTGGAAAACCCCCGATTGCCACGGCCATTCAGTCGGTCCATTTACAGGTGAATTCAAACCTGAGGATATTTATTATTGCGCCGTAAAGCCGCGTGCAGCAGGAGAAGATCCTCTATCCCCCAGACAAAAAGTGTGGCTTTCTCTTCCTTTTTATGCAGCTCACAGAGTCAGCACTAATACCTGCCACTTGCCTTCATTCTATACCACAGGAGGCAAGGGCAACTGGGAGCAGGTTTATTATTGTAATACCCTGCCAGGGCCGAGACCGGCCGGAAATGTTGATCCCAAAGTGCACTACCGTTCAGACTATGGAGTAAGAAATGTTGGCAGCAACAATATTTATCAGCAGGTTCTGCTAGACCAGTTTGTCTCATCTGACAGAAAATACTGGGGACCCCAACCTTACAGCTCTTACTTTTTGGCTATTAATGCCGCTCTTAGAAGCTGGATGAGTGAATACTCGGCAGGCGATCGCGCTATGCTTACAGCCTTTGCCGGAAAAATTCTCGGAAGCTTTCCCGAGCGTTCATCAATTTTAATCCCCAAAATGACAGACAACTTGGCAGAGATGGTGCAGCTTACGAACCTGGATAACCGGGGAACATTCGACAGAAACGGCAACTCTTTGACTCAAGAAATACGACCAAATTTTCTTGATTATAGGCTTTTCTCACTTTATCCCGAGAATTACAGTGACCTTGAGGGACATACCAACATTATTTTAGCCTTTAATGATGCCATTAAAGCTCTTAACGACAGCTGCCCGGCCTCGGCAAAAAAAGTTATAGTTATCGCATCAGATTGGATACCTACCTGTGCGCTTAAACGCTGGGGCAGCAATCCACCGGATCCTGCCACGACAAACTACAATGACTTTAAGTGTGGGCCACAGTGGTACAGCTTTAGCCGACATATCGAAGCAATGGAACAGCTGGCATCATTACATCAGGCCAGATGGTACCAGCCTGAAAAGAGTGTTTTAAACCGCCTTATTGAGCAGGGTATCAGTGTGGTGGCTATAGCAGCTGGTGAGCATATCGGGCTTAATTTTCGAAACGCAAAAGACGAGAACGGAAATTTCATTAATAACTTCTACGATCTTTACAGCAAGGGTTTTTATGGCTTTAACCGACGAAGATATACTGCTATAGATCCGGCAATGTACGACTTTCACCCGCTTGGCACTCTTTCCGGTTGTGACTCAGACAGTATGTACTCCAACTGTAATAAAGAAGCATTCCGTAATGCCGGTGCACCGCTGCCTGATGACAGCGGAATCTATCAATACCGCTGGTCACAGGGTGTAGCTGCCGATATGGCAATATATACTAACGGCGTTTATTGCCCGCTGATGCCGCCGTGCGCTGACAGTGAGTACGTGCCCGTAGATCCAAACAACCCGGGTGGCAAACAGATCCTTAAAGATGAGCACCGTGAGCAAAACACTTATGAGAGCTGCGCCCTGTATAAACAGTCAATGGCTGAGCAGGCAGCCGAATGTGTTATTAAAGCCTTAAAGAGCAATCCGTATCTGCTGGTGGCAGAAGACAATTAAATTTTAACGGCGCTGTCTCTCGGATTTTTTATCAAAAATAAAAAGCATCTCATCGGGGGCCATCATACCCAATTCGTTGCGGACGGCCTTTTCCAGAGCGCGATCATCGTTTTCAAGAAAATAAACCTCGCGTCTCAGGTTTTCAACTTGTTTCTCAAGAACCAGGTTTTGTTCCCGCTGATGCCCGAGCACCTTTTTAAGGGAATTAAGATAGTGGAAGCCATCTCCAGCCAGAAGGGAAAAGCCGGTAAGCAAAACCAGACAAAAAAG
>RFHI01000174.1 GCA_003696425.1 Candidatus Dadabacteria bacterium | reverse complement strand
GCAAGGATCTCTTATGGCTTCTAATGCCCGTAAAAAGCGCCCCGGCCGCAGTCGCATTATACTCGATGGAAATCATCTAAAGCTTGATGACCTGGAGGCTATTGCTGATGGGGCAGGAGTGGCTCTCAGTCCGGCGGCAAAAAAAAGAATTGAAAAATGCAGGGAATACGTACTTGAGCTCTCAGAGGACGGGCTGCCGCATTACGGAATTAATACCGGCTTTGGTTACCTGGCCAGCGTGGCAATTCCCGATGACCAGTTAAGGGAACTTCAAAAAAACCTGGTTAGAAGCCACGCGGCCGGATGGGGCGAGCTGCTTGAAGAACGCGAATCGCGGCTTGCGCTGGCATTAAGACTAAACGTTTTTGCCAAGGGGCTTACCGGCGTAAGGTTAGAGCTGTGTGAACAGATTTTAAAGCTTCTTAGAGCTAGAATTCACCCGGCCATACCGGAGTACGGCTCACTTGGAGCAAGCGGTGATCTTATCCCGCTATCACACCTGGCACTTCCTCTTAGCGGAGAAGGCGAGGTCTACTATAAAGGACGCCGGATGAGCGCCCGCCGCGCACTTAAGGCTGCCAAGATAAAACCGCTTGAACTGGCCAGGAAAGAGGGGCTCTCTTTAATTAATGGTACACAGATCATGCAGGCAGTAGGGAGCCTCGCACTTGCAAGGGCCCTTAAAGTATTAGAGTGGGCAGAGAAAGTTACAGCACTAAGTTTTGAAGGCCTGGCAGCTATTCCGGATACGCTCTTTTCCCCGCTTCATAAGGCGCGAGGCCAGTACGGACAGGAAATTACAGCCAGGAATATTTTAAAAGAGCTTAGAGGCTCTGAGATACACAAAAACAGGCCAGGAAATGTCAGACTGCAGGACCCGTATTCGCTACGCTGCGCACCGCAGATTATTGGACCAAGCCGCGATGCACTGGAATACGCTGCTGATGTGGCGGAATGCGAACTTAATGCTGCAACTGATAACCCGCTGGTATTTACAAAACAGAAAAAAATTGTAAGCGGAGGGAATTTTCACGGACAGGCCATCTCAATGGCTTATGATTTTGCTGCTATTGCAATGGCAGAAATTGCATCGGTTTCTGAAAGACGGCTTGAGCTTATGCT
The DNA here is from genome assembly GCA_003696425.1 of Candidatus Dadabacteria bacterium. Classification (GTDB taxonomy): domain Bacteria; phylum Bdellovibrionota_C; class UBA2361; order UBA2361; family J046; genus J046. The sequence goes on along the minus strand of RFHI01000174.1, from coordinate 5,107 downwards.
TAATCCGAACTATTCAGGGCTTCCTGCCTTTCTGGTTAAAAAGCCGGGGCTTAATTCAGGCTATATGACGCTTCAGTATCTGGCAGGTTCGCTGGTTAACGAAAACCGCGTGCTGGCTCATCCGGCCTGTGTGGATAATATTACCGGAAATGTGGGTGTTGAAGATCACGTCTCAATGGGCATGACGGCTGCAAGAAAACTTAAACGGATTGTAAAAAATACTGAAGCTGTTATTGCCTGCGAACTTCTGGCTGCTGCGCAGGCTGTGGATTTAAGAGGGCTTAAAAAACTGGGGCAGGGAACCGAGAGAACTTACCGCCTGGTTAGAAAACGGGTCAGTGAACTCGGCTCCGACAGAACACTCTATCCTGAGATTGAAGAGGCCTTGAAGGTGCTGGAGAGGCTGTAGTTGCGGGGTTTTTGTGGCCAGGAGTATGTGAAAGTTGCTCGTTTATCTATGAAATACGTTTGCCTTCACGCTTACGGCAACAACCCTTATTTGTTGTAATGCTCTGAATAGATTCGATAGGTGTATCGCGAATGGCCTTAACTGCTCCAACTGACTTGGGGTTGGGAGGATCTTAGTAAAACTCCATAGTAATTAAATAATCAGGTAGTTATGATTTAATATATTGAGCTAATTGGGTTTATGCCGCTAATATTGATTTGGTAACCACAGACCCCCGAGAGAGCATAAAAACAGGCTCGGTTTTTGCAATAACTGCGGGACTTATATGCTCTTTTCGATAGTCTCACGTTCTCTGTGGTTTTAACTGTAATTTAAGGCTGTTATGAGCCTGCTGGTGGAAAGGTTTTAAATAATACTGGTGTCTAAAAAATCGTCATATATCCCAAAGCGAGCGCTTTTACCTGCGCTTACTTTTCTTACAGCAGTAATTTTTGTCGGCCTTACCCCGCATGAGGCGCTCTGCACCAGAAGGCCGGTTGTAAAGCCAGCTCAGTCGCTATCCTCAGGAGCTGTTCCGCTTAAGCTGATTACAAGAGCCAAGCGCAGGTTAAGAAAGAAAAGTACACTAAGCCTTTACCGCTCAAGCGCCGGATCGCCGGCAGTCCTAGTGGCCAGCTTTAAATCGCCTCGCCGTAAAGTGCGTTTTACAGATAAAACTGCATCTTCTGGAACCTATACCTACTGGTCCGTACTTACGGTAAAAAGTAAAAAACTAACCAGCCGCGCTGTAACAGTCACGGTTATCCCCGGCGGAAGCCAGCCGGAAATCCCCGCTGGCCCCGGACTTGATGTAACTCTTAAAGCCGGCCAATCAGAATGCCCGGCCGGCTCACGTGAGCAGGTTCTAAATGACATTAATTCCATTCGAAGCTCTTATGGCTTAAGGCAGCTTACCTTTGAAACGCGAGTAAACCTGGCAGCCCGCGCACACGCCATCTGGATGGCGGATACCGGTCAAATGGTACACGATGGCTGGTTTGATAGACTTATACAGACCGGCTGGTGGGGTTCTCACGCATCACAGAATATCGCCCGCTATATTAGCGCAGAAAACGTAGTTGCTGCCTGGATGACAAGTGAAGGCCACAGAAACAATATCCTCGATAGCCGCGATATTCATATCGGTATCGGCTGTGTTATAAGCAGTAGCGGGGTAATTTACTGGGCAGTAAGCCAGACTGCGCCGTAAGTAGTCAAACTTTGAAAAACTTGCAACTATCTTAAATTAGACGACTTTGATGATCATTAATCTGAATAAGGCTGCCGAGCTTTTTCTTTAGTGTCTGTGATATTACAATTAGGTCCGTAGTTAATCAATCACAAAAGGAGCTAATCCTATGACAATACGTGCCTATGCAGCCAGTGAAGCCGGAGCTGAACTTAAAGAATTTGAATACGATCCCGGAGAGCTTGATAAGGATGATGTTGAGCTTGAAGTGCTGCACTGCGGAATCTGCCACTCTGATCTTTCGATGCTTAATAACGATTGGGAGATGACTGAATACCCGTTTGTCCCGGGACACGAAGTTGTTGGGCGGGTAGTGGCCAGGGGCGAGAATGTTAAGCACATCAATGAGGGCGATCTTGTCGGCCTGGGCTGGTACTCAAAAAGCTGCATGCACTGTGAGCACTGCCTGGCGGGGGATCACAATCACTGCAGTGAAGGCCAGGAATCGACCATTGTGGGACGCTACGGCGGCTTTGCCGATCGCGTGCGCTGCCACTGGTCGTGGGCAATTAAACTGCCGCAGGGCATAGATCCAGCCTCGGCCGGGCCGCTTTTTTGCGGCGGAATTACAGTTTTTAATCCGCTGGTGCAGCTGAATGTCAGGCCAACCGACAGGGTCGGCGTTATAGGAATTGGTGGACTGGGGCACCTGGCGCTTCAGTTCTGTAAAGCCTGGGGATGCCATGTAACAGCCTTTACCTCAAGTGAATCAAAAGCTGAAGATGCAGTAAAACTCGGTGCGCACAGGGTGGTAAATTCGCGCGATGAAAACGAACTTTTAAAGCTTGAAGGGAGCTTCGATCTGATACTTTCAACAGTTAATGTAAACCTTAACTGGGAGCTTTATATTAATGCACTGAGAGCGCGCGGAAAGCTTCACACCGTTGGCGCTGTACCGGATCCGATTCCGGTAGCTGCCTTTCCGATGATTGCCGGTCAGAAATCTCTTTCAGGAACACCGCTCGGAAGCCCGGCTACAATTTTAAAAATGCTTGAGTTTTGTGAAAGACATAATATTGCTCCACAGGCAGAACACTTTCCGATGTCGAATGTAAATGAAGCACTCTCTCATCTAAAAGAAGGTAAAGCACGTTACCGGATTGTGCTCGATAGTGACTGGAAGTAATAAGTAAGGCGTCAGATTACAACTTTAGAAGGTCGCTCAGGTAATCAGACAATCCCTGGTCTTTAGCTTCTTTTTTTAAGTATTCCAGGTTAAGATCACTGGTATTTGCAAGTATGCCGCGTATATCCTGTAAATGTTTTTCAGAGCCGCCTTCTCTATTACTGCAGAACATCAGAAATATCTCATGATTTTGCATAAAGCAGCCACTCCTTAACGGTTTTCTTAATTTTCTCTTCCGGCCAGTCGGGATGTCTGCTGCGAAGGTAGGCTTCTTTTAGGCTGCGCGCTGCCCAGTAGAGATCGGCTGCTGCCTTAAGTTTTTGTTCATACGATTTGTACCTGTTAGCTTCTGTCACAACACTGTATTTTATCACAAAGGTGCAGCGATACAACTGAAATTAACCTGTGTCCTTTTTCGGCAGGTTCTTAATAACATCCAAAAAGCGGGTGTAATCAGCGCGGGCCGAGATAAAATCCTCGCGGGTCAGGAGCAAATCTCGGGCGATGTTGCCAATCGCAAGATCCTCATCGCTGCTGATTGAGTCATCAGCCGACGCTATTTCAAAGAGTGCTTTAAGAAGCTGCATCTTTTCATCTTTGGTGCAATGCTCATTTATCAGGCGCGTGTAGCGAAAGTCCTCTATGCCGGCAAGCTCACGGGTAAGCTCTTTAGTAACTGTGACTACAAGCTCTGCATGCTGTTCATCCAGACCAAGGTTGCTTTGCAGGACGCTTTTAATCTTACATATTTCTTTATCGGAGATTTCAAGATCGGCGTAGGCAACCTGACCGAGCAGGCCGGAAATTCCTGTAATAACAGCAACCTCACGTTCAGAAAGGCCGGAGAGAAGTTCACTTAAACGGGTAAAAAGACTTCCGTGCTCAAGGCTCTCTGAGGAGGAGCCATTTTTTAAGCCAAATAATTTAAGAAGATCGAGGCCCATTAAGCTGTTTTCTGAAAGCAGTTAATAAAAATAAAATATTATTCCCAAATATTGCAGTATATTACCTGTATGCTATAACCCCCGTGGCAGTCTGACAAACTCCCGCTGGAGGCCGGCGATAAAGTTTCCAGATATTAAGAAAGCTGCTATAGTTGAACAAATTACTCAAGTATATGTTGTTATCGCAACAATCAGGCTAATTAATAAAAATGACTAAAGATAACGATACATTAGAAGAATTTACCAGTCAGCAGTATAAATACGGTTTTTACACTGACGTTGAAGCTGACCAGGTGCCGGCTGGCTTAAATGAGGATGTTATCCGGCTTATCTCGGCTAAAAAAGAAGAGCCTGATTTTATGCTCGAGTGGCGACTTAAGGCTTACCGCAAATGGCTGGAGATGAAAGAGCCGCACTGGGCCTTTGTGAATTATCCGCCAATTAATTACCAGGACATTGTGTACTACTCAGCGCCGCGAAACGCTCCACGCTACAAGAGCCTCGATGAAGTCGATCCGGAAATTCTTGCAACTTATGAAAAGCTCGGCATTCCGCTTCACGAGCAGAAACAGCTGGCCGGAGTGGCAGTAGATGCAGTCTTTGACAGTGTTTCAGTGGCTACTACTTTTCAGGAAACTTTAAAGAAAGCAGGTGTAATTTTCTGCTCGTTCTCAGAAGCAGTAAAAGAGCACCCGGAGCTTGTTAAAAAATACCTGGGCTCAGTAGTTCCCTATACAGATAATTTTTTTGCTACTCTCAACTCGGCTGTTTTCAGCGACGGCTCGTTCGTCTATGTTCCAAAAGGTGTGCGCTGCCCGATGGAGCTTTCTACTTACTTTAGAATTAATGCCATGAATACCGGCCAGTTTGAGCGCACACTGATAATAGCCGACGAGGGCAGCTACGTAAGCTACCTGGAGGGCTGCACTGCTCCAATGCGCGATGAAAATCAGCTGCACGCAGCAGTGGTGGAACTTGTTGCTCTTGATAACGCCCATATAAAATACTCCACAATACAGAACTGGTACCCTGGCGATGAGAAGGGCCGCGGGGGAATTTATAATTTTGTGACCAAGCGCGGGCTGTGTGCCGGCAGGAATTCGCATATCTCCTGGACCCAGGTTGAAACCGGCTCTGCCATAACCTGGAAGTATCCAAGCTGTATTCTTAAAGGCGACAACTCAGTTGGCGAGTTTTATTCGGTCGCAGTAACAAATAAGCGCCAGCAGGCCGATACCGGCACCAAGATGATTCATATCGGTAAAAATACTAAGAGTACCGTTATCTCAAAAGGAATTTCGGCCGGGGAGGGGCAGAACTCATACCGCGGACTGGTTAAG
>RFHI01000019.1 GCA_003696425.1 Candidatus Dadabacteria bacterium | reverse complement strand
TTCGAGCACATATTCCCAGATTTCAGAAATTCTTATCTCTTCAGAAGCTTTTTTTGCCCTCTCTTCCAGCCGGTTTAAATATTCAGCCTCTTTTCCTTCTCCGGAAAATTCAGAGGGGATTTTAGCAGGCAGCGGATGAAGCCTTGCGGGCTGAAGCTCAAGCTCTCTTCCGCGCTGGTTTAAAAGCCGGTACTTGTTCTTCGTGTAGCCGCGAATGACTGCAAGCAGAGTGCTGCCGTCGCTGTCATAAGATACCAGCGAACCCTGGCTGAATTCACCGGAGCTGTTTTGCTGTGCTTTAGGGGGAAACATAGAGAACTATAAAAGCATGGATGCTCTTTGGGTGTCAAAGAGTAAGGCGTTTCCGTATCCTGCAATTCTGGAGCGGTTGTTAGATTAAATATGTTTATTCGGTTTATTTGTCCTCATCCGGCAGGCGGCGAGCCTTGCTTTCTGTTGATCCGGTCAGAAGCTTGGTTTCTCCCAACGCCGGATCAGTTTCCGGTCTGTCACCTTCCGGGTACGCTTCGCGGTGGCCTGCGCCGCCGGGCATTCGTCTTGCGGGACTGCTTTCCTCCGGTTCCAGATCTTGATCCGAGATCCGTCTGGCCGGCCCCGCGGGAGGCCTTAAGCCCTTTACCCTGTGCAATTCACGTGCAGCCCAGGTTGAAAGTGTAAGCACATCATCAAGATTATACCTTTCTATTTCATCGCTACGGACAAGTTTTATGGCGACCCGCCCATCATCAGTAGTTCCGGTCGGTACAGCCCGGTACCCGTAAGCCTGCAGTCTCTGAAAAAACGGGCTTAACATTGTCTTGGTAGGCTGTTGGGCGTCTCTGTTATTTTCACGCCTTAACAACTCATCGCTGATATAATCCTCGTCAATATAAAGCTCTACTGTGCCGATTCCGCGTGGCCGGCCCCGACCATCGGGTGGCTGGGTTACGGTTGTGCTTATCTGCCAGTTACCGAGCGTTTGCCTGCTTGCAGCTTCGGCCTGATAATTCGGTATGGTGATCGTAAGCTTATTCCCGTTTACTTCTGTTAAAGCAGTCAGTGGATTAGCTTGCAGTATTTCAGCAAGTTCATTTATGTTTCTTACCGGATTTAGGGGTTCAGGGATTTTATCCAGCTCCCTGGAAAAGCCCGGATTGCCTAGAATGCTCCTCAATTCAGGATCCATCAGGTTTGGATCAACTGTAAACTTGCTGCCCCAGGTCACTCTGCGAAACATATTTTGAATATCTTTTCTGGCCTGCTTTTCACCAACGGCATCAATATACTCTTTTAGAGTATAGATGCTTCCGTTTTTGTCCATAATACGCATGCCCCTTAGATCGGCACCAAGCATATTTCCGGGAAGCTTTGCGCCAACCTGAACTACAATGTTCTGCATATTTGCCCCGCGGGCATCAATGTGATGGAGATCTGTTTCTCCGTCTATAAAAGAACCGCTTAAATTGGAATAGGAGAAATCATTATTTGGTTTGCTGCTAAGTTTTTGATCGGGGCTCTTTTTACTTTTAACTCCCAAAAATCTGCAGCCGGTTAAAATGGCACCGGTGGCTTTTAAGTTTCTAACTTCTGTGCCCCGCCAGGTAGAATGAAATAAATTAAGACCGGAGATGTTGTTGCCGTCGATTGGTTCCGTAAACGTCGCACCTTCAGTCGTTCCGGTGTCTTTTATGTGATCTACCAGCTGGCCGGGAAGGATTTTCCTGAGTTCTTCTTCGCGTGTGAACTGATCAGCAAGAGCGCTTTTAGTCCCTTTTAACGCTTCAAAGGTTTTGCCGTAAAAGGTTTTGCCGTCGGGTGTTGTAACATCAGGTGTTGTAACATCAACCACACCCGGGTGGCCCTGGCTGCTATAATCTCGGAACTTATCTCTTTTGCCCAAAGCTTCGTTTCTTAGATCCGGTGTTCCGGCTTCTGCCGTAGCTTGAGCTCCGGCGGCGCTTTTGGGATCAGCTTCTGTTGTCACGCCAGTCATTTTAAAGTTTCCCCGCGTAAACCTAGTCTGTTATTAAATAATTACCGGCACAGTTGAATAGACAGCCATTCAAAGATGTTATGCAGCAGTTATGCTCAGATGATACCTGCAGCAGTTATAACCAGCTGAAATCAGTTATATTATAATAGTTTTTTAAGGCCTAAGCTAATTAAACTGAAAGTGCATTATTAAATTTTTTAGCCCGTTTAAGTATCTCCTCGATAAGGGTCTCCCGACTGGATATTCCGTCTGAAAACCCCGCAAAAAGTCCGCGCGATGCGTTTACAACAGCTCCGCGCCCGTCAGTGGTAAGACCAGCCAGGGCGTCCTTCCCGGAGCCTCCCTGAGCTCCAAGCCCTGGAATTAAGAAGTAACTTTGCGGCATAAGCTCACGCAGCCTTTTAGCTTCTTCCGGATAAGTTGCACCAACTACAGCACCAAGACCGCTTAAGCCGGAGCTTCCGGCAAGTCTCCCGGCATGCTCTCCTATCCAGCCGGCAATTTTTTCACTTAAAGATTTTTCTCCTTCCTGAACATCCTGAATATCTCCTGAGCCGGGGTTTGATGTTTTAACCAGTATAAAGATCCCGCGGCCGCTTTTAGAGCAGGCCTCAATAAAAGGCTTAAGCGTGTCAAAGCCTAAAAAAGGATTAACCGTAAGAGCATCAGCTGAAAAATCAGCAGAGAAGTTTTCGGGATCGAGATAGGCTCTGGCATAGGCTCCGGCCGTATGGCCGATATCGCCGCGCTTGGCATCAAGAATAACCGGAAGCTCTAGCGCACGTGCACGGCCCATAATCTCTTTTAGCGCCAAAAGGCCGGAAATGCCGTACTGCTCAAAAAAAGCAATATTTGGCTTGATACAGGCGATAGAAGCTGAAAGAGCTTCAAGCGCCGGAAGGTAAAAGTCAAGCAGAGCTTTTTTAATTGATTCAGAATCAGTTTTTTCTTTTTTTACGCTTTCTGTAATAAAGGCCGGAAGCCTCTCGATTACAGGATCAATTCCGGCACACAGGATTGAGTTGTTACGCTTGATTGTATCTGTCAGCCTGTCCGCAAAATTCATAGGCCGGATAATAGCAGAGAGGCAGGTTATGATAAAGCGAGAAGGCAGCAGGCTTAAGGGAGTAAAATGCCTTATTCTTTGCCCGATGGACCAATTTTACTCAGTTCATATTCAAGACGCTCGGCAAGAAACATTTTAAGTAGTGACTGATATAGAACATCTCTTTTATTTGCCAGCACCTTCAGATATGCAATCATTGATTCCGGGAGTCTCAGTGATATAGTTTTTACAGAAGGCTTAAGTTCTGGGAATACAGCAGTTTTACCCTTTGACCAGTCAATATACTCGGTAGAGTCCCGATTGGCCCAGAAGTTAATTTCGGTATCTTCAGATTTGAAGTTAGGAATTTTTTTGTGCGCCATAAATTTTCCTCTCTTTTTTATGCATATCTCTGGCCGATATAAGCTTATCAAGCACCTGCCAGGGAGAAAGAGCAGCGTCCTTTTCAACACGGGTTTTTATATCTTTTATGGCCGCAATAAAGCGTGGCCAGCTTTTATTTAATTTAAGAAAGAGGCGTTTAAATTCAGGCAGGCCTGTAAGATACAGCTTAAGCTGGATAATTTCAGCGTTATTAATTTTTTTAAGTATTTTAAGCTCAGGATAACGGGCTCTAAAGGGCCTTAAGTGCCTGTTAAATATCTCTTCACGCAGCTTAAGTTTTTCTTCCTTTGTTTTATCGCTCTTATAAAGAGCATCCAGCTCATCGTAGAGCCTGGTAATTAAGCCGGCAAGCTCAAACTCGCGCTCTAAAATTCTTCTGGCAAGCAGCCGGTTTTGAACTGCAGGCAGATCTTTGCATTCTAAAGATGATTTAAGGCAGTTTTTTAGCGCGACGCGTGCTTCGTTTTCATAAAACTCAATGCTGGCTTGATTACCTACAAAATTAGCAAGGCTCTCGTTAAAATCAACATGGTTGGGAATCCAGACAGTGCTGTGAAAAATCTCATGAAAAACAGTGTTCACTACCCGCACTTCGTGGTTTCTTAGAGTAGTGGAAAGCAGCGGGTCATTAAACCAGCCAAGCGTACTTATGGCCTCAGTGTCACGAATCCAGATCTCATAGCCTTTTTGTTTTAAGCGCGCGCCGGCACGCTCAGCAGCTTTTTTCGTAAAAAACCCCTTATAAGGCACCATCCCAACAAACGGGAACCACCAGGTATAAAGCTCAAAGGCGTCTGGCTTCGAACCCACGAGCACCCAGGCCAGTACATCGCGATTTATTTTAGTGTACATTGTAAAGGAGTCTTTTGGTGTAAGACCAAGCCCGCGGGCAAACTCTCGTGCTTTTAGTACAAGTTTAAGCTTGCGGCGCTCATCGGAGCCTGTAGCTGAATCATTTATAACTTCAGGAATTGGTTTGCGGGCAAGTAGAATTTTACCTTCTTCATACACTGCCCGCATGGCATAAAAGGGGCTGCAGGATGTGAGAATTAAGGCACTAAGAAAGAAGGCAAATTTCTTCATTTTAAAGCTACTTCTTAGCGCCCTTCAATTCGGAGGGATCAATTTCAAGCTCCTGCAGTATCAGTGCTCCGGCTTCGATATCTTCAGCTGAGGGTTCGGGCGTGGGTGAGGGCAGGGGGGTTATGCCGGCAGCTTCCAGAGCTTTTAGTTTCTCTGCCTCTAGTTCAATTGTTGTTACCGCGGACCAGCTGGGGAAGCGGGTGCTGTAATTTGAGCTTAATATGCGCTTAATTTTACCGTCCTTTAGCCTTAAAGCGTACAGATTAAATATGCCGTCGCGATCTTCCTCGGCAGCAAAGATAATGTAGCGTTTTTTTGGACCCACAGTGACATCATATTCGCGACCTGTAAGGCCGGAAATTGAGCCACGCCGCTGGCCGCTTTTAACTGTAAGAAGACCAATATCAACATCTTTCAGCATCCCGGCTGAATAAAACATTTTAGTTCCGTTTTGAAACCAGGTGGGTCTGCAATACGAAATCGCGCCTTTGAGCACACATTTTTCCTGTTTCAGAATTAAATCCCAGATACAGACATCCCAACCTGGCCAGAAGCGGTTGGTTGAGTAGGCTATATAGCGCCCATCCGGTGATATGCGCGGGGTGGTGTTTCGACCTTTAAAGTGAGTTAGTTGCTTGGGTTCATGAGAGTCAGGATTGATCATAAAAATATTAGAGTCAGGATTACTGCCAGTTCCGGTCTCTGAATAGTATACAATGCTTTTTCCGTCGGGCGACCAGTCCGGGTTGTCATCATTTTGATCATTGTCAGTAAGTTGCTGCTGGTTAGCTCCTTCCCAGTCTGCAAGAAAAAGATCTCTATCTCCAAATCTGTCAGAGACAAAAACAAGTTTTTTGCCATCTGGCGACCAGTCCGGGTAGGAGTTGTTCCCGGGGCCATCAATTAAGGGCCACACTTTGCTACTGTCGAGATCAAGCACAAGAATTCGGTTATATCCCTTTATTTTTGCAGTAAAAGCTACTCTGCCGCTGAGCTCTTTTAATGGGGCAACTTTAAAATTTCTGAGCAAAGTGGGAGACAGGGTTGGTATCGGGACAGGTGTAGCTGTTGGCGCAGGTGTTGGCTCTTCTCCAAGCAGTTCAGGCACAGGAGGCGTTTCTGAGGTGTTTTGCGCGTTAAGATGCTGTGGAGCTATTAAAACAGGAATGAGCACAGCGCACGCTGCCAGTTGATGTAATGCAATTCTAACAAAATATTTCATAGAAACAACTTTAATCCTGCGCAACTTAGTACATACCACAAACTTTCGGCCATAGCAGTGACACAAGCGCTGCTGTTACAATGCCTGCCAAAATATCGTCAGCCATAATACCCCATTCGGCTGGAAGCTTTTCTACGATCCCAATCGGCCCCGGTTTCCAGATGTCAAGCAACCGGAAAATCACAAAAGCAATTATAGCTGCTACAGGGCCGTAATATAAAGCGCTAAAAAGAGATATCGCCATACCGGCCCATTCGTCTATTACAACCTCTTTTGGATCGTTTATCTTTCCTGCGGGATTTTCTTTTATGAGGACTTTAAGGTATACGCCGGTAGCAAGCGTTCCTGCAACTGTAATTAAAAGAATAAACAATAATTGCTCGAAGTGAGAGGTGATAACTCCTGCGCTTTTAAGCAGCACCCAGAGCAAAAGCAGCACCAGGCTTCCAGCTGTACCGGAGAGGTATGGGGCGTATCCGCTAAAAAACCCGGTGGCTATGATCCTGCTTGAGATAAAAACCGGTTTTGTTTTGGCACTCATAACTTTGTCTTCTGGTTGAGATCATACGCTCTATTACTCACAGGAGCAATAATTCCGGCTGTTTTGCTGCGTTACCAAACTTTTATAACCACTCCAAAAAATGTTTGTTGACTTTAAAAAGCAAACTTTGCTATAAGTAACTTAAACTAAAATAGAGGCTTAATCTTCTGAAATTACATAAAAATTTCTTTTGTCTCTTTTTTAATGGGCACAGTTTTACAGAGGCACTCTCAGCCAGGCGAGGCATATGGAACAGGACGGTGAACTTAATTCTGAAACGCTCCCATCCAGGGGAGGGATAATTACGGCGCGAGGAACCGGTGACGGGTTGGTGCTCAGGCTTGACGGGCGGGTTGAACCGGAAAGCTTGAAAGGGGCGCTGGGCGAATTTCTCGCGGCCCGTAAAGGCTTTCTTAAAGACAACGAAGTGTCGCTCGAATGGGTTGGTAGGAAACCTTCAGATGATGTTGTAAGTGAAATTTCCGGAGAGCTCAAAAGCAGCTATAACATTAGTGTCAAGTCTTCGCGTCTTAAAGATGAAGTAAAACGGGAGGTGCTGTCAGACGATCGCGGAGAAGAGGCTCTTAGCCTCTTTGATGGAATTGATTCACTTGACATGATCGCAAGTGAGCTGAACGAAAGCAGCGCCTCGGGCACAAAAAGCTCCGGGCAGGTGATGAACGACCCGGCGCTGTGGGACGATCCAGATGCGCGGACTGTGTACACCACATTAAGGTCCGGGCAAAAAATAGAGACGGAACATACGCTTATCATTCTTGGCGATGTTAATTCCGGCGCTGAAATAGTTGCCGGTGGCGATATAATTTGCCTGGGAACGCTAAGAGGTGTGGCGCATGCCGGGGCTTACGATGAGACCGGTGGCGGCAGGTTCATCTTCGCGCTTAACCTGCAGCCTACCCAGCTTAGAATCGGCGCGGTCATTTCACGTGGTGGAGCAGAGGTAAATAAAAGCGGCGTGCCGGAGATTGCCCGCGTGGATGGAAATATTATTGTCGTAGAGCCTTATAACCCTCGCGCGGTAACTAATCCGCGCAGGTTATAAGAAATCAGGTTTTAAATATGATCGTGCCCTGAGGCTTTGGAGCAGGTCAAAGATGGCAGACTAATTTGAATGGATGAGGAGACAATGAACTTGAGAAACGGTACATCGGCAAACAGTAAACTGGGACAGGTGATTGTAGTAACATCCGGTAAGGGTGGTGTCGGGAAAACCACTACCACTGCAAGCCTGGGCGCTGCTCTGGCGCTTAAAGGCAAGCGCACCCTGGTAGTAGATGCTGATATCGGACTTAGAAACCTTGATGTGATTCTGGGTCTTGAGAACCGGATAGTATTTAATCTGGTTGATGTAGCTAAGAAGGTGTGTAAACCTTCGCAGGCAGTAATTAAGTCAAAGAAATCGAGCAATCTCTTTTTACTCCCGGCGTCACAGACTGATGATAAAGATGTAGTTGATGAGAAAGAAATCGAGGCTGTGCTGGATGGTTACAGGCGTGAGTATCACTTTATTCTGGTAGACTCTCCTGCAGGTATTGAGCAGGGCTTTAAAAACGCCTGTGCCGGTGCTGAACGGGCGCTGATAGTAACGACTCCGGAGGTATCGGCTATCCGTGATGCTGATCGCGTTATAGGCCTTTTGAGCGCCAGAGGGATTGATCCGCAGCTTATTATTAACCGCATTGATTTTGATATGGTGCGGCGGGGCGACATGCTCTCTGTTGAAGATGTGCAGGATATACTTGGTATTGATCTTGTGGGTGTGGTTCCCAAGGATGAGCAGATTATAGTAGCCGCCAACTGTGGTGAACCTGTGGTGTATAATTCAAAGTCTGAAGCTGGCATGGCATTTAGCCGGATTGCCGGAAGACTCTGTGGAGAGAGTATTGAGATACCCGATATGTCGCGAAGCTTTTGGGGGCGTCTCGGGCGTCTGTGGGCGTAAGGATTTTTAGGCTAAAACCTTTTTAAAAGGAGCGGATCGTGTTCGCTGCACTAAGAGAAAAGATGTTCGGAAAGAAGAAAAGTAAGTCAATGGCCAAAAGCCGCCTGCATTTTGTGCTGGTACAGGATCGCACCGGCCTGACTAATGAGGAGATGGCCAGCTTTAAGAGTGAGATGATCTCGGTAATTGAGAAATACTTTGTAATTGAAAAAGATGCCTTTGATATAGACTACAGACGCGAAGGCGATACCACCACACTTTTGATTAACTCTCCTGTTGTAGTGAAGCGCCAGAGTGCCCCGGATCATAAGGTCGGTGCAAGGCACGAAAAATCCGGCAAAAAGAAAAAGCGCCAGGCTGCTGCAGGGGCAGCGGTGTAGTAAAAATTGATCCTTGCATTTCGGGGGTTGGCTGTTCAATTTCATTGAGCAAATATTACATTTGGCCGGCCATAATCTGTCCGGTGAAAGGTTATTAGTTGCCGGCTAACTATAAGCATGTACATAATGATCGTAACAGACGCCCGAAAGCTCTGCTCCGACTGGGGGCCCTGCTGGCCTTAATGGTTATAAACAGTGTGGAGATGCCTAAGAATAAGAATTATATCCGCCCGCTGCTGTTTATAGGCATCCTGGGTTTGGCGGTCTATTTACGAGTGCATTCATTAAACAGAGGCGTCTGGTACGATGAGTATAGTTCTTTGCAGTTAGCGCAGGCGGCTGATTTCTGGAGTGCTTCAAAAAATTACGATCACCCCCCGTTATTTTTTTATCTCTTAAGACACTGGAGCTCGTTTAACCATGTAACCTGGTTCCTCAGGTTGTTGTCAGTTGTGTTTTCAGTAGCAAGCGTGATTGTGTTTGCCCTATGGCTACGGCTGCTTTTGCCGGAAGCATCTATTTGGGGTGCTCTTCTGGCAGCAACTTCGCCGGGCCTGCTCTTTTTTAGCCAGGAAATAAGGCAGTACTCATTGTTAACTTTCTGTTGCCTGACTGCTGTCTTTTTTCTTGAAAAAAGCCTGCAGTCGGAAGAGCGCAAGCTTAAATTCAACTTGTTTTTGTTCAGCCTGTTTTTAGTTCTTGCCGTCAGTACACATCTGGTTGCTGTATTTCTTTTGCCCGGTGTATTGGCGTACTGCCTGGCGGATCGGGAGCGGATTAAGCGCAGTTTGTTTGTTAAGATTGTCTTTTGTGAAATATGGCCGGCATTAGCCTTTATTTATTATTACTACTTTCATCTAATGGCGTGGCAATACGGGTCTTCAGCAAGCTGGTGGATGCCAAAACCCGGCCCGCAGCTTATACTGTCAAATCTGATTGAATTTACAGGCTTGCCACAAATGGCTTCGGGAGTTTCGGCTATGCCGCATATATTGCACAGCGCAGGCAGGCTACTGTTTTTCGTGGCGCTTGGCTTTCTGGTATGGTCCGGTTCATATGGCAATATACGACTGGTTAAAAAACCGCTCTGTCTGTTCCTGGGTGCTTATATTCCGCTTGTGTTATATTCATATTTTTTCACACCAGTTCTTACAAGCAGAACGACCCTGTTTATGCTTCCGTTTGTACTTGCAGTTATTGCCCTAATGCTGGCAAGCATAGAAAGTCAAAAAATTAAAGCAGTAGCAGCATTTTCTCTGTCATATTTCTGTATGCTGGCTGCTCTAAACTGGGTAATTTTGGAAGCTCCTTACGAGCGGGTGCCCTGGACTGGCTTAACAGAGGCTTTTTTAAACTCTGTTAAACAGGATTCGCCTGAAAAATTCATCATTTCGGGTTATCCTCACGATACTCGAACCATGCTAATGTATAAAACCAATAGACAGTTTCAGAAGAACATGATTCCCCCGGAAGAGTTTCAGTGTAAAATATTTGCGGATCGCTCATTATACTTTCTACTTCAGCAACGCAGGTTTCTTACAGACAGGGAACTTAAAGACAGTTCGGATTTTATGCAAAGGTTTAGTGACTGTTATGACAACAAAGAGCTTATTTTCAATAAACGTGGCCTGAAGCTTTATAAGTTTCATTAGCCACGATTATCGATGTACTGACAGTCCACTGTCCCGGAACGGAGTGTTTTGTTCGCCTCTCTGTTTGTTATGGGGCGACTAAAACCAGCACGATCGAGGAAAGCTACCCAAGCAGTGTATCAAGCGGTGTATAATCAATTCCTATTGAATCACTTACTGCCTGGTTCGTAAGTTTGCCCTGGTACGTATTAACTGCGGCGTTAAGCTCCGGGTATTTCCTAATAGCCGTATCAACTCCGCTGTCTGCCAGCTTGATAATATATGGCAGCGTTGCTGCTGTAAGCGCCATGGTAGAAGTTCTCGGTGTCTGTGCCGGCATATTTGGCACAGCATAGTGAATAACACCGAGCTCCTTATAGGTCGGCTCAGCCAGTGAGGTTGTGCGGGTGGTTTCAGCACAACCACCCTGGTCAACGCTGATGTCAACAAAGACAGAGCCTTCTTCCATGGATTCAATAGCCTTTCTGCTTATGACCTTGGGAGCAGAGTGGCCCGGCACAAGTACAGCGCCGATTACAAGCTGGGCGCGTGAGCATTCTTCCACGACGGTTACCCCGGTTGAATAACGGGTTTGAATTCTTCCATTCCAGGCGACCTTAACGGCTTCAAGCTTACGGTAATCAATATCAAGAATTGTAACGTGAGCACCCATTCCAAGCGCTACATCGGCGGCGTTGCGCCCGGCAATGCCGGCACCAATTACAACTACATTACAGGCAGGAACACCTATAGCTCCTCCCATCAGCATACCGCGTCCGCCGTGCTGAGAAAGGAGCGCATTAGCGCCGTTTAAAACAGATAGCTGTCCGGCAATCTCACTCATCGGTTCTAGTAGGGGTAAACGATGATCTTCGGTTTGAACCAGTTCGTAAGCAATGCCGGTAATACCCTTCTCAAGCATGGCTTTTGCCACGTCCGGAAGGCCGGCCAGGTGAAGATAGTCAAAGATTGCCATATCAGAACGGAAGTACTGGTACTCTTCTTCGTGCGGCTCTTTAACTTTTACGATAAGCTCAGAGTCGTTCCATACATCAGCCAGCGTATCTGCAATTTTACATCCGGCTTTACGGTACTCTTCATCCGGGAAAAATGAACCTTCGCCGGCCCCTTTTTCTATTAAGACTTCATGACCGTGACGGATGAGTTCTTCTGCTCCTGAAGGGGTAAGGGCTACCCGTTTTTCCAGTGTTTTTCTCTCTCTTGGAACTCCGATTTTCATATTTAAAATCCTTTAAAAATGTTAGAGACCCGCACAGGTCACTTAAAAACTCAGCTAAAGCTTTAACATTTCAGTCAATTTTACAGGCAAACTGCCAGAGGCTTTATATATTAGAAAAGGCTACAAATAAAGTGTCTGGCGAATGCTTTTACAGAGGGGATATTCCGTATATATACTTTTGTCGTTAAAGAGAGCTTTATTTGGATTAATTTATGGAAATAACTGAAAAAATACTTGACGGCAAACAACTGGCAGCGCTGTTCCACAGAGCCATTCAAAATAGAGTTGATAAACTCTCTGCCGAGAAGGGACGTCCGCCGGGCCTTGCAGTGATTTTAGTTGGAGATAATCCGGCCTCGCGAGCCTATGTAAAAACAAAAGGCAAAGTTGCCAAAAAATGCGGCTTTAAAACCTTTGATTATAATTTCCCGGCTGGAGTCTCGCAGCAGGAACTGCTGTCTGCGATACACGAATGTAACCGGACTGATGAAGTAGATGGAATATTACTGCAGCTTCCGCTGCCTGAAGGGCTAAATAGTGAAGAGGCACTCTCAGCCATTAATCCATCAAAGGACGCCGACGGACTGCATCCCCTGAACCAGGGACTTTTAATGCGCGGCAAGCCGCCGGTTTATCCGTGCACGCCGTTTGGGGTAATGAAGTTAATTGATCTGGCTTTCTCAGGGGTGGCACTTGCTCCGGAACTTGATCCTTTAGAGCTAAAAGAAGCCGATCTTTCCGGCAAGCACGCTGTTATTGTGGGAAGATCCATTCTGGTGGGCAAGCCTCAGATCTTTTTACTGCTTGAACATAATGCTACGGTAAGCATTGCTCATTCACGTACCGCCAATCTAAAAGAGCTCTGTAGTAAAGCAGATATATTAATTGCTGCCGCAGGAGTTCCGGGGCTTATCGGCGCAGAGCATATAAAGCAGGGGGCAGTTGTTATTGATGTGGGTATTAACCGTCTCGAAGATGGAACACTTACCGGCGATGTTGATTTTGAGTCAGCATATCTTAAAGCATCTAAAATAACCCCGGTGCCGGGCGGGGTGGGGCCAATGACGGTTGCCATGCTGATGCATAATACCCTTAGCCTGTGGGAAAGAAGGGTAAGCTCTTGAAAGCTAAAAGCCAACCTGTTGACAATAACGGATTCAGCCGGACTTCTTTTATAAATACGCTTACTTGTAATTTATCCCTGCTTTTGTCAAACTTCCTCTCGTGTCAGACGATTATGCATCACTTAAACGCACGCCGCTATATGAGATCCAGGCCGGGCTTGGCGCAAGGTTTGTACCCTTTGCCGGCTGGGAGCTTCCAGTTCAGTACCGGGGATTAATCGCCGAGCACCGTACTGTGCGTGAAAAGGCCGGGCTCTTTGATGTAAGTCATATGGGTGAGATCTTTGTAAGTGGGCCTGAAGCTGAAACAGCTCTTCAGTACCTTACCTGTAATAACGTGGCCAAACTTGTCGACGGCCGCGCGCAGTATTCAGCAATTACAACACCTGAGGGTGGAGTTGTGGACGATATCATCATTTACCGCTTTAGTAGTGAGCATTACATGCTCTGTGTAAATGCTGCCAACGCAGAAAAAGATTTTAATTGGCTTACATCCCATAATAAATTTAATGCCGAGTTTATTAACCGCTCAGA
>RFHI01000005.1 GCA_003696425.1 Candidatus Dadabacteria bacterium | reverse complement strand
GAATCAGCTCCTTTCGTTTTAATCTATTAAAATCATTATAAAAATATGGAGTAAAATATCTAATAGACCCCTATTATCTTAGTTTTATTGGAAAAGTAAAGCCCCTGACTGAAATATCATCAGGCTGCAGTCAGATTGATAAGGGCAACTTCCGGCGGGCAGTTAATCCTTACCGGGATTTCAACTACCCCGATACCCCTGCTGGTGTATACGTTATAGCCCCTTTTTTCTACCAGCCCTTCACGAAATTCTCTGTTTTTTACGTTGTAGAAGGGTGCCCCTACTAATGGTAATTTTATCTGCCCGCCGTGGGTGTGCCCGCAAAGTGCCAGGCTAAAATCTGAAAAACCCTTTTTAATTGAATCAGCCACAAAATCAGGATTATGGCTGAGCAGTATCCTTGTCTGATTCTCTTGTGTAAGATTCATTGGTAATGAAGGGGTGCCGGTCCAAAAATCGTCACTGCCATAAATCATCAGCGCATCGCCCCTGTGAACTATCTCTTCACTTTCATTAACGAGTATTTTTATACCATTTTCTGAGAAGATGTTTGTACAGAGTTTAGCGCCTTCCCAGCGGTCGTGGTTGCCTAATACACCGAAGATTCCATCAGAAGCCTTGAGGTATTTTAACATGCTACCGGTTTCGCTGTAGAGAGCCTCAAGTTTTTTAGAGGCGGGAACTGCTTCTATTACTGTATTTCTGTAGGGCAGGACGCCAAAAACTGGTGGATGATCCGGAAGCCAAATATAGTCGCCACCCAGTAGAATCAGATTTGGTTCCTGCTGGTTTGTAATCTCTACAGCTCTCTCTATTAGCGCATGGGGCAGGTAGGCACTGAAGTGCAGATCAGTTAAAAATGCGATCTTGTAATTATTAAATGCGGGAGGAAGGTTTTTAATTTTTATCGTCTGCTTTGTAAGTGTGATCTGTTCAGTAGTTTCACTGCCGATACCAGTAGTGGCAAGTGCAGCAAGAAATGCGCTGGAGAGCGAGTAGAGGCAGAAGTCGCGCCGACTTACTCGAGTAGCTTTTTTATAGTTGTTAGTCATACCAGTATATTTTAAGGGATAGGTCGTAGCGTTACAAGACGGCCCACTTTGTTACACATATATTTATCGGACAGTTAGCAGTTTTCGTTTAATATGTGCCCGTTTGGCGCGGTCGCTTCTGACTGCTGAGGACCAGCCTCCCTTTTTAATCCATTGATCTAACCGCCTGCTGCCCGGGTGGAGCTTTTCCAGAGCCTTAAACTCTTTACCATGCCAGGCAATCTTTCCGTTTTTACCAGATATACGATCTTCAAGATAGGCGTGGCACATTTCGTGAAATAGCAGGGGTTCAAGCCAGATAAAATGTTCTTTGTAATTAAGTTCTCTGGCAACAGTGACTCTTTTGCTCTCAATATTACATGAGGCCAGAGTCCGTTTTTGGGCTCGCCTGCTCCAGACTACCTGATATTCATCTATGTCTGGCCTTCCTGGGAAATATCGCTTTCTAAGCCTGAGCCAGACATCTTTTAGCGCACGGTTACTGAGCTGGTCCGGCGGACTTTGTGGGGCAGGGCGCCTGATGCGCTTAATAATGGATTTAAAAGTGTCTGTTGGGAAAAGGGGCAATTGCAACTGTGTCATCTATAAAATTCAATATCTTATGCTTTCAGGAAGAGCAATTTTAATTAAGTGGTTCTTTTACCCTTAATAATGCATCAAATTTGTTTAGAAAAGGTCTAAAAATTTATTGTTTATTAAGCTGGAGTGGGCAAATGGAACAGAGTAAGGCGCTGAGTAAGCTACGAGAAGCGAATGATCTTCTGGAGATGATAGAAGAGCTTATTAATCCCGGCACAATGGAGCGCCTTTCATCAGCCAGCTGGGCAGGGATTCGTCATACTTTAAGAAACGCACGTGAGTCGCTTATGGCCGGTCATGATACTTTTGCCCGTGAGTTTATTGGGCGTGCGCGTGCCAGAGCTTCAACAGTCGCCAGTAAAAAGGATAGTATTTCTCAAAACGGGCCTTCCGCTTCAGCGGCTATAACAGCAAAGTCCACTGCATCTAAGGGTGATGAGCTTCGTTCTTCGATTGAGCGCTATGTACAGAAGTAGGTGAATTCGAAAGTGGCAGTCCTGTAGAAAGTTTACATAAGCAACTCACATAAGAGATTATATAATTCACCCGAGTATTGATTAGTGCAGCCAGTTTACTGGTTGCACACTGGTAGCTGGCCTGTGAGCTTTGCTTTTGCGCCCAACTGAAGTCGGGCGCTGCTTCCCGCGCCGGGTTAGCTGCGTTTACGTTGTTACCCCGCAAACCGGCTTCCTGAACACCCCTCTCTGTGCTTATATTTTTGCGAATTTACCCCCGCTAATGAATAACCAGGGATGTCTGCCGTAACCGTGGACGTTTAGCTCGTACCAGGGATATCCAACTCCGGCCCTGAGTTTGACAAAAGTTCCAAAGTCTTGGTCAGAAAACAGCGCTCCGGTATGCCGGGTTTTCGTGTCCTTTACAGAGAACAGCTGGCCAATATGATGTAAGGCGACTTAAACTTTAAAGTAATTTTGGCTGGTTCTTAGAAAAAAGAGATTCAAAAAAACTTTTTAACCACTGATCTTCAAACTGATCATGAGACTTTTTAGCCTCTTTAAGAATTTGCTCCAGCTCTCCGGCATCAAGCCAGATCCCGCCACTGGTGGGGCAGCGGTCTACAGTTACACCCATAATTTCAAGTTTTTCCATCGGCTCACCAGTGATCGGGCTAAGTCTTACCCGTTCTTTTTTAGCAAGGTTTTCAGCAAGCTCTTTATTCTTTTTTTCGAAATATTCTTCCTCTTTTGCTTTTCGTCTTTTTTCAAGCGAATCGGTCATTTAACTATCCTCAAAATGGGGCAGTACATACAAAGGGTGCACACAGTTAAACCTGTGCGGATATTTTGAGAGAGTACTTAAAAGCAGCTTCCAGTGCAACCATGTTCACTGCAGCTGCGCAGTATCGGCAGCTAGCTATTATTATTAGTAAAAAGGCTTGAGTTTACATATAGAATTGACAATTTTCTCTCTAAATTTAATATATTGCTCTACTGTTCTTAATAAAGCGCTGTTTAGCGCTATGCGGGTGTAGCTCAGCTGGCTAGAGCGCAACCTTGCCAAGGTTGAAGTCGAGGGTTCGAATCCCTTCACCCGCTCCATCTTTTCTGTTAGCGACCTGCCGGATAATGTATCTGTTCTCGTTTTCTTTCTTGATGTGGCATCTTTCTGAATCAGCTTACGTCAGTAACCAATGTTGCCAGAGGCAGCTTCTATGCGTGCCGGCCAAAAATCCGTAGTCGTATACGTATACGTATGCGTTTACGATTACGTGGCCGTTTTACGTTTACGGCAACGTTTACTTAATTATAGCCGAGCGCATATATTTCAGCGATGAATTCGGTCCTGATTCAAAACACCTGAGGATCACATCTCCAGTCTGGTGCGAAGGTCGTGGGCAATCAGTTCAAATGCGTTAACCAGCCCTTCCCCGTCAGAGACGCTTACAAAAATCCCTTCAGGCTTACCAACTCTTTCCGGGCCGTTTGGTACGCAGGGAAACTTCCAAAAATAAGAGGCTTCATATCCGGCCGGCATTGGATCAGGTAAAACAGTAGGGTTTTTTAGCCTGGCCTGATCGTTTGCCATTAGCGCCATAAAGGCTTCTTTTACCTGTTCTGAATAGCGAATGTTATGAATAGGATCGATGCCACCGGATTGAAATGCAGAATAATAAGTTCTTGGCGCCGGGTAGGGATCATCAGTTCGTGACGGGTATATACCCTGATCAATAGGTCCAAGCCCGATGGTATAAACTATTACTCCCCGGTCCTGAGCAGCCTGTGCTTCAAGAATTGCATCAATAAAACGTAATCTGCGGCGTACTTCAATAAGATTGTTTCCGTGCCCGGGCTCTTGATCAGCAAATGGGCCGTCGTTAATGTCAACATATCGTCTTGAGGCAGGCATTAAAGCAGGCACGCCCAGCTGCCTTAACTGAAGCTTGTTTTTTTCCAGTGAACGGTTGCCGCACTGCAGAAAATACATATCTGTATCGACTGTATCACTCGGGTTTTGCAGAATTGCCTGCATTGTCTGATCGGGGGTAGAAATCGGACCTGAGAACCCTTCCCGGCGGGTATAGGGGCTGCCGTCTGTAAATAAAACAATTGCCCGCTGAGTGTTTTCGGGTACTGGCCCGGAAAACAGCCTGCGGGCTTTGTATAATCCAGCAGCAATATTGGTGTTATGTTCCTTATGCAGCGAATCTATGATTGCCCGAAACTTCTGCCGTGCAGCAGAATCTTCCGCAGGAGTGCGGCCCTTGACCCCCATTTGCAGAAATGGGCTTGAAGCACATGATGGTGGCGGAGGTGGAGATGCTGGGTTTACGTAATCAGGGCAGGGATATTCGACTCTGGCATCGTTACTGTAGTTGTTTAGCATCTGGGCTGCCGTAACTGGAGGCCTTATGTCATCTGAGTAGTTGGACGAAAAGGTTACAATTGCAGCTTCATCGAAAGGAAGCATCATATCCAGAAATTTATTGGCAGCATATTGAGCAGCACACAGCCTGTTCCAACAGCCAGCCGGAGGATTTGGTACGGGTTCTCCCATAGACCAGGACACATCCAGCACGAGTACAACCTGCAGCTTGGTGTTGACAGCTTTTGCCGCTGCGCTAACTTCTAAAAATTTACTAATTCCAGGCAGGATATGTATAAAATGTAGTTGCGGCATGGTGCGCATAGCTATTTGCAGCTCCTGTCTGTTTTCTGCTACGCTGATACAGAGCGCACTGTTTATGGCTTCCTCAGAATCACACGAAGGCGGCAATCCTCCTTCCGGATCCGGAGCAATACGGTCTATATCCTCCTGGCTGAAATTCATTTTTGCAAGATTTTCGCGGGCCAGATTAACCATGCGTGCTTTAACATCATCGATGGTCGCATCAATCTGGAACACAAGAATACGTCCTCCAGCCAGTGCAGCAGAATCTACTACTGTTTGAACCTGACGTTTTGTGAGATAAATGTTTGCACAGTCAACGGCCAGGCCTATCAGTGCCACCAGTGCCACAGCTCCTGCGGCTACAATGATCATGAAAATTCCACGATCATCAGTATATAAAGACTCACTGGAAATTTTCTTAGAAAATGGATACTGCATACATGCTCCGATTTAGACTATTTGCAAGTAAAGGAATTTTGGCGATGATTGGTTCGTTTCTGTAGAAGACTTCAGCATATACAAGCACTTTATGATCTCTCAGGAGCTTTGCAAGTTTACCTGGAGTGGGATAATCAGGAAAAAAAGTTTCGCGTGAAATCTCTCCACTTGTGCCTTCGGGATATGCAGCAACGTCCAGAGGATTTTGTATATAGGCGCCAGGGGAAGGAGTTGAAGGGTTATCTTCCCATCTTACAACTGTAACAACGAACCTTACTCCTGGTAAAATTTGTGCAACTTGCCCTGCCGTTTCGCTGATTATTCTGTTTCTCAGACACTCAACCGTTCCTCCCGGCTCGGTACCGGGTGGACGGCTTCCACAGAGGCGAAGAGCTGAGGCTCCCAGCTGTCTGCTAATTGAAACTAATGTGTGCTGTCTCTGAATTAACTGTGAATATTCAAATCCTCCATAAAAAAACATCACTACCAGCGGTATAATTATCGCAAGCTCAACCAAAACAGACCCTGACTCATATGTCTTAGTTATCATTTTAAAAGAATCCTTTTGCGCATAAGATATACTTTATTATCCGGAAGCCTCAGGTAATTTGTCAGCCAGGTATTTTTTTGAGCTTAGTAAATACTAATACCACCGGCAGTACCACCACCTGAGTGTTCATCACCACCGTGCTTAGACCCACCTATATATACCGTTAGTTGGGATATGGAATCAGACCCAATAGACTTTAATTTAAATCCCGGTTCATTTTGAATAACTGCTGATGCTGAAACGGGAACTGTAGCAGTGCCAAAAAAGATCGGCATATCAAAGCCGGCTTTGATATGCATCCATTGCATTGCAGCTCCTCTTGAATTACTGTCGCAATCCGGATCAGCCAGGTTCGCTTGACAGATCTGAAAATTATCTGGGCTGATATTGAACCCACTGATTTCATTGATTTTATGCAGGACTGAATTAACACCAGGCTCAGGAGAGTTTAGGTCGGAACTTTCAGCCAGTCCCAGCTCGGCCCAGCGGCCAGCCCGTGTCACAGCTGATTTTAAGGTAGCGGCATTATAAGCAACTCTTACTAAATCAATGCCAAAGAGTAGACAGGTAAAAAAGATGAGTAAACCAAGGACGGATTCAATAAGAATACCACCGGTTTCACGACACGTACCACTTCTGCGTTGTATCATTGCACGACCCTCCAACCTACTTCCGCCAATGTGTACAGCAAATATTATGCCATAAAATTACATGTTACTATTGCAGGATGGAACTAATTGTCAGATGTGCTTAGTATCTTAGATTAAATTGTTAGTGTGATAAAGCTAAATTGTTTATTTAACAGCAAGCTTGGCTGTTATCGATTGTTTCAATAACAGTTGCTGAAATCGGTTCAAATAGTATGCATTAGTCGGAAGGAGCTGCTATAATATAAATAACATCTGTTCAGGTGTTTCAGGCAAAAATTCCAGGAGATTCTGATGGGAGGTAGTCTTCGCCCAAGATAATTTGGGTTGGAGGGATTTATTTTACGGCAGAAGTAATGGTGTGTGAATACGAATTTTTAACTGGCTGGAGTACTAACATTTCAAGCATTTCCAGTGCTGTAATAGATCTGTATCAGATTAACTTACCAGGGCAGCTTCAACTACTAAGCTTTTCAGAGGAAGGGGGGAAT
>RFHI01000173.1 GCA_003696425.1 Candidatus Dadabacteria bacterium | reverse complement strand
AATGCTCGCCATACTCCAGTATTCCTGCGCTTTTTTAATTCAACCTCGGCTCAAAATTGCGCCTCTCGTGACGGATTCTCATGAAAAATGCGGGTTAAGCAGAAAGCCGGATGCTGAAATCTGGTTCTGTTCACTTATTTCTGAATAAATCTCCACCCGGTATTCAGCCCCCGGCAGATCGGCTACAGTGTTTCAGATCTTTACAGCATACAGATAATTTACCGGCACTTTTTTAGATCTAAACAGCTCTTCAAATTCGGTAGTAACATTATCCTGGAAATCAGTGTCCGCATGCAGATCAAAACTTTTAAATTCAAGCCTGTAACCCTCAAGCGACTCAATCCAGCCAAGAGCCTCCTTAAAACGTTCCCTGTGATCAGTTTTGTAAGAAAAAAAACCGCCCGGCTTTAACAGCTCATATAATTTTAATAAAAACTCTCTCGAAAGCAGACGGTGTTTCTCCCAGCGAAGTCTGTCCCAGGGGTCAGGGAAATTTAAATACACTCCGCTAAGAGTTTCAGCCGGAATGTATTTATCAATTGTTCTGGCATCACAGCGGAGGACTATAAGGTTTCTCAGGCCCTCTTTTTTAGCTTTTTCAGCTGTTCTGAAACTTCGCTTATAGCGAAGCTCAAAACCGACAAAGAGCGCCTGCGGACTTTTTTTAGCCTGCTTTATTAAATGTCCTCCTGAACCTGAACATAGCTCACAAAATATAGAAGGGTAATCTCTAAGTTTGCTGCTAAGGAGACTATGCTGGGCTGTACTTAGATTAAAATTATCATCACTGGATAAAAGTATATCCGGCAGCGAGTTAATTTTTGCAAGGTAAGGGTTGACCCAGCGTTTTCCTGTGATCGTTTTTAATGTAGTGCTTTTCTGATTCATGCCAAAGGCATATTATCGGGAGAGGGAAGTTTAATCAATTTTATAAGGCCCGGGGTGCTGCGTTTATTTAAATACAGAAGACTTAAACAACAATATCCGGGGAGAGAGGATTACCTGGATATGGGCTTTGGTATAGAGGCGCGTTACAGTCGCTGCCGCAAGTACTGGAGGCCGCATTTAAATTTAAGTCGACTGTTTGTAAACTCGCTAATAGAAGTTCCTGGGGGCAGCAGTCTGGCTGTACTTGGGGCAGGCAGGCTTTACGATATAGATCTTAAAGAGCTTTCAAAAAAATTCAAGAAGATAGCACTTTATGACTGTGATCCGGGAGTGATGCCATACTGGAAGAAGGCTAAGCGGGTTATCGCACCAGGCTGTCAGCTTGACTTTCATCTTGCAGAGCTGACCGGATCAATTGATCGGTGGAGCGATAAATTAAGCGATTTTCTCGGCAGAAATCCTGCGGCAGATTTAAAGATTTTGGGAGATTTTCTCCTGTCGCTTGAGTGTGGCGCAGCTGTGGAGCTGTTCGGGTTTGATGCTGCAGTATCATTAAATCTTTTAAGCCAGATTCCGATTTACTGGCGTGATAGGGTTAATAACCTGTTTGAAAAATATCTTGATTTATATGTAGATGATAATGGTTGTTATGAACCAGCTTTGCAGGCGGCGCTTGAAGAATCAATGGCACGTCTTCAGAGTCAGCACATTGAGATCTTAAATGGTTCTGGCTTTAGTAGAGTGGTTTTAATTTATGATAAGGCTTTTTTATATTATCAACAGGATAAATCTCTCTGGCAGGAGGAGAGGGCTGTTTTTTGTAATTCGACCTCCTTAAGCAATTATCATCCTGTTTTAGAGTCAAGCTGGTTCTGGCATATCGCACCTCAGGGAGTTGAACAGCCTGATTACGGGGTTATACATGATGTTACGGCAACGCATTATGCTGTAAAAGAGTGATCAGGCTGGAGGGATGGAATTTACACGCTCGAGTACGCGCTGAGCAGCCCTTTTTGCCCTCTCAACTTTGTTTACATAATCGCGGGTGTGAATATTGCCGTCATCGGTATCGGGAATTCTATAAACGCCTGGTGCTACTCTGACAGCATCAATACCGGCATGATATGCTGCAACCGCTGTTTGCCAGTCATGGGTTACCAGGTAATCATCCATGAGATGGGCTACACTCAGAGCAGCATTCCAATCGGGTCTTTGGAGGTCAACCTCTACATCAAAAGAGTCCAAACCGGCGCTTAAAAATTCGCGGGTATACTTTCTGTAAAGCGCCATAGCTGAGCCGGGCATCAGCTGGCCGCGACCGGCAGCACCGCTTTGGGAGTTAACTGCTCCACCCCTGAAGTGACTTTCAACCATATTTATCGCTATGGCATAAGCCAGGACATCATCAGGAATTTTTCCCTGGCCAATACTGTTTTCAGCATTTAGAGTACGGGCATATTCCAGAAGATAAGGAAAAGCTTCAATAAAACCCTCCCTGTCAAGATCAGCGTATTCCGGCTCCTGCATAAGCTCGTCGGCTACCCTTTCGGCAAACTGGCGTACTGCGGGATCAACGGCATGACCGGCTGGAATGCGAAAACTCATATTCGGCTGTTCTTTAAGCAAATCAACACTTTTTAACAGATATTCGTTTGTCTGTGAGCCGCTTTCCAGAGTGTTATTAAGCTCTTTTAAATAATCCAGGAGCGACTGGCCGTTATGTCTTGCTTTCCAGCTCTGATTCATGCGCGCCCGAAGTTCAGGAGTCCAGCTGGCTATGTAGGTGTAGGCAAGCTCAAAGTTATTTGAATTTAAAAATGCTTCCAGTTGTACAAGATCTTTATCAGGATTATAGCCGTTTTCAATAAGATCCATAGCGCGCAGTTTTACTGCTTGAGGAAGGTTGCGGAATAGTTCTTCAGCAGGCTTACCGGAAGCTTCCTGGATGGCAGCACGAAAATTACTTCTTTCTTCAGCAGACCTTAAACTTCCAAGCGCCTGAAGGAGAGCCGGATAGTCTTGATTATTCAGTGCAGTAATAAAGCTTTGGACCGGATCTCTTCCTGATAGCCGTTGCCGGGTAGAGCTTCTATACCCGTTTCTGCCAGGAGTTGTAAGCAGTGCATCCAGGGAGGGCTGTTCAGCGAAACCTGTACGGCCCATCCCTGTACGCGCCTGGTCCCGTAACTGACTAATGGCTATGTAGTCACTGTTTCCAAGCTGCTCGCCGAGATCAGCCATGTAAGATCGGTCTTTTTTCTTTTTGATGACATCAAATACCTGCTTGCGCTGCTCGCTGGTAAGTAGTGCCAGAGCTTCCCGTCTGGCCTGTTCATCAGTGACTGTTACCAGTGCTCGGGCTACCTGTTCTTTGTCAAAGTGCAGATTTGCTAAACTGTCACTCTGTTCTCCCGCAAGTGCTGCTAAGTTAGAATAAAAAGTTGGTGTGCCGCTATTTTCAGCTTCACCGTATTGCAATGCAGCTAACTGGCTTTTTAATTGGTCGTTATTGGGGTTTTGCTTTAACTGATCTTCAATTTGATGATATCGCTGGTAAATTCTCTCATTATAAAGCTTTGCCACCCTTTCTCTTTCGCTTTCGGATAAAGTTGAAAGAATCACTGAAACTTCAGCAACCCGCTCCTCCTGTGAGGGGCCACTGCCGTCGGTTGTAAGCGTTATTAATCTATCTGCAAGTGCATTTAAATCATGTTCAGGAGCCGGGTCTACCTCGTTTGATAGAGCAGCCAACTGCTGATAGGCATCACTCCAGGCCGAGTAAGAGCTCTCGATTTGATCGAGTTTTTGCTGATCGCCTGGATAACGAAAACCGCGGTGAAGGTTTAAAAGAAACTCTTCGTCGTTTAAAATTTTTCCAGTTCCACCTCCATTCTGTAGTGAGCCTAATATATGGTTGATGAAACCACCTATAAATTTAAAATTTGAACCTACATAATCTGAGTTAAAACCTTCTGTAATAGCTCCAGCAAACCTTTCCGGATTAAAGCCCTCTTGAATCTGTTTAACAAGAAACTTTCGGTTCTTATCATCTTTATCCAGCCCGAATTCAACTACTTCTTTTAAGGAAAATGGAGTGCTGTCCTGAAGGCGATCTGCAACCCCATCTTTGTCGATACGATGTTCGCGCAGCCACCGGCGGTAGTT
>RFHI01000018.1 GCA_003696425.1 Candidatus Dadabacteria bacterium | reverse complement strand
CTTATAAATGAAAGTAGAAGAAAGAGTAAAACACCCTGCTCCAGATGGCCAATCCGGCTGTAAAAGAGTGTAAGCGGAAAGAGGCCGTAAAGAGCTATGAAGATAAGAGTTGCCATAGTCCTTCCGCGCACATAAGCCAGGTAATATGAGCCAGCAAGCAACAGAATTGATGAAAAAAATGCGGTAAAAAAACGAGCCTCCCAGAGAGTGAAATTTCCGGATAGGCTGCCCAGAGCATGGAGCAGAAAAACAGTAAGCGGAGCGCCTGCGAGTGCCTGATAAAAGTTGCTGCCTATGTCGATCGTACCGTGATAAATTAAATCGCGTGCCCGCCAGGCCCAGTAGCCCTCATCTCCGAGATCGTCTGCTGACTGTAAGAGAGGTATATCTGCGTTAAGGTGCCAAAACCGAAGAAAGATAGCGGAAATAACAACCAAGCAGATTAACATGACCTGCCAGCTTTCACCGGGTCGGTAGCTTAGACCGTTCAGATGCGTCCTTCCTGCCATAGGCTCTTTATATCAGGAAATGCTAATTTTACAGCTAAAAACTTGTTAAACCGTGTTTATAGTCAGCTTTAAGGCCCTTTTATTTTGCAGTCGGGATTTGTTACACTTGAAAGATGAATAGATGGCCAAGGAGTTTTTGCATGAAAACAGCAGTTTATCTGGTGTCGCTGATTTACTTTGTGTTTTATGCACCGTCTTTAAATGCTACTCCTATTTACCGTTACACGGATAAAAATGGAGTGGTTCACTATACATCTAAAAAACCATCACCCAATGCTAAACCCGCCAAATTGCCACCTATTAACCGTGGGGATATTAAGCTGACCAAAAGGAAACTAATCTCTTGCAGTTCCCACGGGGGAATAGATTGCAGTGCCGGGCCTGATCGTGATGGTTCAGTTATCTGCCGTGATGGATTTACGCGGGCAAGTGCACGATACCGCTTCAGCTGCAATTCGCCCAAGCTTGAAATCGCTGATATATCGGATCCTGGGGAAAATGGAGAATTTAGCGTTTTTGTGCGCAATAAAAAATCAGTGGCAGCCAGTAAGCCGGCTGTATTTTATAAGCCTCTGACAGGGAAGGAGGTTAAACTTAAGGGACCTTCAACCATAGAACCCTTTGGTATGGCAGAGTTTACCTATAAACCGAATAATCCTGAAAAAGCTCCTAAAAAAAAGGCCACTTTAGCCGAGCTTAATATTACATGTGCCAATTGCCCTTAATTGGAGACATTAATTAAGTAGTGATAACATTTTTGTTATGGAATCAAGTTGCTCTTTATAAAGGGTATAATCTGTTTTAATTGATGAAACTTCCTGATGTAACCCCTTGCTGTTAAAAAAACATGAGTCGCAGGCTGATAATGCTTCAGTAAGTACTTCTCGGCGCTGGCTGTTAAGCCATGTTTTTATTTCAGCTTCTCTGTCTCCTTTAATAAAAAACAGCCTGTCAAATTCAGGATCTCCAGTTTGGATATCCCTAACACCCTTGATGGTCTTGGTAAGCTTATCAGCAAATTTTTCACGGGCTATATTCACCTGGAAAGACAGCTCTTTTTCAAACAGGGCGCTAAAACGTATGTATGTTTTTTTGTTTTCCCCGGAACCCCTGCTTACGGGAGTGATTGTTACCGGTATGCCATTATATTTTCCCTTCATCTTCCATGGGAGGGCAGAGAGCGCCAGTTTTCGGGTCAGGGGATTTGCAAGAATCTTTCGGAGTTTTTCCGGTGAGGGTGGCTGATTAAGATTCATTCCAGGGAGAATTGCTTGTAAATCCTCCAGAAACTGCTGGTAGTGTGCATCTGAGCTTACCAGCTCATCGAGAGAGTTTCCCCAGTCGTGCCATTCAAGGCCCAGCATTGAAGCTGTTTCTCTCATTTTCTGCCGTTCTTTATTTGAGGAGCTTATAACGGCCTTTATTACAGCAGGGGCAGCAAAAAGGATCAGCACCACCCCGACAGCTATTAAAGGCCAGTAGTCATATAGGTCTTTAAAATTCATTTTGTAGCTTCATTTGGTTGCTTAATGTAACCTGTTATAATCTAAGCTATTTTTAGAATATCGTCCATAAGTGTCTGAATATGCAGCAGGTGATTTATGACAGAAGCAGGTTAAACAATCAGATCGTTAACAGGTTGATATTAAGGGGATTTTATTTAAAAAGTAGAAGGGAACTTCTGTTCAGCCGGTGTGGCAGGTAATGAGCCTTTCACGGTATAATATAACTGTAAGCTCCGCCCAGTTTAAGTTTTAATAATTACAGCATAAATTTACTGTTTGGTAAGGACTTTTAAATTGTTGGCTTTGTTTAGTGTCAGGTTTTTTCAGGTCTAAATAAATTTCATGTTAACCCGTTCTACAATTGAAAAAATTATCCCGCTTTTAAAAAAAGACCTGAGGCGGGCTATGAAGATGAAAGTTCCCGGATTTCCACGTCCATACTATTGTGCGTACACCTTAAGAGATATTCACTGGTTTAACACCTGGGCCAGCAGCGGCTCTACCTACAGGCGCAGATCTGATCAAACCCGTAATGTGTACTGTGACTTAAGGGTTGGCAGTTATAGAAACGATCAGGTTATGGACGGGGGGCTACTTGATAATGATGAAGAGCTTGAATCGGTCTCCCACGTTTCTGTTCCAATTGATGATAAATGTTATGACGGGCTCAGGATAGCAATCTGGAAGCTTACCGAGGCAAAATTCAGGGAGGCGCTTACCGACTATAACTCCAAACAGTCGATGCGGGTATCTACGGTAGATAAAACCAGGAAGTATCCATCTTTTGTAAGAGTAAAGCCGCGTGTATTTAAAACTTTTCCACGTTTTCACTATGTTGATGAAGATAAATGGGTACGTTTCTGCAAACGAATCTCAAAGTGGCTCTCAGAACTTCCTGACGTAGGTGGTAATTGGGTTGAGTTTGATGCCTCGCAGCAGACCAAGATTTTTGTAAATACTGAAGGAAGTGTAATTGTACAGCATTTTAAAGTGTTTTCTCTTATGGCCGGAGTTAGAAACCTCACCAGTGAGGGTGCCCAGATCGAACAGGAGTATGTACTTAATTGTAGCGACCCACGTGAACTACCCACTATGCGGGAGCTTAAGGAGATTCTGGAGAAGAAATACGAAAGAATGTGCGAGCTGGTTAAAGCCAAGAAGATGCATGCCTATTCTGGTCCGGTTTTGCTATATCCAAAGCCCGCCGGCCTGCTCTTACATGAAGCTCTGGGACACCGGCTTGAGGGCAGCCGCCTGCTTTCAAGTGGTGAGGGACAGACCTTTAAGGGGCAAATTGGAAAGAAGGTGGTAAAAGCTCCGCTTACTGTGCGGGACGATCCTACCTTAAAGAAATTTCAAGGTATTAAATGCATTGGAGCTTATGATTTTGATGATGAGGGTACGCCTGCTATGAATACACTGCTTATTGAAAACGGTGTGCTGGTAGGATTTTTAAACACCCGTCAGGCGCTTTCAGCTCGCGGGCATGTGCCTAACGGGCACGCCCGTAATAAAAAATTCCAGCGGCCAATCAGTCGAATGGCAGTAACAATTTTTGAGGGTGGCGAAGATGCGCTTTCAATGGAGGAGATGAAGGCTCTTTTGATTCAGGAAATTCGGAGGCAGAAAAAACCCTTTGGTCTGATTGTGTATGAGACCTCTGGCGGTGAAACTGAAACCACAGCTTATGATTTTCAGGGATTTTACGGTGAGATCTCTTATGCCACCAAGGTTTATCCTGATGGCCGTGAAGTGCCCATCCGGGGCGTGGATTTTGTGGGCACCCCGCTTCAGGCGCTCAACAACATAGTAGCAATAGGAAAAGATCAGGAGATTGATAACGGTTACTGCGGTGCTGAGTCAGGATTTATACCTATTACCACAATTTCACCGGCGCTGCTTCTTAGTAACCTTGAGCTTCAGGCCAAGGACGAGGAGCTGGTTACCCAGTACATTCTGCCGCGGCCGAAGTTGTAAGCTAGTATCTTGATGCTCTAGAAGCTGTGTTGAATCGGTTACCGATATTAGTGGGTCTTTTTGATTGTGCTTCTGTCTGGATGATGGTGCTGATTTGTATGAAGTAATATGAATCGGTGCTTAGACCTGTCAAACTTGAATAATAAAATTTACTGACACGTGACAGCAAAGATTCGCTGGGATCAATTGCTCTAACCCTGCGGGAGAGAATCCAATTTGTTTTTACTATGTTCTAGGAAATATGGGCAGATATGTAAGGGCCTGCCCTGAATTTACAATCAGGGCAGGCCTGCCGGGATTAAAAGAGCATTCCGGTTGCACCTGCGCATCCGAGGCTATGCCAAACATCCTGTTTACACCAATCGAAAATGGAGTCGGCAATTTGTTTTAATTTTTTCTCCCTATTGGTGCCTGCCAACTATCCCCGATTTGCTTTAAGTGATTTAAAGCACTGCCTTAATAAGTTAAAATTGCAGCGAAAAAGTGTTTAAGCGTGTTAAAGCAACTGCGCCTGGGCTTGGACGGCAGAATGCAGACTTCTGTTTTTATCCTCTAATATTCCAATGATGTTGTGCCATTACCAATGTGCTTTGGTTGTATTCCGTTAAGGCCTCACAGATTTGAATTAGTTAAGTCACAAGGTTTCGCGACCTGTCCATAACTTACAACACAATCCACAGATTGAATTAGGTGTTGTAGGGAGGTAGTGATGAATCCGGATAATAATCCAAACCAGAGAAGACAGGAAAGAGCAGCAGCTGTTCAGCCACTGCCGGAGGAGATATCAGAGGGGCTGACGGTTAAGTTGCCCGGTGAGTATCAAGCACAGTATCCGTTTAATGAGGAAGTTTCACGTGTTCGACTCGACGAATATCGCTCACAGCAATACGCAGGAAAGTTTTCTACAAATAATGCCACGGTAGCGTTTGTAGATGAAAATCTTGATTTTCATGTTGCACCTTACACAAGTACTCTCACGCATGCTTTGCGTGAAGCCGGTTATCAGCATGATACCTTCTTTGTGCCGTTATCCAATGGAGAGCTCCCACTTGACCCCGCCATTAGAATTAAGTTCCTGCGCTTAAGCAAAGAAGCACAGGCTCAGCGTGAGCAGGAAAGGCTGAAGAGCAGGGTTGAAACCTATGAGGCCGAGGCGGCAGCAAGGAGCATTACGCCAGGGCTTGGTAAAAAGGGCCCGTTTCTTATGGTGGATAGAATGGAGTATACCCATATCGACAGTGATAAGGTTTATCGACTGGGGGATGCCTACGACCTCAATATGCCAATCGATCGCAATATGCAGGTAGGCACATATGATAAGAATAACGGTGTGATAGCTTTTGTTGATGAAAAAGGCCGTCTGTATGTTGCGTCTGAAAGCCAGGAAACACTGGACCTGCTGGAAGAACACGGCTATCAGCGCAGTTCAATGTTTGTGCCGTTTTCTAACGGCGAACAGCCGGTTTCTAAAGTGGACCAGGTCACGTTGCAGCAGATGATGAAGCAGCCCTGATAAATCTGCCGCGCCCTGCTGTAACCAGGGCGCGGCAAGTAACTGTTACGGCCTGCAGCAAACAGCATCTACTTCTATAGAGTAGAAACTTGAAGCACCGTTTATACCGCTTTCGTAAGTAACGCCAGTGGCGTATTTACCCTGTGGATCAATGCTTAAAAGTATATCAATAACATCACTGTTAATCTCTTCAGTAAACATACCGTGAGTAAGCAAAAACTCGCCGGCAGCGCAGTTAGCAGTAGCAGTAACATAGTTTAGGCCACTGTTTGTTACCGAACGAACTATACACTTATTCGGATCAACAGTTCCGGCCGGCCCTTGCGGCCCAGCCGGTCCCTGCGGTCCCGGAGTGCCGCTATTTGCAAAAATGCCGGCAAGATTTACAGAGGTTAAGGCTGTTTCATTACGCTTGCAGCGTGACTTTGCCTTAATTACACCGCTTGCGTTGTTAAGACACACCGCAAGAGGCTTTATCTTAACTCGCGGCTTGCGTGCCCAGGCAGGCATTGCAATAAGGATCGCAGTTAAAAGGAGAATAAATCGTTTCATGAGTGATGCTCCTTATAAAAATTCATTAACAGCCAAGCAGGCTAGCTGTTTTTTGATGTAATTTGAATCACTTACATCACTATGTGGTGCGCACCATTTTTTGAGGCAGGTTCTGGTCATGCGCTATTTTCAAACTGCATTTGACTACCCTGCTATAATTCATCCCTGAATATTTAACGCGCAACTTTAAGTAGGTTAACGCATCTTTATGGTAGCTCCATACTATCCCGCTGATCCCACAGGTACTTTTAAAGCGGTAGCGGGGCTGCTACCGGTCCAGAGATGTTAGAGGTTTGTGCTGTATTAATTGGTTATGAAAGAGCTTTCCAGCGAAAATACTGCAAGAAGCGTTGTCTTCAAACGCAGCCGGCTTGTTCTTGAGGCGGCGCAGGAAGAATGTGCCGGGACTAAACGCGCCCACCACAAGAAAGGGGATCACACCGTCGAGCAGCTTGAAAAGTTTCTGGTACTGGTGGTTAATGCCGGCCATCAGATGGCGCGTGAAATGACAATGCAGATCTCCAGTGCCATGCCGGGCTGTTCCATTATGTACGCTCCGACACTTCACCTTGCTGAATGGATCTTAAAGCGTAAACCCGTAAAGCTTGTTGTATCAAGCCCGCTTCTTCCCGATGGGAATGTCGGGCGGCTTAGAAAAACCCTTGAGAATATGCGGAATCCGCCTGATGTAGTGGTAGTTGGAAAAGCCTCCAGCAGTGATGCCTCGCTACTTGACGGGAGAAAATACGGATATGCAGGTTCGCACAGCTTAAGTGCAGGCAATAAAATTTACAAATCTTCCAGTGACGAAAACAGAGTAGCCTCCCTTGGTGCCAATATTAGAAACGACCTTAATAATCCGCTTCAGGAGATAGTTGCTATGGTATTTGTCGCTCAGGCAGCCGGAGAGGTAAGCCAAGAAACCAGACAGGCACTTGAGGCTATTGAGCGGGCAGCTAAAAACATGTCCGGTGTGGTAAACGGCCTCGAAGACAAGATTCGTGAGGTGGTTTCAGGTTAGGAGGCCTTATTTCTCAGGCGCTCCATTAAGCCGCTGAATTTTTCTTTTCTGATAATTCCGGCAAACTCACTACGGTAATTTGATACCAGTCCTATGTTTTCAATCACTACATCATAAACCTGCCACTTTCCATGACGGTTAATCAGGCGGTAATCAATTGGAAAGCTATCACCTTTATATTCAACTTTTGTTTTTACTATCGCTCGTGGAAAGCGGACTTTTTCATCCATAACCTTAACTGTGCTTTTCGAGATCTTTTCAATTCGGTTAAGATAAGTATTGGCAAGTAAGTCAGCAAATATTCTTACAAATTCTTTACGTTCTTCCGGGGTGCGTTTTTTCCATTCTGCCCCAAGCGAACGTTTGGCCATCTCTTCAAAGTCAAAGAGCGGCTCAATGGTTTCACGCATCTTTTTTCTGCGCCTTTCAGTGTTCTTTTCACCAGGGTATGTCTCAACAATCTTTACCAGCTTATTTACGGCTGATTCCACTTCAGCAGCAGGAGAAGGAATTCCAGTCGGCAAGTCGCTATCAGCCAAGGTATCTGTAGAAAGTATCGCGATCAGGAGTGCCGGTATAAACAACCAATATATATTTTTCATAGTTATTCCATCCTAAAAAAGCCATTAAGGGGTGGCGATTCAAGCTAATCAGCCGCACCCTTATCGCTTTCTAAGCTATGGACGATTTTCCCGATAATATCTTCAATATCCACCACCGATTCAGTGTCAAGCAGAGTTCCGCCGTTTTCGATATAAACGTCAGAGGCTCCTCGCGAAATTTTAACATACCGATCCCCAATGATGCCTTTTGTACGGACGGCCGCAACATCATCATCGCGCAGTTTAACCCCATTTTTGAGTTTTAGTGTTACAAGCGCAGCAGGATCTTTTAATGTAATGGCGCTGACTTCTCCAACCGGCACACCTGCTATTTCAACCGGTGCACCTACTTTAAGGCCTGACACATTATCAAACTCTGCGTAAACTATATACTCACTGGAGTGTCCCAGCTCAAGTCCGCCAAGGCCAACAGCCAGATAAGCAACTGCAAGCAGAGCTGCAATCATGAAAACACCGACATAAAACTCCACTGAAAGTGAGCGGCTGGGCAATTGGATTTCTACTGAATTATCACTGGATTTTGATTGGTCCATCTATTTTCCCGTTTAAAAACTGAATTACAGCAGGATTGTCGGAGGAAATAAATTCCTCTGGCGTCCCCTGCATCTCAATTTTACCGTTTAAAAGCATTACAACTTTATCTGACACCTGAAAAACCTCTGGCAGCTCATGGCTTATGACTATTCCGGTAAAGCCCCATCTTGCGCGCGTTTCTTTTATCAGATCATAGACTTCCTGCCCGACAAGCGGATCGAGCCCCGTATTTGGCTCATCAAACAGCAGAATTGATGGATTTGTCATCAGAGCGCGGGCCATACCAACTCGTTTGCGAATCCCCATTGAAATTTCTTCCGGGTATTTAAGCACATACGGCTCAAGAGATAAGGCTTCAATCATTTCGAGCGCTTTTTTGCGGATTTCTGCTTCTGAGTGAGAGCCGCGTTCGCGAAGCGGAAAAGCAATATTGTCATATACGGTTAGCGAATCGAATAATGCAGCAGCCTGAAAGAGCACCCCCAGGGAGGAGCGGATTTCATTCTTTTCGCTTTCGCTCTTTGCTGCAGTCATTGAGCGGCCGTTTATACGCACCTCACCTTTTTCGGGCTTTAAGATGCCCATTATTATCTTAAGCAGCACTGATTTGCCCACGCCGCTCGGGCCTACCACAGTAGTCGTTTTGCCCTCTTCAATATCGAGATCTATGCCGTCAAGGACAATTTGGCGGCCAAATCGTTTATGCAGGTCCCGTACGCTTATCAACTCTACTACCTCTACTGAAAGATGTATTTAGTTAAAAGAGTGGTTAGGAAATAATCAAGTACTAAAACCGCTACTGATGCAGTTACAACAGACTGGGTGGTAGCCTTATTTACACCGACCGCTCCAAAGCCGCAGGTATAACCTTTGTAGCAGCTAACCCAGCCGAAAACGAATCCAAAAACAAGTGCCTTTATCAACCCGGAGTACACGTCAACAGTATCAACAGCCGAAATCATTTCGCTCATGAAAGTGCCGGGGTTAAGGCCAAGTAGAGTTGTGGCTACTAAATAGCCTCCGGCGATACCTATAACTATAAAAATAGATGTAAGCAGCGGCATAGCTATTATACCAGCTAAAAAACGCGGAACCATCAGGTAGCGGATTGGATCTACTGCCATTGAGCGGAGGGCATCTATCTGTTCAGTAATGCGCATAATTCCTATTTCAGCAGTAATAGCTGAACCTGCCCGCCCGATTACCATAAGAGCAGTCAGCACCGGACCAAGTTCACGGATAAGACTGAGTGCTACAGCCGAGCCCGTAAAAGCAGTTGCACCAAACTTTGAGAGTGTATACTCCCCCTGTACTGCCAGTACCGCACCGGTAAATACACCTATTAAAGCAATTACAAGCGTTGAGTTTACACCGATCTGGTACATCTGCTGTAGAAACAGCCCGAATCTGAAGGGTAGTTTGAAAATTCCTACAATCGTACGAAAAAGAAACAACCAGGAGCGGCCAAAGCCTGAGGCAATATCTATGGTTAGGC
Source organism: Candidatus Dadabacteria bacterium (assembly GCA_003696425.1). Lineage (GTDB taxonomy): Bacteria > Bdellovibrionota_C > UBA2361 > UBA2361 > J046 > J046. The sequence goes on along the minus strand of RFHI01000018.1, from coordinate 5,280 downwards.
CGCCTATTTTTTCTGTTGCAGATATAATTGCTGCTGTCACGTTATAAGTGGCTTCCTTTGAAAAAATTCAGCTGTTTGCATAAAGTTGCCATTTTCATTTTTTAAAGCCTAGTCCAATCAGATAAAATTCGTTTGAAGTTTTTCTGCTTGATGAGAGCTCTTTTCTAAGACACTTATCAAATCTTGTATGAATGTTCCGATAAAATTCATTAATCTCGTTACTCTTAAATACCTTTACTACAAAATTACCGCCTGGCTTAAGAGTCTTCTCTGCAGCCCAGAATGCAATCTCGGCAATACCTTCTACCGCAGCGCGGTCAGCCTCCTTAATCCCGGTAAGCTTTGGAGCCATGTCCGAAAGAACAACATCAAAGAGGCTGCCTGCATCAGTAACAGTCTGTTTAAGCAGTGCCTCATCTGAGACATCTCCGCAGTAAAACCTTATGACAGTAGAAGATAGCTGATCTATTTGCTTAAGGTCTATACCGGCAACGTATCCTGAGTTTCCAACCAGCTTTTTACTGACCTGAAGCCAGCCTCCAGGCCAGCAGCCCAGATCCAGAACGCGCTGACCTGTTTTAATTATTGAGTATTTTTTCTGAAGCTCAAGCAGTTTATAGGCTGCTCGTGAGCGGTAGCCTACAGCTTTTGCTTTTTCATAGTAGTGGTCTTTTCTGTTGTAGCTCTTTGCCATCCGCGAAAATTACCATTGTATTAGGTTCTTACATAATATTTCTGCTGATTGGCGTTCGACGCAGCTTAACGCGAACGCGGATATAATAAAACTCTATTTAACTTTTATACTAGAAAAATACTTGAAGTTCTATCCTTATAGTGGTATAGAAGGATTATCGAATGGTTTTATGTCTTGTTGATGTAGAGGGATAACCTGCTTTACATCGGGCAGATTTTATAAGAGGGGAAAACAATGCAACTTGAAATTAGTCTTGATTTAATTGCAGCACTTCTTACAGCGGTTTTACTGGTAAGGCTGGTATTTTCTTACCACCGCTTAAGTAGTGGCAGGAACTTGGGAGATAGTCAGCGCGACTTCGGCTCCTGTGTGTTTTCCACCAAACGTTCACTAATGGGTCAGCAGGTTAATCCGCGAAGGGCCACGGCGCTTCACTAGAAGCTTGTGAAGTAAATTCGGCATGAGCCAGAATTGAGTGGAGTGAAGAAAGGGCGAGCTCAGAGAGTCGATCCCGCAAATTGTGCCGGCTGTAATTACTGTTGAGTTTTAAAGCTAAGAGTTTTTATGACTATATTGTGACTATTTCTCATAATTCCTGAAAACCTGAAACATTTGTTGCTTTTAACCCTCTGCCCTGAAACCCCTGTTCCTGCCGGTTTCAGGGCAGTTATTTTTTGTTTAACGATTATATTTAATTTCGTATGATTAGTTGAAACATTTAGTGGTAATATATTTTTTGCTGTGTATTTCAGTGCCGTTTGGAGCTAAAAAAGCTATAGACTTTAACGCAACTCTTAATCCGGAGCAGCTTAAAGGCGTTAAACACTTTAAAGGACCGATACTTATTCTGGCGGGAGCTGGAAGCGGAAAGACCCGTGTATTAACTCACAGGATTGCATACCTTATAAGTGAATACGGTGTGCGCCCCGGCAATATCCTGGCAGTTACCTTTACTAACAAAGCAACTGACGAGATGCGTGAGAGGCTTGTCCGGATGCTGGGCCGCGATGCAGACAAAGTCTGGGTATCTACTTTTCATTCTGCAGGCCTTAGAATTCTGCGCGAAAACGCTAAAAAACTCGGCTATACAAATGATTTTACAGTTTATGACGCCGGCGATTCACTGGCGCTGATTAAACTTGTGCTAAAGGAGTTAAAAATTGACCCCAAAAAACATTCGCCAAAAATGTTTGCTGCTGCAATTGATTCTGCAAAAAACGCTTATATAAACGCACAGGAGTTTGCTAAAAGTGCAGGCAGCTACGAAGAGCGACTTACAGCGGATGTATACCAGGCCTATCAGACCCGGCTTCTTGATTCGGATGCAATGGACTTTGGAGATCTGCTGGTAAATTCGACCCGTCTCTTAAAAGAGTTCCCTGAAGTAAGAGAGCGCTACCAGCGCCAGTGCCGCTTTGTACTGGTGGATGAATTTCAGGATACTAACCTCGTTCAGTATATGCTGGTTTCGCTTATAGTAGAAAAACATAAGAATATCTTTGTGGTGGGCGATGATGACCAGTCAATTTATGCTTTCCGCGGAGCTGATATAAATAACATTCTTAATTTTGAAAAGGACTATCCCGGTACGGTTGTAATTAAGCTGGAACAAAATTACCGTTCGACCCAGGTAATTCTCGATGCCGCCAATGCAATAATAAAAACTAATAAGTCAAGGAAACCAAAAGTACTCTGGACAGAGCGAAAAGATGGCGCACCGGTTTATACTTTTACAGGTTATGACGAAGACGATGAGGCTGAATTTGTAGCTCAAAAAATACTGGAGCTGTGTAAGGATGGCAGAAATTATCGGGATATCGCAGTCTTTTACCGCACTAATGCGCAGTCGCGTGCAATTGAAGAAGCATTAATGGTGCACGAGATACCTTACAGAATCTTTGGGGGCCTTAAATTCTTTGAGCGTAAAGAGATAAAGGACATTCTGGCATATTTAAGAGTGCTGGTAAATGAAAGAGACCTGCAGTCTTTTGTGAGAATAATTAATACACCCTCACGCGGAATTGGCCCGCAGACAGTAAAAGCAATTCTTTCGCTGGTATCTTCTAAGGGAGTAACTCCACTGGAAGCTGCCAGAGTTGTGGCTAAGCAAAAAAAAGCTGTAGGAAAGTTTGTAGAGTTAATAGATAAGCTAAAAGAGAACATTGACACTTCAATTCTTTCAGATTTAATCAGAAAAATAAGTATTGAGAGCGGTTACCGCGAAGTACTTGAAAAATCCAAAGATCCGGTAGCGCTCTCACGTCTTGAGAACATTGATGAGTTAATTGCTATTGGGCTTGAAGAACCTTCTGGCGAGGACAGGACAGATGTTATCAGAAAATTTCTGGATCGCGTGTCACTGACTGCCTCTGATCAGCGGCCGGAAGAGGAGCTAAAAGACCAACAGGCAGATAAAGAACCGGATTACGTTTCACTGACTACACTTCATCTTGCCAAGGGACTGGAGTTTCCGGTTGTATTTCTAACCGGTTTTGAAGAGGGGCTTCTTCCTCATTTTCGTTCAATTGATGAACCGGGAGGAATAGAGGAAGAGCGCAGGCTCTGTTACGTAGGCTTTACCCGTGCAATGGATGAGCTTTACCTTACCCGCGCGCAGTACCGCACTGTGGGCCGGATTAGCGGGGGAGGCTACACCCGCTCGGTCAGCATGTTTGGCTGGGATATTCCTGCAGAGTGCCTTGAGCATTTAAGTGAAGGCTTTTTTGATAGCTATCTTGATGATCTTTACAGCGATGAACTGGACTTCCCTGAATTTTCTGAGACCGGGCAGAATCTGACGCGGCCGAAAGATATTACAGACAGTCCATATGCAGGGATCAAAAAAGACTTTTTAAGGAGCAAAAAGAGAAAGGCAGACAAAGCCAACATTCTCTCAACACTAAAGAGCGCTGACTCACTAAAAAGTCATGAAAGAGAGAGTAAATACCGCGAGATCTTAAAGCCAGGTGCCCTGGTAAAACACCCATCCTTTGGAGAGGGCGTGATAAAAGAGATTGAAGGAGATCTTAATGGAGATTTAAGGCGTGTTCGTGTTAAGGTGTTTTTCGACCGGCTGGATAAGACTACAAAGCTTATAGCCAGGTACTGTAAGCTTGAAGCTGTTGAATAAATTATTGCAGAGGCTTGCAAGCCGGGGCTTTTCGGCGCAGGTGAAAGATAAGAGATAATCCGATGAAAAAATTACTTCCACTTTTGTATTTGTTGCTTGGATTGGCAGTTCCTGCTTATGCCGGTGATGCCGCAACGGTTATTTTTAAAAGCGGTCAGGTGGTAATGATTGAAGACGGGTTTCGCGAAATAGTCAGCGAAATGAAAAAGCTTAATAATTCCTCAGCGTCGCATAAAATTCTGGAGTTAAATATCGGGGGCGGCACCTTTCTTTTGAACGTTGCTGAAGTAGTGGTTGTCTGCCGCGATGACTGTAAGAGCGTTAAAATACGGCATCAGCTTGATCCGGCAAGGGGGAAAGGCAGCTAGTCAGACATGTTGAGGATAATTTTGGCGGCATCTAACATATCATTAGCTATGTGATCAGGTTTTAGATTGCCGCCGAAATCTTTTAATAACTCCTTTTTCCCAAGGTAAATTGATTTAGTGCCGGCATTATAAGCTGCCAGAACATCACGCGGATCATCGCCAATATAATACGTTTCAGCCAAAGAAAATCCGTAGCGGTCGCGCGCCTCAAAAAACATAGTTGGATTGGGCTTCCTTCGCTTGCTGTCACTTTCATAGTGGTCGGTACAGCAGATTATGTCCAGTAGCGGAATGTTATGATTTTGAAATTCCTCTTTAAGCCTGCTATTTACCGCTGTTAAATCATCCTCTGTCATATGCCCCGCACCCACCCCGGCCTGATTGGTTATGATAATGAAGGAGTAACCGCGTGAGGCCAGAAGCCTAAGACCCTCTATGGATTCTTTTATTAAAATGAGTTCGTCTTCTGATTTTATATAACGGCGCCGCCCGGGTGATACATTTACGGTGCCGTCACGGTCAAGTAAGATTATTTTTGTTGGGTTAATATTGCTTTTCACTGCACGGTTGAATGGTTTCTTCGGTTCTACTGTTCTCAGCAGAGAGAATCTTTCGATCCTGTTCATAAATATGTACTGTTACCATATGAATCAGGATTGATGTAACATCTTCCATAAAACCGTACTGACCAACACTGGTTGGAATATAAACTGACTGTTCTGCCGTTTCTGCCAGTTTTCCCCCGCTAAAGCCTACAATACCCCAGGTCTTAGCCCCGGATTCTCTCGCAAAACTGGTAGCCCTGATAACATTCTCAGAATTTCCGCTGCTTGATATAGCTATTACAAGATCATCAGGCTTTAAGTAGAGTTTTAGCTGCCTTAGAAAGATTTCTTCGTAGCCGTAATCATTGGCTGTTGCGGTAATAAGCGGGGTATTATCAACCAGACTCATTACTTTAAATAGATACCTCTTATCACCAAAACGGTCTTTGGCCAGATCAGTTGCAAAGTGTGATGCAGCGGCAGCGCTTCCGCCGTTACCGAAAATAAACACAGTCGATTCACGCTCTCTGGCAGATCTTAAGT
>RFHI01000172.1 GCA_003696425.1 Candidatus Dadabacteria bacterium | reverse complement strand
GGGCGAATCAGATATTTCAAGCGAAGCTTTGTTTAAACGCCCAAAAAGCTCGGATGTAATCCAGTTAGCTGCAGCTTTGGCATTTTCACAGGTTTTAAAAACCCGATCAAAATACTCGACGATCTCTCTGTCGGCAGTTAACACACCTGCGTCATACTCGCTCAATCCATACCCTTCAATCAGCTCCCTGTACCTCTTTTGCGGCAAGACCGGCATGTTTCTGCGAATTTCTTCGATCCAGCTTTCTTTAATTACAAGTGGCGGAAGATCTGGATCCGGGAAGTACCGATAATCAGCCGACTCTTCTTTACCTCGCATAGGTTTTGTAACACCCGCATCACTATCAAAAAGTAGAGTTTCTTGTACCACCTCACCCCCTGACTTTAAAATTGCCAGCTGTCGGGCTACCTCATACTCAAGAGCTTTTTCCACAAATTTAAAACTATTTAAGTTTTTGATTTCAGTTCTGGTACCAAACTCCATTTGCCCCAGTGGCCTGAGAGATATATTGGCATCACAGCGTAAACTGCCTTCTTCCATATTCCCGTCACTTATATCCAACCAGCGCACAATTTGACGAATAGTCCGAAGATAAGCAGCAGCTTGTGACGGGGAACGGATATCCGGCTCTGATACGATCTCCAATAGAGGCACACCCGCTCTATTTAGATCAACCAGGGAACAGTGCGCCGTCGGATCGTGCATGCTCTTACCGGCATCTTCTTCCATATGAATTCTGGTTATACCAATACTTCGAGTACTGTTATCACACAAAACCTCAATATGTCCTCTTTCACAAATTGGCTCTTCGTACTGTGATATCTGATATCCCTTGGGTAAGTCAGGATAAAAATAATGTTTGCGAGCAAAACGGTTAAATTCACGTATCTCACAATTTGTAGCTAGACCCATCATTATAGCAAACTCTGCAACCTGACGATTAAACACCGGCAAAGCACCTGGCAGCCCCAGTGTAAGCGGATCAATATAAGTATTCGGATCGGCGCCAAAAGCTGCAGGAGAAGAACAAAATATTTTTGTTCTTGTTTTAAGCTGTACATGAACTTCAAGTCCGATTACGACTTCATAATCCATTCGGAACCCTCCTGTGCCATTCGGTCACCCGCTGGTAAACAGCCGCAGTTTGAAGTAAACGCTCTTCATCCCAGGCGTTTGCTATAAGTTGCAGGCCAACCGGCATATTATCGCCGGAAAATCCACAGGGAATACTTATAGCCGGCAAACCAGCCAGACTGGCGGGAACTGTAAAAATATCATTTAAATACATTTGCAGTGGATCACTGGTTTTTTCTCCAATCTTAAATGCAACTGATGGTGTAGTAGGTGTTGCTATTATATCGCACTTATTTTCAAAAGCGTTTGCAAAATCCTCAGCTATCAGCCTGCGTACTTTTTGGGCTTTACGGTAATAAGCGTCATAGTATCCCGCCGAAAGCACATAATTCCCGATTAATATTCTCCGTTTAACTTCAGGGCCAAAGCCCTCTGAACGGGATTTTTTATAAAGCTCCTCAAGAGATTTGATAGACCCGGCCCGATGTCCATAGCGTACTCCGTCGTAACGAGACAAGTTTGAGGAAGCTTCGGCAGGAGAAATTATGTAGTAGGTTGCTACCGCATACTCGGTATGCGGTAGAGAAATTTCAACAAGTTCAGCTCCCTGAGCTGAAAGCGCTTCCAGCGCCTGATTTACAACTTCTTTTATTTCATTATTCAAAGCAGGAGTGAAGTACTCCGCCGGAATTCCAATACGAAGCCCATCCAGTCTAGCATCAGGAATAATGTTCACACTACCTACAGGTTTATCCACGGAAGTGGAATCATACGGATCGTACCCTGCAATCAGTTTATAAAGACAAATACAATCATCAATATTTCGTGTAAAAATACCAACCTGATCGAGCGACGATGCAAATGCTATCAAACCATATCTGCTGATACGGCCGTATGTAGGCTTAAAACCTACTATTCCACAGAACGAAGCAGGTTGTCGTACAGAGCCTCCTGTATCACTGCCTAGTGCTGCAGGAGCCATGCGAGCTGCAACGGCACAGGCTGAGCCTCCACTTGAGCCTCCACTTACACAGTTGTTATCCCAGGGGTTAAGAACCGGGCCAAAAAACGAATTTTCATTAGAAGAGCCCATTGCAAATTCATCCATATTAGTTTTGCCGAGCAGCAGGGCTCCGGCATCCTTTAGCCGCTTCCAAACTGTAGCATCGTAAGGTGGAATGAAGTTCTCAAGCATCTTGCTGCCACAGGTTGTAGCTATTCCACGAGTAACCAGAATATCCTTTATCGCCAGTGGAACTCCAATAAGATCTCCTGAACCAGGAGTCAGTTTGTCCATATTCTCTGCTTCTTTCAAAATGGCATCAGAGCAGACCTTAATGTAGGCATTAAGATGCTTGAGCTTTTCACACTGCTCAAGATAAGCTGACGCAATTTCAGTTGCTGAGAAGCGTCTTTGTCTTAGCCCTCTTACTATCTCAGATATTGACAAAGAGAGTAGTTCGTTCACCGGCCAACCAATAATAATTTCCTATGTCATTCGACTGTAAGAGGTACTTTAAAAAAGCGTCCCTGAAGAGCGGGGGCATTCTCTGCCAGCCCTGTCAAATCAAGCGTCTCACCGACCTGATCTTCTCGAAACACATTACTTATGCCATGCACATGACTCATCGGTTCGACCTCTTTAAGCTCCAGTTGATCCAGTTTCTTTACATAACTCAGAATATTATCGAGATCTGCTGCAAGTGGTTTAAGCTCTTCTTCTGACACAGCAAGCATGGAAAGCTCAGCTATCTTCTTTACGGTTTCCCCTGTAATTTCGCTCATAAATCCATCCGCTTTACGAAGATAAACAGATATACAGAAAAATAATTTAACCAACTTTTCTCACAATCAACAACTTATACAACCACAGCCCCTAAAAATAAAGCACAGCCTAAAATTACAGGATATTTAGCGAAAATACACTGTGCTGCCTTTACACACAAACTTTGCCAACTGCATTATAGTCTGGTCTCGTATAGGCCCAACTGTCGGGCTGCGGCTCTAAGTTAAAGAGCAACAGAGGTGATTTTCTACTCTTTGACCTGGACAAATTTTAAGGTTTATCCACCTTTCAACGACTACATTGCAATTATAACACCCATTTGAGAAAATACACTGTCATGAAAACGATCGATTCGGACCCAGGTTCTTCTAACCTTGAGTTAAAACAATATCTGATACTACGAAATTTTATTACATCGCTTGCGCATAATCTTAGGACACCACTTTCTGTTATCTCTAATGAGCTGGCATATATACAATCAGTTTTGAAAGAACATGATTGTGAAGCAGCCATAAGGAAGTGCAAACAAATTTCTGCATCGCTCAGCGCTGTAACCGGACTGGTCGATTATCCGGCGACAACTGGAAGGTACAGTCTGGAGGAATATAGCTACCTGCTAATAAGCACAACCGAAAATATTAACCTTAAAGAGTTTTGTCTGAGCATAAACCCAAAACAGTTAAAAATAGTTCTCGAGTCGCTGGCTGAAATTGTAGCCGGCAAAACATCAGATAACATATCCAATTTAAAACTCTTTAAGGTAACTGCTGCTGAAGATTTTGTTAAAATAGAACTTAGCGGAGAAAACCCCACTAATCTTGAACCCTCGACTGGAACTCTTATAAGCGAGCTGTTTTTGAAATCCGGGGTAAAAAACCCACATATTTTGCCCATTATTGACTCGATTTTATTAGCACATAGCTGTAAAATGGTGATAAGCGTCGGTAAAATAATTTCTATAAATCTTAAACTTCCGTATGTCTGAGAACATCCTTCTGGTTGACGATGATAGCGATGCGCTGCTTTCACTGACACGTGCCCTAAAATCACACGGGTTATCTGCTAGTATTAATGGTGCTTCGACGCCTGAGAAAGCGCTGAAACTTGCTGCTTCTCTTAACCCGCAAGTTGCTGTGATTGACCTATCGCTCTCCGAAAAAGAAGGTGTTGAGTCGGGATTCAAGCTTCTTGACGGACTGCTTCGTAATGATGATACCTGCCGGGTGATTGTTTTGACCGGCCACGGTAGCACCGAGTACGGAATTCGGGCCTTAAATTCTGGAGCTGCCAGTTTCCTTGAAAAACCAGCTAATATTTCGCATCTGGCCGCACTTATTCAAGACGGTTTTAAACAAGCCAGCCTTAAACGAGCCTATAAAGAACTGCAAAAAGTTTCCGCTCCACATAACGGGCCACTTTTAATCGGAGAAAGCACTGTTATAGAACAATTGCGTAGTGAGCTGCTTCAAGCGGCTTCACACAAGCAGCCTGTACTTTTAAGCGGTGAAACCGGAACTGGTAAAGGACTTTGCGCAGCTTTTATTCATTTTATGAGCCATAACAGCCTCGATGGTTTTGTGCGTTATCAACCGGTTTTTGGCAATGCAGATATTGTAAACAGCGATCTTTTCGGTCACGTTCGCGGTGCGTTTACCGGGGCAGAACAGGATCGCACCGGTTTGATTGAAAAGGCTGAAGGCGGTACGTTTTTTCTGGATGAAATCGATCAGTTGCCATTGCAGACTCAGGTGGCACTTTTGGGAGTATTTCAGGATCGCTCTTTTAGGCCGGTAGGTTCTAGTGAAGAAAGGGTAGCAAATTTCAGACTGGTTTCTGCCTGCAACAAAGACATTGATGAATGCCTGCAGGATGGATCTATCAGGGCTGATTTTTTTCACAGAATAGCTCACTTCCAGATTGAATTGCCACCGCTAAGAAAACGTAAAGAAGATATACCACTTTTAGCACAAGCTTCTATTGAGCGGCTGAGACAGCAGGAGGAGGTCAATGTTTATGAAATTGACCAGACAGCAATAGAAAAACTGCTTTCTTATGACTGGCCCGGAAATGTGCGCGAGTTATTGGCAGTAGTAGAGAGAGCGGCATTTGCAGCTCAGTTTAAGCAACGCTCAACGATCACGGCCGACGATATTCATACAGGCAGCAGAAAAAACGATAACACTGTAAAGCTTAGTTTTCATGAAAGGGTAGAGCAGTACAAACTCTCGCTTATAAATGATGCGCTCTCACGCAACCAGGGCAACCAGGCACAGGCAGCCCGCGAACTTGGTATGGATCGCTCGACCTTAAGGAGGATCTTAGATAGAAACATGACCAAGTAACTGATAATGTGTGCTGACATTACAGACAAACAACTGGAAGCGCTTAAAATCCTGACGGCAATTATAGAAGGCCGCGACCGGCAAAAGTTTAAGGCATACACTCGTGAATTTGTAGCATGTTTCGAGGGCCTTCAGACGGAACAGTGTCGTAAAGCTTTAGAGGTCTTAGCTGTAATGGGCAGAGTTGGTGATATTGATAATGCACCAAAGGTTCTTAGTTATTTCAAGAGGCATCTACACAAATAAATTAATGAGCTATAATTGCCCTGCAGTCACCTCCCAAGTCTCGCCGGAAGATAACAGCTGCTGCAAATCTGCCTGCTCTCCTGCGCGTGCTGTTTCTATCTGATCATAAACCTGCTGATTATAAACCTCCCGCTCTTCCTGGTAGAATACTCCCATTGGAACCGGATACTGCGGGTAATTAAGGTGTGCCATAATCCAAGCCTGTGTCAGATCGCTTTTGTCATACACAGATACTTTATCCCACTCTTTGCTATCCGAACTTGAAACTACTCTCACCTTTGTACCATCAATTACCAGCCCACGATCCTGATTGTCACCAAAAACAAGTTTTTCCCCGTCACGCAGCAAAATCTGCCGCTCCTGCCGTACAGCACGCTCGGACATATAAGAATGAGCGCCATCATTAAAAACGTTACAGTTCTGGTAGATTTCCACTAGAGAAGCACCTTTGTGCTCATAAGCAGCCTTAAGAACCGCGGAAAGGCCCTTAGCATCAACATCAAGAGCCCTGGCCACAAAAGTTGCCTTAGCTCCGAGTGCCAGTGCCAACGGATTTACCGGTTCATCCAGCGAACCAAATGGTGTGGATTTTGTAATTTTGCCCTTTTCCGATGTGGGTGAGTACTGTCCTTTGGTCAGTCCGTAAATCCGGTTATTAAACAGCAAAACAGTAAGATCAACGTTACGCCTGAAAAGATGCAAAAAGTGATTTCCACCAATACTTAAGGCATCACCATCTCCGGTAATAACCCAAACCGCCAGCTCCGGGTTCGCTATTTTCACTCCGGTGGCAACAGCCGGCGCCCGACCGTGAATTGTATGAAAACCGTACGTATTCATGTAATAAGGGAAGCGGCTGGAACAACCGATTCCGGATATAAATACGTGCTTTTCTCGAGGCAGGCCAAGTTGAGGTAAAAGCCGCTGGACAGCAGCCAGAATAGAGTAATCACCACAACCCGGACACCAACGTACCTCCTGACCAGACTCAAAATCCTTTTTAGTTAATGCTGTACTGCTCATGCTATACCCTCGGCATTAAAATTGCCCCGCAGTTCATCTACAATACGTCTTACAAGCTCTGAGACCTTGAACGGCTGCCCCTGAACTTTACAATAACTCTTAACATCAATTAGCGTTTTTGCTCGAAGCAACATTGCCAGCTGCCCGGTGTTCATTTCCGGCACCAGAACTTTTTTAAAGCGCTTCATTATAGCAGTAAGATCTTCAGGTAGCGGGTTTAAATAGCGCAAATGTATATGTCCGATCATATTACCGGCCGCCAAACACTCCCGCACAGCAGCTGTTACCGGTCCATAAGTACTTCCCCAGCTAATAACCAGCAGCTCTCCGCTCTCCTCACCAGTAACACGAGTCGGCTTAAAATCCTTTGCTATTCTCCTAACCTTCTCAGCACGCAATTCTGTCATACGCTGATGATTTTCAGGATCGTATGATATATGACCATAAACATCCTGCTTCTCCAACCCACCCAGTCTGTGCTCACAAGCGGGTGTTCCGGGCAGCGCCCAAGCTCTAGCGAGAGATTCAGGATCACGTGCATAAGGTTGGTACGGCCCTTCTGTGACTCTTTTGACTGTAAAGGGTTCTAATTTATCAAGCTCAGGCAACTTCCAGGGATGCGAAGAATTGCCTATTGCCGCATCACTTAATAGAAAAACCGGCACCATGTGTTTTAAGGAAATTCTGCAAGCATCTACAGTCGCGTCAAAAGCATCATCCGGACTTGCTACCGCAACAACTGCCACCGGACTCTCCCCGTTACGGCCAAAAAGTACTTCGAGTAAATCCGCCTGTTCCGTTTTGGTTGGCATTCCGGTAGAAGGGCCGGCCCGCTGTACATCAATAATTACCAGCGGCAGCTCCGCACACACCGCAAGTCCAATGGCTTCCTGCTTGAGAGCTATACCAGGCCCACTTGACACTGTCACAGCCAGCTTGCCAGCGTATGATGCTCCAATCGCTGCACAACAGGCAGCAATTTCATCTTCAGCCTGAAAAGTAATTACACCAAAATTTTTGTGCCGAGACATCTCATGTAAAATGTCACTGGCAGGAGTTATGGGATAACCTGAATAAAAAAGACCAAGTCCGGACAACTGAGAAGCTGCCAGGAGACCGTAAGCTATTCCAAGATTTCCGGTAATATTCCTGTAGATACCAGGTTCAAAATGAGCCGGTTTAATTTGATACGAAGCTGGAAAAAGCTCTGAAGCCTGAGCAAAGGCCATGCCGCCTTCCACCGCCAGACGATTAGCTTCGGCAATCTCAGCACGAGAAGCAAATTTTCTGTTAAGCCACTCAATTGTATCTTCAATTGAGCGTCCAAACAGCCAGCATATAATTCCAAGAGCAAAAAAGTTTTTCGAGCGATCAACCTCACGCTTAGATAAAGATGTCTCTTTTAAAGCTTCAGCAGTAAGAGTATTAAGCGGCACGGTAATCAGAGTATATTTAAGCCCTAGCTCTTGCTCCTCCAGAGGATTGATCTCATACCCGACCCGTGTCAGATTTTTCTTATTAAAGGCGTCACTATTACATATCAGGACACCATTCTCTTTTAAGTCTTGCAAATTTGCTTTAAGTGCTGCCGGGTTCATACATACAAGCACATCAACTTCATCACCAGCAGTAAACACCCGTCTGCTTCCAATCTGAACCTGGAAGGAACTTACCCCGGGAAGCGATCCGGCTGGCGCCCTGATTTCAGCCGGAAAACTTGGATATGTTGATAGATCGTTGCCACGCAGAGCGGACTCCTGGGTAAAACGACTGCCGGTTACCTGAATACCATCGCCAGAATCACCTGCAAAGCGAATTACCAGAGACTCTATTTCACTCAAACACTCCTGAGTGTTGCCACCTGTTCCATTTGATAAGGTCATATTAACCGATAATACTTCTTCACAATTACTAAAAGTTGAAAGCTACAGATGGTTTAAGTGCTTGTCAAATGGGTGGCTGGAACGATAAAGAATTGATAGTCTTAGTAATTTATCAATCAGGACCTTGCTGAGATGAGGTTTAAGCACATACTTTTTTCAGCAATAGCCTTTCTGCTCACGCTTGCTGTCGCCGGTGTACTCGGCTGTAGCTTCAAACCGCTACGTCTATCGCCGCCAGTAAGCCAGGATATATGCATTTCCTGCCCCCGATGCACGCCAGCTCACACTCCGCTAGTAAGTTTAACCACTGACCCTGAACCTTCTGGAGTGGTAATACTGGTGCACGGCCTGAACAATCCCGCTGAAGTTATGTCGGAAATCTCGAAGCTGCTTACTGCGCATTCATTTCATACTGTTACAGTTACTTTAAGTGGTCACAGAAAAGATCTAACTGAACAGCTAAGCCTGACAGCCGAAGACTGGGTTCGCGATATTTATGAAAGCTATTGTTTTACAAAAGAAAGATTCCCCACATTGCAAATCAGTGCTATTGGATACTCACTCGGTGGACTCACGCTGACCACATTTATAGATCGCTATCAGAGGGCAGACTTTAAGAGGTTAATTTTATTTGCACCTGCCATAAAACTAAGGAGATATGCTTACCTATTAAGTCCGTTTTTGTTGTTACGGCACTTTAATGTGTGGTTGCCCAGTCTGGCCCCTCGAAATTATAGACTTCATAATAGGACCTCTACTCAGGTATACTACCAGCTCTTTAGACTGGTAAATTCCATTGCAACACCTACTAATCCTGAGAGATTAAATAGTATCCCAACCAGAATATACATATCAAAACATGACGAGGTTGTAGACCCAGCCGGCATCAGTTACTGGCTTAAAGAAAACATGCTTGACAACTGGCAGATTGAGTACATCAAGACAGATAAATCCCGCACAGTACACCACAATCATTTTATCATAGTAGCAAACGGGACTGGTTATAAAACGTGGCAGAGACTTAAAACAGATATGCTCGCGTTTCTTAAGGATTAGCTATCCTTTAACTTATTCCTCATCAATTAACGTTATTACCGGAGCATTCAGCGGACGGATTGCCTGAAGCTGCCAGATTCGCCAAATCAGGTCTTCATCTAGACGAACTTCCCTCTCAAGAACTTCTCTGCCATCAAAAGCATAAATTGGCCTTGAAAGTCTCATACCTGGTAGAAGTTTTTCCAATGGGACTTTAAGCTCGTTTTCAGCTACCGGCTCTTCTCTTAGCTTTTTGGCCCGTTCAATTAAAGTCGCATTAGTTCTTACGCGATGGTGTAAAAGATATAAATTAGACGAAGCTGCTATTCTATCACTCAAAAATTTTACAATACAGCAAAGCACTGCAGGGTGAATATCAGAAAGCTGCCCCGCTTTGATTCGCCTTAAAACAAAATATGCTGCTCTTGAGCTCCAATGTACGTTTTGAAAACAGGCTCGGTCTATCATATCAGCTGCCATTAGCAGCGAAGCTGCTATTGATATATCATCATCTGATGAACTATTTTCGCGACCGATTGCCTTCGCCATCGCTGATATAATATTGGCAGCAATAGGGTTTCCCAACTCAACGCTTACTTTCATGGCACTGTCTTTAACACGCGAGCAGTAATTCTTTCTAAAAAGCTCCTGATCACCAAGATGATAAGTTTGCTTCAGGAATTCCGGTTCGCTATCACAAAAAGACCATGCATATAAAAATGCGGCTGGAACCAGCTGCTCTCGAACCGACGCCTGCATCGGAAGAAGTTTGGCTATTTCGTTTGCAATAAAGGCGACTCGACAAAGATGCAATCGTCCCCATTTTCCGGCATCGCGGCAGATCTCGCGGATAATATTGCGAACCTCAAAACTGGCAGGATATACATTGCGCGATTCAAAATATTCAAGATCAAGGCTACTCGAATAAAGTGAAACATCAAAGGATTCAGCCCGACTGTTTATAGATTCAAGCCTTTTAAATAATAATTTAGGAATACTCTCGATCTTATCCAACAATGTCTGCTGGACAGCATCAGAACGTGTTTTTTGCCTTTGTTCCGCGGCAACATCTAAAACTCGTCTACTAACTGAACGTTGAAGAAAAACCAGCGCAGCAACAATATCATGTACCGCGCACGGAGTTTCTACAGTGGTAATAGCTTCGAAATGCGTCTCTAGAGTTTCCTCAAAAGCATCAGCATACTTGCCAACAAGCAGAATCGGGTGATTTTTGAGCTCATCCTTAACAGAGATCAGCTCACGCACACTCTTAACAGCCCCGTCTTCTGTAGCACCTGAATCAATTAGTATTAGGCACCCTTCAAGCTTTTTACAGCAAGTTTGAAGCTCCTCGATAGTAGAGACAACTTGACTAGCAAAGCCCTCGGTTACTAAATGCTCTCTCAGCTGCGCTGGTAGGCCGCCACTTCGGAGTAACAATAATACGTTAGTATTAATCATAGCCAATCCGCCCATAGAAACAGTAAAATCTACTTATTCCGTGGTATATTAGGAAGTCGGCCGAGCAGTTAGCTGCCTGAATAATCTGGCAGGAAAATAAAAAATGCAGTGTAAATTTACAGTGGACTGTTAGCTAAAAGTAGGTAATCCTTGCAGCTGTAACAGCAATTTTTCGTACTGCTTGATTTTATATTTTTCGGGAATGCATAGATGCGAATCACAACAAAAAAGCTGTCAGTAGCCGCCTCAAAGGCAGACCTGTTAATTATCGTCACCACGCCGAAGGAGATGGAATCTTCAAAAGCGCCCCGTAACGATGCAGCTGCTTTTTCCATCCGAGACTTTGAGCGTACCTATCCCGGTACATTGCGCATTCTGAAGAAGACGGCCTTTAAAGCCGACTCTATGTCGAGCGCTCTGGTGTCTATCGGAACACAGAAGAATTTTTTGGCAGCAATTGCGATCGGCTGGAATTATGATGAAAAAAAACTGGATGATTTTACATCATTTGAGCGTTACAGGATGTTGGGAAATGCTGTTGTGACCAAAGCACAGGAGTATAAAGCCCGCAGTGTGATAATTTCAGCCCCGGCGCTCGATTTTAAGAATAAGGAAAATGCAGAAGCATTTATCGAAGGGCTTGCATTGGGCAGTTATTCTTTTAAACGTTATAAGAAAACCAAATCAACTGGAAAATATCCGGCTTCAATCACGATTGTGTCGGGCAAACGTTTTCCTGCTGAAGCTTCTCGTAGAGCACTTGCTATGACTTCGGGCACCCTGCTTGCCCGAGATCTTGTCAATACCCCTGCTGCTGACTTGACACCACGCATATTTTCAAGAATCTGCAGACAGATAGCCAGAAAGTCATCTTTAAGGTGTACTGTTTATGATCAGAACAGACTAAAAAAAATGAAGGCTGGCGCGCTGCTTTCTGTTGCGAAGGGCAGCAAAGAACCTGCCATGCTGGTAAAGTTGGTATACAGACCACGTTCCAAAGTTCGCAAGACTGTAAGCCTGGTTGGTAAAGGTATTACATTTGATACTGGCGGATATTCACTAAAGCCCGGTAGCGGTATGCAAACAATGAAGTGCGATATGTCAGGGGCCGCTGCAGTTGTCGGTGCAATGCAGGCGATTGCCCGGCTTAAGCCTGCTGTTGAGGTGCGCGGCTATATTGCGCTCGCTGAAAATATGGTTAACGGAAATGCCACACGTCCGGGAGATATAGTTAAAGCGATGAATGGCAAGACCATCGAAGTATTAAATACCGATGCAGAGGGGCGGCTTGTCCTTGCTGATGCTCTTTGCCTGGCTGAACGTGATAAGTGTGATGTAATAATAGATCTTGCCACTCTTACCGGGGCCTGTATGGTTGCACTCGGTACAGATTACAGTGGCTTATTTACAAAAGATGACAGGTTAGCCGAAAAGTTGATTAGGGCAGGCACCCTTAGCGGAGAACACCTTTGGCGCATGCCGCTTCCAGCGCGTTATGCCAAACAGCTAAAGAGCACAGTAGCTGATCTTAAAAATATTGGTGGACGTTGGGGAGGGGCTATTACCGCTGCTCTATTTTTAAAAGAATTTGTTACCAAAACCCCCTGGGCACATCTTGATATTGCCGGTCCGGCTTTTAACGAAGGTAGCAGGCAACACTATATCCATCCAGGTGGAGTCGGTTTTGGTGTTAGAACACTTGTGCGCTATGTAACCGGATTGTGAGGGAGCAGAGGATTTGTTTAGCTGAAAGCGGGTGCTCAGAGCTGTTTAGCAGGCAACCGGAAGCTGTTTCCGATTCCCGGTTCAGCTTCCGCTCTCTGATTACTGTTTTTCTGATTTCGGAGTCGTTCTGCAGCCAGCAGTCAGCTTTGGGCATTCAGCAGATCAGCTCCTGCTGCTGCCACTGAAAATCAGAAAGCCGTCAAGCTGAAAGCTGTTCAGCAGACAGCCGGATGCTGATGAACTACCCGGAGTCATAGGTATCACTTCAACCCCTTTATATCCCAAATACTTTTTGACTAACTTGAACCCTGTCATTTTCTTGCTTCCTGCAGACACACGCGATAAATTGTAACCGCGATTAATTATTAGGTGTATCAAGGAAAAAATATGGAAACCCAGCATCTTACCACTGTAAATATTGAAGATGAAATGCGTCAGTCCTACATGGACTACGCCATGAGCGTAATCATCGGCCGAGCACTACCGGATGTCCGTGACGGCCTTAAGCCGGTTCAACGCCGAATTCTTTACGCCATGCTGGGAGAGGGGCTCTTATCCTCCAAGAAGCACTCAAAATGTGCCGGTGTAGTCGGTGAAGTTCTTAAACGTCTGCACCCCCACGGTGATATGCCGGTTTATGATGCGCTGGTTGGCCTGGCACAAACCTGGAGCAAGCGTTATCCGCTGGTAGACGGGCAGGGTAATTTTGGTTCAATTGATGGCGATCCACCCGCTGCGTACCGGTATACCGAATGTCGTCTTACAGCCCTGGCCGAGCAGATGCTGGCTGACATCGACAAGGATACAGTTGATTTCGTACCTAATTTTGATGATTCAAATGTTGAGCCGGTGGTATTACCTTCGCTTGTTCCAAATCTGCTGGTAAACGGCGCTGACGGTATAGCTGTGGGTATGGCCACCCATATACCGCCACACAACCTGTCTGAAGTAATTGCCGGAACAATTGCATTTATAGAAAATCCTGATATTACCATCGACGAACTGATGGAATACATTCCCGGCCCGGATTTTCCAACCGGTGGAACACTGCACGGAACCCAGCCGGTCAAACAGGCCTACAAAACCGGCAAAGGCATCCTAAAGATTAGAGCGAAAGCTGAAATAGAGACAATTAAGACCGGCTCGCGTGAAGCCAACGCAATTGTTGTTACTGAAGTTCCTTATCAGGTTAATAAGGCGAGACTGATAGAGAAAATTGCTGAGTTGATTCACGAGAAACGAATTGAGGGAATAACCCGCCTTAGAGATGAGTCTGATCGCTCAGGCATGAGGATCGTCATTGAACTTAGAAAGGATTGCACTCCAGAGGTTGTCTTAAATCAGCTTTATAAACTAACACCGATGCAGTCCAGCTTTGGCGTAATAAACCTGGCTATTGTTGAAGGCAAGCCTGTTGTATGTACGCTGCATGACTTAATCCGCCACTTTGTTAATCACAGGCGTGATGTAGTTACAAGGCGCACCCAGTTTGAACTTAAAAAGGCCTCCGAGCGCATGCATCTTTTGGAAGGCTTTAGAATAGCCCTTTTAAACCTCGATGATGTAATAGCGCTGATTAAAGGCTCTGAAACACCTAAAGATGCCCGCGAAGGACTTATGAAGAAGTACTCCCTCAGCGAGCTTCAGGCCCAGGCCATCCTAGATCTTAAGTTACAAAAGCTTACCGGGATGGAGCGTCTGGCAGTTGAAAAAGAACATGAACAACTGGCTGCTGAAATTGAGCGGCTTAAAAGCATCTTGGCCGACATGACAAAAGTGGATGGCATCATTGTCGATGAGCTTACCCGCTTGAAAGAGAAATTTGGTGACAGCAGAAGAACCGAGATTGTAGCTAACGGTGAAGATATAAATATCGAAGATCTGATTGAAGATGAAGAGATGGTTGTAACTATCAGCCACCGCGGTTATATCAAACGAACTCCGGTGGGAGTTTACCGTTCGCAGAAACGGGGCGGCAAAGGAGTAACTGGAGCTTCGAACAAAGACGATGATTTTATAGAACACCTCTTTGTAACCTCAACGCTGGCAGACCTCCTGGTGTTTACTTCATTGGGACGGGTTTACTGGCAGAAGGTATATGGGATTCCGGAAACCAGCCGCACGGCACGTGGTCGTGCACTGGTTAACCTGCTGCGCCTAAAAGACACAGAGAAAATTACAGCCATACTCCCGGTCCGCGAGTTTGTTGAAGGGCGCTATATCGTAATGGCTACCAAGCGCGGCTATGTTAAAAAGATCGATCTGATGGATTTTGCCCGTTCACGCAGAAGCGGTGTGGTTGCCTGCACCCTTAACCCCGGGGATTACCTCGTTGGGGCGGCCCTAACAGCGGGTGATGATGATGTTATTCTTGCTACCAAAAACGGTATGGCAATCCGTTTCAGTGAAAAAGATGTACGTCCCATGGGACGTGCGGCCCGTGGTGTCACGGGAATCCGGATGAAAGGAGATGATTGCGTAGTTGGCATGGCTGTTGTCGGTAAAGCCCTGGGTGCACCGACCGAAAATGGTTCTATTGTCGAGGACGGCACTATCCTCACTGTATGCGAAAACGGTTATGGAAAACGTTCAAGGTTATCAGATTATAAAGTGCAGGGTCGTGGCGGCAAAGGCGTAATTGACATTAAGACCGATGAGCGCAATGGGTCAGTTGTGGCAGTTTGCATTGTTACTGACGAATTCGGACTGATGCTTATTACATCTGCCGGCAAAATAATCCGCTTTAACGCCAGCGATGTATCAGTGGTTGGGCGAAATACACGCGGCGTAAGATTAATTAATCTTGATGAAGGCGAAAAGGTCCAGGCCGTTGCTCAGCTTGTTGAACGTGATCCGGACGATTAAGCATTATTATATAATGTCTAAATATCAGAAAATTTCCGTATTAGGACTGGGTAATTGGGGCACAGCACTTGCCAACCATTTGGCTCAGGCCGGCTATTTAGTAACCGGATGGTCAATTGAGTCTGACATAGTTGAAAGCATTAATAAAAATCATATTAATTGTCGTTATCAGTCTGGAACTACTTTAAGCTCAAATCTTAGAGCAACCTCTGAGCTTGTAGAGGCGCTGGATAATCAAATAATCGTGCTGGTCGTACCTTCTGATGCTCTCTCTGACGTCTTACCCAGGGTAAACCTGGAAGAAGGCAGTCTGCTGGTAAGCGCTGTCAAGGGACTGGAAAAGAGTTCTCTAAAAACTCCACTTCAATATGCTCGCCAGGTTCTTGGAGATAAAGTTAAGCTCAGTGTACTTTCAGGCCCAAGTTTTGCAGTAGATGTTGTAGCAGGCAAACCGTGTGGAGTTGTAGCTGCTTCCGAGCACGAAGAAGATGCGCGCTTAACTGCCAATATTTTTTCTCATGGTAACATGCGGGTATATATTTCAACCGATCCTCTTGGTGTTGAACTTGGCGGAATTTTAAAAAATGTTATCGCCCTGGCAGCGGGAATTTCTGATGGAATGGGCCTGGGAGACTCGGCCAGAGCAGGTCTTATAACCCGCGGTTTAGCCGAGATAACCAGGCTGGCAGTTGCAATGGGCGCGAATGAGAAAACATTAAGCGGACTTTCCGGTTTAGGAGATCTTGTTATGACTGCCAGCTGTGATACCAGCCGAAACAGGACAGTAGGGCTGCGGCTGGGCCGCGGTGAAAAACTTCAGAAGATTATAGATACTCTCGGCTCAGTTGCTGAAGGCGTTAAAACTGCGCCACTGGTCATGCAGCTTGCTGAAAACTATGGAGTTGAGATGCCTATTACTTTTGAGATGTCACGTGTGCTT
>RFHI01000171.1 GCA_003696425.1 Candidatus Dadabacteria bacterium | reverse complement strand
CTGGCCATTAAAACCGTAACCTGTATGATTACCGGTATTCTGGTGGGACTATGGATATGGGTAATGGGCATGGAGTTTGCAGTTTTGTGGGGTTTTATAGCGTTTCTTCTAAACTACATTCCCTTTGTCGGATCCATTATTGCAGCTATTCCGGCTATTATTCTTGCTCTGGCTCAGCAGGGGTTTGGAGTAGGTCTTACGCTGGCAATCGGGTATATTGTAATTAATATAGGTGTTAGTAACTTTCTTGAGCCGGTGCTTATGGGCCGCAGGCTGGGGCTTTCGCCGCTGGTTGTGTTTCTCTCTCTGGTGTTCTGGGGCTTTGTCTGGGGTCCGGCCGGCATGCTGCTTTCTGTTCCGCTAACTATGATTATAAAAATCCTGCTTGAGCACAGTCACGATTTTCGCTGGATTGCAGTGCTTATGGATGTAAGGCCGGTTCAGGAGAAAGATTGAGGGGGAGATGTAGCCTCAAAGAATTATTAAATAATTTGTCTCGTCACCAGAAGCAGTGTGCGAGTAGATGTTCAGCCCTAGGAAGTGGTGCAACTATCGACTATCTCGTTATTCTGAAAAGTGCCAATTTTCAGGAATATAAAGAAGCAAAAATACCGCAAGTAAGAAGTATTCAAATATTGTCAGAGTTGGCACTTAAATAGTTCATATACGTCTACGCATTACGGATACGTATGCGTGGACGGCCACGTCACCGTCTGCGTTATAACGTCGACGTAGACCTCTACGATTTTCGTATGCAATTCAAAATCACTTCAAAATGTCGCTTCTTCTACGGTTTATGCTCGCCTTTTCCGGTGAACTTTAAATAATTTCTCCCCCCCAGAGGGCGCTTACGAAATCGATAAACGGGTAAACTTCAATATTGTCATCACTAATGCGCCTGGCAGGTTCGCCGCATACTATGATCCTGCGTTTAATATTTGGGTATTCCTTTTTAACTTCACGGAGGCCCTTTAAGTGCTGGTTGCCTAAGCGGTCAGCAGATGTTACTTCTATGGCAACTTCCATGTCATTAATTACAAAATCAACTTCTGCTTTTTGCGCCAGCTGCCAGTACGATAGGTCGTAATACAGATCCTTATACGCTCTGTGGCAGCAGAGCTCATGAAAAATCCAGTTTTCCAGGGCGTGCCCGGCCTGGGGGGAGCCCAGCTCGACCCGTCCCCTTCTGGCAAGTACATTTACAGTACCTACATCAAACATATAGAATTTAGGGGATTTAATGACTTTGCGTTTAGCTTTTTTTGTATATGCCGGTAGATAAGTTCCCAGTAATGTATCTACCAGGATATTGAAGTATTCTTTCACAGTAGGCGAGCTGACACCACAATCAGAAGCTATGTTGGTATAATTAATAATCTCAGTATCTGAGATGGCAGCAACTTCCAAAAACCTTCCAAATGCAGGCAAATTCCGGACGATACCCTCTGCAGCTATTTCTTCTTTAAGGTAGTCTGCAATATAGGCACGAATACCCGGAATTGGATTTTCATCTTTATAATTTAGCGGTAAGTATCCGTGTTGAATGATACGTGAAACTGAAAAGTCTCTATCCAATTCAGCCGAGACTAAGCCATGAAGCTCATATCTAAGCGCTCTACCAGCTAACAGATTGGCGACGCCGCGCTTGAGCTTTCGGGCACTCGAACCACACAATATAAAAACTATGCCCTTCTCTTCGATTAGCCAGTGAACCTCATCAAGCAGCGCCGGTACTTTTTGAATTTCATCTATAATAACCAGGTTGTTTTTTGGAGGAGTTGCCAGCAGTTCTTCTCTTAATAAGTGTGGGCGCTGGAGGTAGCGTGCAAAGACATCAGATTTAAGGAGATCAATTCTAAGAGTGTCCGGATAGAGCTTTTTTAAGAGAGAGCTCTTGCCTGTCTGTCTGGGCCCCACAGGAAAAAGCTCCTTTCGGGTGTTCGGGTAACGATAATAGACGATTGTACATATAATAGTAGTGTCTTAAAAAATCGAGATTATTTAAAGTGCTATTTTAAATAGTTATAACCAACTGATATTCCGGGATGTTTATAGCGCTATTTTAGTTTTGGCAACCTCTCTCAGTGCGCTCAGTAGTCAAAGTTCCCTTAAAGCCCGCATCGGTTCAAGCCGCGCAGCCCGTATGGCCGGGTAAAGGCCAAAGATAAAACCGGTTGCCAGCGAAAAAACAAGCGCCAGGAGAATTGAGTTGAGCGATATAATCAGCTCCCAGTTAATAAGCCTTACAAGCAGACCTGAAAGAAGGTAGCCGCCAATAACGCCAACTATTCCGGCGGCAACACAGAGTACTGTCGCCTCGGCCAGAAACTGGTGACGGATATCACGCTGGCTTGCTCCAATTGCCTTTCTAATTCCAATTTCACGCCTTCTTTCGCTGACAGAGACAAGCATCATGTTCATTATACCGATCCCGCCTACTACCAGACTGATAATAGCTATTCCCGCTAAAAGATAGGAAAAGGATCGCACGGTATTCTGCATGGCGCTAAGAAACTCTGTCCGGCTTCTTATAAACAGGCCACTTTTCTGTCCCGGAACAAGCCCCTTTCTTTCCCTAAGGATTTTCTCAGCTTCAAACATTATCATGTCAAATGTGGAAGGGTCGTTTACCTGCATTACTACAGAGTCAAGCAGGCGATCGCTTGAAAAGTGCCGCATGGTGGTAGAAATTGGGATTACTATCTGTAAATCCGGATCGAAATACGATGTTGCCCCTTTTTCCGCCAGTATGCCAATAATCTCAAAATCAAAATTACCAATTCGAATTTTTGAGCCGATAGATGATGAATTAACGCCCAGACGTTCGGCAGCTTTGCTGCCAAGAACCGCGACCTTAGCAGCTCTTATGATATCGTCTTCGTTAAAAAAGCGTCCGATCTGCATCTTATGCCCGTTTACATAATAGAATTCGGGGCTGGATCCAATCACTCTGGTCTCAAGAGTATTGCCGAGGTGCCTTACCGGAAAATTACGGTACATCGATGGCGTTATATAAGAAACCCCTGTAAGCGAATTCTTAAGTGCCAGGTAGTCGCGGTAATCAAGGTCACCATTAATATTTGATACTCCGTGGCTAAAGGAACGCGAAGGGGTGATAACCAGCACATTGGCACCCAGAGTTTCAATCTGGCGGACTATCTGCTCTTTGGCGCCCTGGCCGAGAGCCAGCATGGTAATAGTAGACATAATGCCTATTACTATTCCAAGCGAGGTAAGACCTGCACGGAAAAAGTTACGCCTGTGCACATCAAGTGCTGCAACTAAAAGTTCAAGAGCCTGTTCAGAGAAAAGATT
>RFHI01000170.1 GCA_003696425.1 Candidatus Dadabacteria bacterium | reverse complement strand
TGCGGCTTGGAACTACAAAGGCCCCCACCTCATGGCCGGTGTACGAATTCGGAAAGCCAACCGTTACCGCAAACTCAATGCCCTTGATGTCATATAAAAAGATTCAAACACTATCTTTCCACGTAAGGGTATATATACCCAGCCGCTGCTGAAATTCAGTCAGGATGCCATAATAAAATTCAACTATCAAATGTTTAAAAATGATGCTTCAGCCGGACCCACCCCACATCCTGGGGTAGATTCTTGCAATTCACTCCCCGCCGGTTATATGAGATTTATACGTATATTTTCCGGATTACGGCTGATGGTGAATACTGTTCTTACTTAACCGGCAAGATTTTTCTTTCATCTGAGGCTTAAATCCGTTATATAAACCATCAAAAATGGGGGTTAGTAGGTACGGCAAGGAGAAAAACTGCTTAGCGGTCTTTAGGTTAATTTCGGGCAGTACGTTTTCTTTAAGGATATCAGTAGGAGTCCAAACGGGGTTAGTCAGTTAATACTTTTCAATTGCTTCGTGACTTTCCCGCTCCTATAAATGGCTTGTTTCTCTTGGTCTTACAGGCAGGTGGTTCTCCCCGGCTACCATGCTGATTCCCGGTTTTGGACAAGGAGGTGTCACAGTGCCACGAACACTGTTATCGTTTCTTGGAACCAGCAGTTACCTTGAATGCTGCTATAATTTTCAGGGAAGTGAGGTCAAAACCCGTTATATCCAGGCTGCCCTTGCCCAAACGGTGTGCAGCTCCTGGGGGCCGGAAGACCGCATTCTAATATTCTGTACCAAAACCGCGCTGGAATCGAACTGGAACAGTCTCACCGATTCAAACGGTAAGACTCATCCCGGGCTGGAAGATTCACTTAAAAGCCTGGACCTGCCTGTGAAAGTTGAGCAGATCACTGTTCCTGACGGCAAAAGTACTGCAGAGATCTGGGACATATTTAACTGTATTACTGAATCTGTTAAAGCCGGAGACAGCTTAACGCTTGATGTTACTCACGCATTCCGTTACCTGCCGATGCTGCTTCTTACTGCAACCTCGTACGCCCGCGTACTAAAAAGAGCAGATGTTGAGGCAATATATTATGGTGCTCTTGAAGCGCTTGGCTCTCCCGATGCCGTTAGAGAGCTGCCCGTTAAAGAACGCAAAGTTCCCGTATTTGATCTCACCGAGTTTGTAACACTGATGGATTGGTCCCAGGCTGTAGACCGCTTCATCACGGCCGGCGACGGAAACAGTCTCAGTGAAGTAGCAAAAAGAGAAATTAAAAGGTCTAAAGAGAGCCCAAGCCCCCCGCCAGGAGATATACGCCCTCACCTTGGAAAACTTCCCGAGGCATTAAAGAACTTTGCCGACGTTATGGGCACCTGTAGAGGCCCGCACATTCCGAAAAGCGCTGCCACTCTAAAAGAGTGTATCAGTGCGCTTGAACATTCTGACAGTCCCAGAGTTCTGCTTCCCCTGCTTTCGAGGATTAATGCAGAACTGAGCCAGTTTGGAAAAACCGCTATTGGTGATTTTGTCGAAGCAGCCAAGTGGTGCGCCAAACACAATTTAATTCAGCAGGGATATACGATTCTGCAAGAAGGTTTAATATCTTATTTTCTGGCAGCATGCGGTTACAAGCACTGTAAATATCAGCTCTCCTGTCGCCAGCTGGTAAACCAGGCGGCATTTAAAATTTACTACAATGAAAAAGACGGTAAGAAAGGGAAAGTGCGCCCGCCCGTTATTTCCAATCCTGAAGAGCAAGAAACGTATAACGCGCTGGTGGAACTTATGCAGGGGTGCAAGCCTCTGGTTGAAACGCACGTTAAACTTGGTGGATCAAGAAACGATCTTAACCACGCGGGCATGAATAACAACCCAACGTCCGCAGTAAAAATCAGGAATAATCTGAACAGGATCATTAAAAGGGTGGAAGAATGTTTAATCAGTCAGTAGCATCAGATTTTGAGCCGGCACGGAGTTCCCCTGCGCAGCTTAACTGGAAGAAATATACGTTCAGGGCCAGGCTGGACGAAGACGCCTCACTCCCACCATACAAGGGCTCAACATTTCGCGGGGTGTTCGGACATGCTTTAAAGCACGTTGTATGTGCGCTTAAGACACAGGACTGCCCTACCTGCCTTTTGAGAAAACGCTGCCTTTATCCCAGGGTTTTTGAAGATCAAAGCGGCGTTCAGCTTGGCTCATCACGGCGCGCCTCAGCCCCGCACCCTTATATTATCGAACCTCCTCTGGACGATAAAACCGACTACAGGCAGGGAGAGTGCTTTGAATTTGATTTAATACTGCTCGGCGATATAAACGGCAGTCTGCCATATTTTATTTACGCAATCATCGAAATGGGCAAACGTGGAATAGGCAAGGGAGCAGACGGCAAACGCGCACAGTTTACGCTGCTGGAGGTAAGAACAGCGGGAACTGTAATTTTCACACTCAACTCAGATGAAGTGAAGATTCCCGATTCAACTAATTTATTTACCCTCAACCGCCCGAACAGCGATAAGCGGGGCTGCCGCATTCTTGTCAGGCTGGAAACTCCGCTACGGCTAAAAAGCAACGGGCAGCTCCAGGACTCGCTTGATTTTGAACTGTTTCAGAGAGCCATGTTGAGAAGAGCTGCAGCAGTATTGTCCTGTTATGGCGATGTAGTTGATTTGGGCCGATTAACCGAATTACTCTCTTGGTTTAAAGCAGATTCAGCAGATGTTGCAGTGTCACACTCTGATTTACGCTGGCACGACTGGGAGCGCTACTCAGCACGCCAGGGCCGACGCATGCGGATGGGTGGTCTGATCGGTGAGATTGAGTTCAGTGGTCCGCTGACTGCTGCCCTGCCCCTCTTCAGATTTTCAGAGCTGTTTCACCTCGGCAAACAGTCGTCATTCGGACTCGGTAAAATTTCATGTGAATTATTGGAAGAGTAAAATATGGCCATTCAAAGTAAAACGGACGATACGGTATTAAAGGTTGCAGCAGCAGGGCTTTTTCACGACATCGGCAAATTTGCCGGCCCGGGAGGCCTGGGAGGTGATTCGGCATACCGCGATGCCAATGAATCGATTTATCTTCCTGTCTATAAAGGCCGTTACTCCCACCAGCATGCCCTCTGGACAGCCAAATTTATAGAAGAGAGCACCGGTCTGATTCCGCCTGATTTGCAGGACAAAAACTGGGGAGCTGGCCCCACCTTTCTGGAACTGTCGGCCAGACACCACAAACCGGAGAATGCCTATGAACAGATAATTACAGAAGCAGACCGCATAAGCAGCGGTATGGACCGGCAGGATTACGAGGACAAACGGCAGTATACGGACCCGCGCCAGTATAGAGAGACACGTCTTGTGTCACTTTTCGAACATCTGAGTAAAGGACGTCTTCAGTCTGAGGCAGAACATACATACTCGTATAAACTTGAGCCGCTGGGGCCGGAGTCAATATTTCCTGTTATGCAGGAGCCCTCATCGGGAAATCCGGCAGAGGACTACATGCAGCTTTACGGCCGTTTTGTGAGTGATCTTGAACGGCTCCCTTCAAGAACTTCAAACACTGAACTCTGGCTCGAACATTTCGATACGCTTTTCATGCGATACACATCTTTTATACCGGCAGCACGAGCCGGACTGTCGGTACCGGATATCTCACTTTATGATCATTCCCGCAGCACTGCTGCTCTGGCAGCGGCTCTCTACCTGTATCATCGGGATACCAATACGCTGGAAATACCGGCAGTAAAAGAGTCCGGCACAGAAAAGTTTCTTATGATTAGCGGGGATTTCTCGGGCATTCAGAATTTTATCTTTAAGACTTACGGTGCCTCCCGTAAATACCGTTCGAAACTGCTGCGGGGCCGCTCACTGGCCGTGTCGCTGTACACCGAACTGGCTGCCGATTTAATCTGCCGCAGAATAGGTCTGCCGTTTCTCTCAGTAGTGTTCTCTGCGGGCGGACGCTTTACCATTATTGCACCCAACACTAAGACCGCCTGCCAGGAATTTCACTCTGCCCGTGAGGATATTACCGCCTGGATGGTTGATCATTTTTATGGGGAAAGCACTATCTGCCTCTCTTCGATACCGGCCAGTCCTGATGATTTCAGAAAAGGAACACTTAATCAAAGCGGTGAAAACATAAGCTCTTACCTTGGTCTAACGCAAAAGCTGGGAAAAGCAGCGGAAAGAATCAAGTTTACCCGCTTTGCCCCTGAGCGGGAATGTGGAGTAGTA
>RFHI01000017.1 GCA_003696425.1 Candidatus Dadabacteria bacterium | reverse complement strand
TGACTATATAAATTAAGCGGTAACTTTAATATTCTTTGTGGCGAATAATTGAGCTGCAGAAAGTGTTTTGTAACTGCATATTAAGTTTAGATACTAATTAACGGGAGTTAACTATGAATAAGATACTTGGACTTTCAATTCTTACAGGAGCATTGTTGTTTGTAGCTTCTCAGGCTTTTGCTGTGCCTGAAGCTCCAAAAGCATGGGAAAAATGCGCTGGTGTTGTTAAGGCCGGGAAAAACGATTGTGGTGCTATTGATGGTTCGCACGCCTGTTCGGGCATGGCCAAAAAAGACAATAGCCCGAATGACTGGATTTATGTACCAAAAGGAACATGTGAAAAACTGGGTGGGAAAGTGGCTAAAGTAGTTGATGCAAAAGACAAGCACCCCAACCATGACCACAGCTAAATAAATTTTAGTAGTATACTAATACCCCATATGCTGCGCCAATCCATTCCCCCTAGGCGCAGTATTTTTTTATCTGCAACGGTATTTTCCCCGGTTGGAATCTGCTCGACAGGTGGCCGCCGCCGCTGATAGAATATACAGCAGAAAATCACTCGACTGGAACCTGTGACTGTGCACGATCATTTGCGGCGCATAATTCATATAGATATGGACGCATTTTATGCTTCTATTGAGCAGCGTGATTTTCCGGAGTACCGGGGGAAGCCTGTTGTGGTTGGCGGTGCACCTGATAGCCGTGGAGTTGTGGCAACAGCAAGTTATGAAGCCAGAAAATTTGGCATTAAATCTGCCATGCCTGCTTCCAGGGCTTACAGGCTCTGTCCTGATGCGATATTTATTAAGCCGCGTTTTGATGTTTACCGGCATGTCTCACGCCAGATAATGGGGATTTTAAGGGAGTATACTGACCTGGTTGAGCCACTCAGCCTCGATGAAGCCTACCTTGATGTAACTAATAATAAGAAAAACATCCCGCTGGCGCGCGACCTTGCGCATCAAGTTAAGGCCAGGATATTTCAGTATACAGGACTTACTGCTTCAGCCGGCGTAGCACCTAATAAATTTTTGGCCAAAGTGGCTTCAGACTTAGAAAAGCCGGACGGTCTTACTGTAATTGCTCCTGAGAAGGTCGCAAAGTTTGTAAAGAAACTGCCTGTATCAAAAGTGCCGGGCATTGGGCGGGTAACCTGTTCAAAGATGAATGCTATGGGAGTAAGAACTCTCGGGGATCTTCAAAAGTTCGCCCTTGAAGAGCTGGTACAATCTTTCGGTAAGCATGGAAGATGGTACTATTATGCCGCCCGCGGTGTTGATGACAGGCCGGTTAAACCGTTTAGAGAGAGAAAATCAGTCAGCTGCGAGGATACTTTTGAAAGGGATATAAGCAGCCTGGATATTTTAAGAGAAAAAATCATTGAGCTTTCAGGGAGGCTTAACGGCCGCCTTAAGAAGCTGGGTCTTAGCGGACGTACCGTGACACTGAAGGTTACCTATTCTGACTTTGAAAAATGTACCCGTTCATATACAGCTGATGCACCTCTTAGTGCGGATAAGATAAGAGATAGCGCGCTGGCACTGTTAGGCAAGACAGAAGCCGGCTGGCGGGCAGTAAGGCTGCTCGGTGTGGGAGTGTCAGGTCTTGCTGCCGCAGATATGGCAGGTGAACTTAACGCAAGGCAGCTTGCCCTGGAATTTGCGGGAGCAGCCCGGCAGCCCGATATGGGCTAACTTGCCGTATATAAATTGTTTTTGATTACCACCCACTTTGGTGGTAAGCTGCCATAACAACTTGTGTGGCCGCTAAGTCATACTTACTTATACCTTGCCGGGTAAAACCGCAGTACGATGTTTTGCCCGTTAAACGGAGGTCTCTATAATATGCAAAATTATTCTTCACGATCTAAGCCCTTCCTTATTTCTGCGCTGTTATCTGCAGTAATTCTTTTATCTCTGCCGGGCAGGTTGCTGGCTATAGAATTTGTTGGCTGCGGCTTTCCGCCGTATACTTTTACAGACTTTAACCCCTCGGGTTCCAATCCATTTGATATCTGGGAGGTGCAGTCTCTTGTTGGAGGCAGTCAGACGTGGGGGAATCTTGCCGATTGTGGTTTGCCGAATTTAACGGGTGGCAGCGGTGAGGCCGCCTGTATGAATCCGCCTGGCACTGGGCCCGCCTATGATACAGCGCTTGTAAGCCCAGAGTTTAACTTAAAAGGGGCTACCTCAGCGAGTTTTAAGTTCCGCATACGTTATCTTGATGTTGCATTTTTGCTGGACCGGCTGACAATAGAAGTGTCAGGGAATGGAGGGGCTACCTGGGATATCGTACATACATTTCATTTCTCCAACGGTCCGGTTGTTTTTACCGAAAGCCTTGCACCATACCTGGGTAGTGACAGTGTTAAGGTTCGTTTCAGGTACTATGATCCGAGTCCTGGTAATGATGTTGGCGGTTATGTTCAGATAGATGACTTTCAGGTGATCTGTTCAGGCGGTGCAGATCTATCTAGCTCAGTTACAACCAGCACCAGCCAGGTAATTGAAGGGCAGAACATAGACGTAAATTCCGTAATGACTAATTTGGGACCTATGCAGGCAACCACTGCAATGATGGCCTTAGGGTACCCGGCATCATTCGGACTGCTTTCACATGTTGTCTCTGGCGGGGCGGTGGCTTTGCCGTTTCTGAGTAGTGATAATCTGGCTTATCAATTTGCGGGTTTTGCTGCATCGCAAACGGCAACAATCGATGCAACCGTGCGTGCTTTAACTGAGCCTGAGGTGTCGCTGACTGTAGATGCTCCAGCCGGAATTGCGGGAGATTATGACGCAAAGGGGGCTTTATTTGGTCCACGCCTTAAACCGGGGGAGAAAGTTAGCGGGACCGTAAAACTTGTTGAGGATGGAGTATCTGATCCAAACGATGGCTGCAGCGATATTACAAATACTGCTGAAATATCCGGTAATATTGCTCTTATGCTTGCTGCCGCCAGCTGTGATGAGGATGAGCAGGTTAAAAATGCTGAGAAGGCAGGGGCCAAAGCTGCTATTATTGTTGCTGAGAGTTTACCTCCCGGCTATCCCAGTCTGCCTCCCGACAGTTTTGCGGCGCTTATAGGGTTTACCCCCTATGGAGTGATGAAGCCGTCAGGAAGTGTAACCAGCGCTATTACTATTCCCAGCATACGTGTAACGGCGACTACCGGGAATCTGCTCCAGCTTAACGTTGTAAATGGTCTGAATGTAAGTATAGCTGGAAAGAGGGTTCTATCGCAGGAATTTTCATTTTTTAGTTTTTCTTTTTCCCAGGATGAATTTGATCCCGGTTTCCCGTCATTCGGTCTGCAGTTTCTGGCTGTACGGCCATCGGAGGTTAATAACCTGGATCATAAGTTGGTAACGGTTTTGGGAGACTCAGATTTTGACGGATCGCCGGATATAAGCGATCAGTGCCCCGATGATCCTTCAGCAGCAACACTAAAAGATAAAGTTGTAGCAGTTTCAAAACTCGTAAAAAAGGTAAAACCGGTTAAAACTACAGGAAAGAAAAAGAAGGATAAAAAGAAGAAAAAAGCCTTAAAACAGAACAAGAAGCTGCTTAAAGAAGCGCTTGACCAGATGGTTGGCTGTGTTGATACGGTGGCGTTTAATATTGCAGTTACCAGCGCATCAGTTGACCTTGGGAAGCTTACTTCAAGGGCGCGAAAAGCAGGCCGTAAAGCAACAAAAACCGGTTCGCCAAAATACAAGCAAAACCGAAAAAAGGCTCTCAGGGCACTCAAGAAAGTAAAGAAGGCACTTTTATGAGGCCGGGCTTGTGGGTGACTGCCGACTAGTGTGAAGCTCTCATGAGTCGTTGATGTTTTACGGCCAGGTGGCCGTTTACGTAAATGAATCTATCTTACCTTTAGTCTCTGTTGCCAGATGAGTGCTACTGCCCTGCTTCTTGTGTTAAGGTAGTAACTTTCTCTTTTGTCTCATCATCTTCCGGCTTTTCCGCACGGTAGCCGTTACCGTTAGTTGATTTATAAAGGGGACTTGTAGCCTCATCTCTGTCGGAGGTGCCTGTTTTGTCTTCAGCAGTACCTGCCGGTTCGGAGGAAGCTTCTTCTGTTTCAGCCTCCAGCGAACCGGAGTGTGCCTGTTCTTCGGTTCCAGGAACTTTACTCAAATCGCGGTAGCTTCTGTAAAGCGGGGCCTCTTCCGGTTCACTGGCGGTCAGGGGGCCGGTTTTATCCGTGTCGGCAGAAGTTCTTGCATGTTCAATCTGCAGCCGGGCCTTCGGGGCAGCAAGCCCGGTTCTTGCAGCTGATGCAGGAGTCAGTTTACGTTCAACGCTCTCCATGGCATTTTCATAAGCGTCAATAGTTTGCAGCAGCCCCTCCCGGATTTTACCGAACTGTACATCCAGCTCCTGCTTAAGTTCAGCCTTTTCGGCCTCTGCCTCAGCGCGCGCTTTTTTGTAGGCGTCTTTTATATCTTTCTGCATAACCAGCCGCACTATAACTGCGCCCAGCAGCATACCGGCTAAAACTGCAATAACTGTATAGGTTAAGGGATCAGAACTTAGCAGCGTCATTGGGCCCGTTCTCCAATGGTATTTAATCGGTTTACTATACGATTCTATTTTAGAGCAGGATAAAGTGCAAAAGGTATCGCATAAACTTTGTGGTATTTCTACGAGAAAGCTAATGGTTTGTAAATATTAACATTCATCGTGGGTGGGTGCGTCTTCGCGCTGTTCGTGATGCCCTCTGATCCAGGGCCCAGACAATTGTTTTTACCAGATTTTCTTTTGAGTAACCCATCTTTTCAGTCATAGTTCGGCAAGCCCGCTCCCAGCGCTCTACCCTGGCTCGTTCATCTGCTGTACCCTGATAGGCTAACTCGATAATTCTGTTGCCGTCCGGCCCGCCAAATTGCTTGGCATCCTCCATAAATTCAGGAAGGATATTACGGCGCCGCTGAGCCTCAACCCTTTCAATCCTGGTAACATGAGTAGGAAGAAAACTTACAGCCATATCAACAAGTGTGGCGCTTTTGTCGCTGTCCTGCCACTTGGCACTTAAGGTAGAACCGAGCTCCTGTCGCATGATATCTCTGATATGTTCTTTATTGCGCAGGTGGCGATATGATTTTTTTTCAGCCCTGGCCTGTTGAATCAGTTGGGCTTGTTTCTCAGGGATCTCATGTGAATCCCAATTGAGATAAGTGTCTTCGTAGTGCCTTAAAAAATGTTCATCCGGTCCACGGTCACCTGTCATTGAAGTTTCAGGCTTTTCCACTGTCAGCGACATATTGTTACGGTTGTTGTAAGCAATCAGATTCCGGACATAGCGCCGCACCATTTTATGGGCCTCCAGTTTTTCAACTACGCCGATAGCGTTTTTTATGTCTGCACGCACAATTTTACGGGCATAATCCTCCAGCTGATCTATAATTTCGCCAACGCTACGAGGCAGATGAGGGAATTCCCGATTAAAACGCTCCTCTACTTTTTGTTCCAGCAGACTTCGATCGCTGTGGTGTGTCGGATCTTTCGCCAGAAATTCATCACGTATTCGCTTGCGGTGAAATTCCTTAACCCGGTTTATATATTCCTCATATCTGTAGCCGCCTTTTTGTCTCTCCCGCAGAAAATCAATCACATCAAGTACTGTAATAGGAGATTCACCCGCGTCTTTAATTATTCCGCGTAGCAGCAACTCTTTCCCGCCGCGAGTTGATATACCAAAGCCCCCATCATATAAGCCCAATCTGGTTTCGCCTACACCAAGTCTGTGCTCCCGCTTAAATGCACCTACCTCAGCCCGTAAGCGGGCAAGCTCCTGATCGTCCAGACGGTTCTCTTCGTCTCTGAGCATGTTAATGATTTCGACATCAACCCGTTCTTCCAGCAAAATTGCTTTTTCAATCTCTGTAAGCTCCGGTATTAATGGACGAACATTGTCAGAATATTCACTAAAGGAACTATCCGGAAGTAGCAGTCTGGTTGCGACAGCAAATAATGCCAGCGTTTCCAGGGTGTGCGGATCCGGGCGATTTTTTTCAGTAGTCAGTTTTCGTGCAGCCAGCTGATACACCTCTTCTTCGGACTTAAAGCGCGTAATTAAACCGAAAGTGATTAACTCTGCCCGATCCATAAAATGTGGGTAGTTTGGGTGAGTCATCTGGTTTAACAGGTTCACATCGTTTACATCGGCGGTGAATAAAGCTCTACTAGGCACATCTGCAAGCCCCTGTGAGGTGTTAACCTGGATATATCCGTTTTCAACACTAAGAAGAAATGTGTAGTCGGAAAGTGAACCTTGCTGGCTTTGCCCCGGAATTAAGAAATTAGGTAAATGCACAATTAGCTGCCCTGTTCTGGGATCGCGTATCTTTCTTATCTCATCTGCATCCATTGAAAGTTCTGCAGGAATTTTACGAGGATCAAATGGCCCCGGCTGAAAAAGTAACTGATCGCCAGGATACTGCCCCGACAGGGAAGGCGCCCAAGAAACAATTCCGCTCTGTCTTTCACGTGAAATAGTAAATGGTTCTGCCCGTACGTGACTTAAAACTTTTTCCCAATCACCATTATAGTAGCGCTCAAGACGCTCAAGGATTCTCGATGTCAGCAGGTCCGGTTTTGCCTCGAGTATATAGGGCGCACAAATTTTTGAATCAGGGTTGTTAATTTGCAGGCGATCTAAAAACAACTGGCGGGGTGTTGCCACTTCACCCTGTTCTTCTGTGGGGGATTGCTTTAGAGCGCTAAATGCACTTGGGTTAGAAAGAACAGTGAAAGGTGACACATCATATCCGGCAGCAATTCTGAAATTTGTTCCTTTGCCGGCTTTGCTCTCTTCAGCTGATGTTGTAAAACCCAGTGGTGTGCCTTTGTTGTCGGGGAACTCGAATGAGAGCCTGAAAAGTTTGCCTTGATCGGTTCTCGAATACTCTTCAAGCATTTCATGCAGCATTTTAAAGAAAGTGGTTTTGCCGCTTCCTTTTGGTCCGTGAACAAGCAGTAATCGAGTAGGGTGGCTGCCTTTAGCAGCCTCCAAGCAGGCCTGATAAAAATCAAAAATTGCCTCTTCCTGGCCGAGCAATGCATCCATCTGAGCGTCTAACTTTCCTCGCCACGGGAAGTTCATAGCCTCAAAAACTTTAATGCTTCGTCCAGCAATGCTCTCTTCTCTGGAACCAAAGTAATCAAACGCATCTGCTACATATTGTCCTATGGGGCGCACAAGCTTTGGATTGTTAAGAGCTAAATCAAGAAACTCTTTAAAATCAATTGATGCAATCTGTTCCGTATATTGCTCAAGTTCGAATTGGGCTGTGCGGTTCAATATTTCGGTGCTGCCGGACTCAGGCTGCAGTGCTTCAGCAGTCTGCTCTGAGTTAGTATCTTCAGAACGAGTAAGTTCCCTTGGCGGAAATTGAAGCCCATCACCCATTGGATCTTCTGTAGGCCTTAAGCTCATAATGCTGCATCGCGTTTAGAGTTACAGTCAGAAGCGATTATAGCAGCATTTTAAAACAATGTCTTATTTAAATCGAGCCATTATTCGCTCGTAATCTCCTGATAATACAGGCTAATAATTTCAAGCCGTAACTATTTTCCCAATGCAGCGAAGTTTCTGATAGAGTCAGGGTGGATCGGATGGCAACACCTGTCCGGGCTTGATGACGTTCTTTCATCCGTGCAGCAAACAGGCAGGAGGTAGTATGAGCGAGAACACACTCTTTAACCGTCTGGGTGGCAACCTGTTGATCGCATCAATTGCAGATACATTTCTAGTCTCCCTTCGTAACGATGCTTCACTCTCCAGGTTTTTTGCCGGCTATGATCAAAGGCGTCTTAGGAAAGTAAAACAGGCACTGGCATCTTTTTTGATCGAAATTACTGATGGGCCCCAAAAATATCGTGGGCCAGGTCTTAAAGCTACTTTAGAGCGTATCGGTGTTACATCGGCAGATTGGCGCAAAGCCTTTGGTTATCTGGCAGCAGCGCTTGATACGGTAGCAGCACCTAACAGTGAGAAGACTGAACTGTTGCAAAGAATTTATGATAGACAGCCAGATCTACCGGAAGAAGAGGCCGTATACAATCAGGCAGCAAATTAAAACCAGTTATAAAGTAAAATGACAGCTGTAACTGATTGTTAAAAAATATTGTTTATGGCCTGCCTGGCAAGCCCTCTCTGGAAGTGAGCAACAAAAGCAACTGCCAATGTTCAATAGAATGTGATTATAATAGAAGTTTTGAAAGGTTAATATAATCACAATAATTCACTACATACCAGGCTGACTGTTAATAGGTATAACTGGCAGCTTGCCGTTCTTCTCAGGGACTCCCTTATTGTAAATAACCCCTTTTAAGATGCCGGCCGCTTAAATTATTATGCTGGGGTAAATTGACTTTATAGGTAGTAAAAAACCAGGTTGTATGTCGCAGAGCTCAAATGAAGTACTTATGATAGAACCGTTACATTTCGGTTCTAATCCTGAAACCCTGGCTGATAATCATTTTCAGCACTCCTGTAACAGCAGTAAAGAGGCTCTGCATGCACAGCGGAAGGCACGCGAGGAATTTCACGGCCTAAGACTTAAGCTCGAAGAAGCCGGAGTAACAGTTCACGCCTTTAGCGATGACCAATCAATAGTAACTCCTGATTCAGTTTTCCCAAACAATTGGTTTTCTACCCATAAGGAATCTGTTTGTGTGCTTTATCCTATGAAAGCTCCAACCAGGAGGCTGGAAAGAAGAGAAGAGATTATAGAATTTTTAAAAAGCAGATACCAAAGATTTTACGATTTGAGTCACTTCGAAAAGCAGCATAAATTCCTGGAGGGCACAGGAAGCCTTGTGCTTGATCGCGCAAATAAGCTTGCTTATGCAAGTTTATCAGAAAGGACAAATCCGGATCTGATAAAAGAATGGGCCACAATATTAGGTTTCGATGTTATAATATTTCGTTCTTATGATCAGACGGGGGCGCTAATTTATCATACTAATGTTATGATGAACATTGGGACAGGGTATGCTGTAATTTGTCTTGAGGCCATTAAAAGCGCAGAAGAGCGTGATGCTGTCAGAAAATCTCTGGAAGAGCACGGTATTGAACTTATTACTATAACACTTGAACAGCTTCACGCTTTTTGTGGTAATGTAATTGAGGTGCGCTCAAAAGATGGCAGGCTCTTGTTGGTTATGTCAGCTACCGCTAATTCGGCATTTACTGATGAACAGTTAAAAAAGATAGAGAGCTATGCCGAGCCGCTCTTTGTGCCACTTGATACTGTAGAGAGGTACGGTGGAGGAAGCGCCCGCTGCATGCTGGCCAAAATATTTTAAGTGTTATGTCACAGGGTAAAGGTAGAAAATTTTTGATGTGCCCGCCTGATTATTTTGAGCTGGCTTATTGTATCAATCCATGGATGAAGCCTGAAAATAAACCTTTAAAAGAGCTGGCTGAAAAGCAATGGCAGGAGCTTTACGATACAATATGTAAACTGGGTGGAGAGGTTAGTCTGCTTGAGCCTGTTGAAGGATTGCCGGATTTGGTATTCACAGCTAACGGCGGGCTGGTTAAGGGAAATAAGTGTGTTATTCCACGCTTCGCTCATAAAGAGCGTCAGGGAGAAGAGTCGGTGTTGCGCAGGTGGTTTGAGTCTAACGGATATGAAATATACTACGATCCTTTGCATGCTTTTGAGGGGGAGGGGGATGCGCTCTTTGCAGGCTCCAGGCTGATTGGAGGTACAGGGCCGCGCACCAGGAGGGAAAGCTATGCCGGGATCGTTAAATTTCTGGATGTAAAAGAGCTGATCCTCTGTGAACTTATAACAGAGCACTTTTACCACCTTGACACATGTTTTTGCCCGCTTGATGGGGGGAAGGCGCTTATTTACCCCCAGGCTTTTTCTTCTGAGTCCTTTACTGATTTGGAAAACACACTGGATCTGTATACAGTTAGTAAGGAAGATGCCCATAGTTTCTGTTGCAACGCAATAGTGATTGATAAAAATGTCGTAATGGCATCAGGCAGTCCTGATACCGAGAGGACGTTAGTTGCGCTCGGATATAACCCGGTCACAGTTAATCTTTCTGAGTTTCAAAAAAGTGGCGGTTCGGCCAAATGTATGGCGTTGTATCTTTAAGCGCTTTTCCTGCGGCGGCTTTTTTCAAGTGCCCTGGCAATTTCCTGTTCGTTGCGTTCAGTGTAGCGCATTGTGATTCGTACATCGCTATGGCCCAGCGCCTGTGAAACAAGTCTTACATCCTTTGAGGTTGAGAGTAAATCAAGTGCATACGAATGCCGCAACAGGTGAGGATGTAGATGCGTTTCAGTTGAGAGCTCATTTATTGCCCGCCAGATAGTTTTTGCCCCCATAAGAAACGATTCAGGTTTTGCCGGATCAGCGTTATAAGTGCTGATAAAAAGCGGCAGAGCGCGGCTTCTGGCTTTAGGGAGTTTTTTATAAAAGCGCTTTAACTCACGTTCTCTTTCCTCCAGATACTGCTTAAGTATCGGGCGTACTTTTGAAGTAATATAAACATTTCTGTAGCGCCTGCCTTTTGTTCTTACATTGGATATCCATTCAAGGTTGTCGTCAATCTGGGACAGTTTCAAAAGCCTTACTTCGTCCGCTCTTAAGCCGGTGTCAAGCAAAAACTCAAAAAGCACTTTATTGCGTTTGCGTATAAATGAATCCTTATCATTAAGCCGCAGGATTGCGCGTTTGCGAACTGATTTAATTTCACTTCTGCTTAATGCTTTAGGGCAGGGCGGGGCTGTTTTTGGAGCTTTTACTTCACGGGCCGGATTAACAAAGCCCGCTATTTTTTCAGCCATAGTACGACCCATGTGTTTTATAGTTGCAAGACGCCTTGCTACTGTACTGGGAGCTTCTCCCAGTTTTAATCGTTCATCAACAAAACGCTGCACTGAAGAAAAGTCCCAATCTTTCAGCTTTAACTTTTCAGGTTTTGAATAACCCTTATACGATGTCAGGAAAGTGACGAATTTATCCAGGTCAAGTCTTTTGGCACGGGCAGTGTGGCCTGAACCGCTGGCATAGTAAGAAATGTAGCTCTCAACAGCCACCAGCAAAGGGGTATTCATCAGGTTTTTACTGCCGGATCCTT
Organism: Candidatus Dadabacteria bacterium; assembly: GCA_003696425.1. Lineage (GTDB taxonomy): Bacteria > Bdellovibrionota_C > UBA2361 > UBA2361 > J046 > J046. Next base: position 14,769 of record RFHI01000017.1, on the reverse strand, counting down.
TATTGGCCAGAGGATTACTGTTTGAACCCATACTTGATAACCTTTGTAAATAAATTTCTGTCTTTTTAATTTTACTTAAGTTGTTGAATTTAGTGAATACATAAAAGTACAGGTACAAACCGGAATTTTTATTAATGCTGGGAACTTATGCTACTTGAATTGTATCCATTCCTTTAGAATTAAGATATCATTTAACGGGTAGCACAAGAAAGGTTCGATAAATGAATAAGCCAGTAGTACTGATAACTCAGGGAGATCCTGCCGGAATCGGGCCGGAAATTGTCCTTAAGGCAACAGCAGCTGGCAGCGAAGTGTTTGAGTTTTGCCGGCCTGTTCTGGTTGCAGACAATAATGTGCTTGAGATGACTGCTGAGTTAATAGGTGTGAAAACTAATTTCGAGATTGTGGAAACACCGGACGATAATATTTCTGATGGAATGGCTGGGCTTGTAAACTGTAACGTACCTGATGTAACTGTTGCTGATGGTGCTATTACAGCAGAGAATGGCAATTCATCTTATCTCTTTTTAGTCAAAGCAATTGAGTTAGCCGGACCTGAAAAGCCGCTTGTAACTGCACCAATTAATAAGGAAGCCTTGAAAGCTGCATTTATAGAATATCCCGGGCATACTGAAATCCTGGCAGATCAAACAGGCGCAGGAAATATTTACACTATGTTTGAAACAGGGAGGTTAAGAATATTTTTTTATACCCGTCATATTCCTTTCAAGGATATTGTTCGCTCTCTAAGCGTGGAAGGAATAGAGCAGTTTTGCCTCGGGTGTCTAAATGCACTCAAGGAAATAGGGTTTAAAAACCCTCGAATTGCCCTGGCAGCTCTTAATCCGCACGGTGGAGAACACGGCATGTTTGGTGATGAAGAGCAGCTTATCCTGCTTCCTGCCATAGAAGCGCTTAGAAATAAGGGGCATGATATATGCGGGCCAGTACCTGCTGATTCAGTATTTTACCTGGGAACGCAGGGAGAGTTTGATGCGGTTATTTCACTTTATCATGATCAGGGACATATTGCGGCAAAAACACTTGATTTTTTTGGAACTGTTAGCGTAACACTTGGACTGCCCTTTATAAGAACATCTGTCGATCACGGCACTGCCATGAATATTGCGGGTCGTGGAGAGGCAAATCCAAAAAGTTTAATTGAAGCAATTAAATTAGCGGTTCATTACAGCACTCAAACCAGGTCGATTTGATCTACAATTGCCAAAATTTCGCGAGATTCAACTATACGAAGATTGTGGTCCCACGGTATCCGTGTTCCCGCCTTTCTCGGTATCAGGACATGTGCGCCTTGAGGAATCCCGCTTATGTTAGTTTCTTCTTCTGTTTCGTCATCGACAGCACTGGCCACTTCAATAACCTCGCATAGCAGGCTTTCCGCCATATTGTCTTTAGCACCCTCAGGAAGATAAAGGCCGCCTTCGCTGACATTAGATTGAGGTATAATCTTTACCAGCACACGCATGCCGAGAGGGCTGATTTTTCTAATAGGGCTGTGATGTGTCTCTGCGCTGTTTACTCCATTCTTCAATGCTTTGTTCTCCTGATTGTTAGCAGTAGCTTTCTTATCGTCTGTCATTGACTAATGTTCATCCAGATGTGAAGTTTGGTAAGTGGCTACAATTAAAACACACTGAAGCGTTTGAACAGACCTTTTATACCAGTAGCGTATATTTCAATACAGCAGGCAGCCTCGTTTTAGCATAAGAGACATCGTTTAGAGCCTCTGGAGCGGCAGGAGTCCCAAATTAACAGCTGCTTATGCATTAATGTTAATATACTGCTCAGGAATTACAATACTTTATGTGGATTTTAGGGTATGAATATGTTAGGTGAAAACAGAGTAGTATTAGAATGATCATTCTAATAGGTCCGGCCCTTAATCATCTGCAGCCGGTTAAGGCATGGGATCTTCTAAAAGAGTAGACTGGTATAAGTGAAAACAGAAGCACAGTAAATTACTTTGAGAGGGTAAAATGGGAGAAACTGCAGAACTGAAACTTCCGGGCAAGAGTATATCGCTTCCGATAGTTGAGGGTAGTGAGGGAGAAAAAGCGATTGATATAGCAAGGCTGCGTTCTGAGACAGGTTATATCACGCTGGATCCCGGTTTTGTTAATACCGGCAGCTGTACCAGTGAGATTACATTTATTGACGGTGAAAAAGGGATTCTGCGCTATCGTGGTATTCCGATTGAACAGCTGGCTGAAAAGTCAAGTTTTCTTGAAGTTTCTTATCTTCTAATCAACGGGAAGCTACCGACAGCCAGCGAGCTTGAAGAGTTCACTGAAGATATCCGTCGCCACACAATGTTGCATGAGGATGTAAAGCGTTTTTATGACGGTTTTCCGCGGGATGCTCATCCGATGGCTATTCTTGCTTCGGTTGTATCCTCACTCTCTGCTTTTTACCAGGATGAAGTTGGCACTCCGGAGGAAGTAAGTTACTTAAACAGCATAAGGCTGCTGGCTAAACTGCCTACTATTGTAGCCTGGGCCTATAAGAAATCAGTCGGGCAGCCCTTTATGTATCCTGATAATAACAGGGACTACTGTGAGAATTTCCTTTACATGATGTTTGGCCTTCCGGCCGAACGTTACGAAGTTGATCCGGTTTATGTAGAAGTGCTCGATAAGCTGCTTATCCTTCACGCCGATCATGAGCAGAACTGCTCAACTTCAACAGTAAGAGTTGTAAGAAGCAGTATGAGTAATATGTTTGCCTGTATTACTGCGGGTATCTGTGCGCTCTGGGGACACAGGCACGGGGGTGCAAACCAGCGTGTTATTGAGATGCTTGAACAGATTCGAAATGATGGGTGTAATGTTGAAAAGTATGTTGAGCTGGCTAAAAAGAAAGACAGCGGCTTTCGTTTAATGGGTTTTGGTCACAGGGTTTATAAAAACTTTGATCCGCGCGCCAGAATTATTAAGGAGGCCTGTGACAGGTTGCTCAATAAGTTACATATTAGCGATCCGTTGCTTGAAATTGCACAAAAACTGGAGCGGGCAGCACTGGAAGATGATTACTTTAAAGAGCGCAAACTATATCCTAACGTCGATTTTTATAGCGGTATAATTTACAAGGCTATGGGTATTCCCGTTCCTGCATTTACAGTTATGTTTGCTCTTGGAAGGCTGCCGGGCTGGATAGCACAGGCCAAAGAATACACTGAAGATCCAAAAAACAAGATCAGCCGTCCGCGGCAGATTTATACCGGCCCTACGGCGGTGGATTACACTCCTATTGAAGAGCGCAGTTAAGGACACAGGCTGTCTGCATTTGGGTATGCTATGTGAATACTACCGTACAAAGATGCCAGGGATACCTGGGTCGTCTTGGTAATAGAGTACTTAACATTCTTTTCCGGCCGCGAGCTGTTTGGCAGGATATAGCCAGCGACAGGGATTCAGTCTGGGATATTTATATTAAATATCTGCTGCTGCTTGCAGCCATCGGTCCTGTCTGCGAGTTTTTTGGGAACTTTATTGCCAAAACCGGACACACCATATTAAGCAGCTTTTTAGCCTCGCTACTGGCGTACCTGGTACAGCTTTTTATGGTTTATATGTGTGCCTGGGTGGTGGAAAAGTTGGCCTGGTTATACGGAGGAAGTGTGAGCCGGATTAACAGTTTCAGGCTGGCAGCATTTTCAATGGTGCCAGTGTTTTTAGGAGGTGTGCTATCTCTGGCGCTGCCCTACAGATATCTTAATTTTATTTTTATACTTTATAGTCTGTTTATATTCAGAAATGGGCTCGGTCAATTGACAGATATACCCGAAGCGAAACAGAATGACTATACTCTGATGGCGTTGGCTACCATGCTTCTGTTTGGCGTACTTACCTGGATTGTAATAAATGGTGCTCGTTTTTTAGTAGTGCTGGGAATTATTAAACTTATTCAATGAAATTAAAAGGTTGAACGTTTCGGGCAATGGCATCATTAAGCAATGTCAAGAACTCAGCTCTAGGAATTTCAATTGCTCCGAACTGTTTAAGAAGAGGTGTCATAACCTGGCAATCAATCCAGTCTACCTGTTGGTTTCTTAAGTAATCAATCAGATACAAAAGTGCCAGCTTTGATGCGTTTGGTTCGGTGTAAAACATGGATTCACCAGCAAACATTGCGCCGATTGATACTCCATAGAGTCCGCCAACCAATTTGTCCTCACTATAGCACTCTATACTGTGTGCATAACCGGCTTTATGCAACTCTATATAGCCCTCTATGATCTGTTTTGTAATCCAGGTGCCGCTTTGATCTCCGCGGTTAGGGCTTGTCGCACATTGGTTAATAACTTCATTAAAGTTTCTGTCAATCGCAAAAGTAAATAAATTTTTTTTACGCAGCTTTTTAAGGCTGCGTGGGATATGCAAGTCCTTAAAAAACAGCACAGCTCTTTTGGGTGGCGAAAACCAGGTTAGAATATCATCGTACACCGGCCAGGGAAAAATTCCGTTTCGGTAAGCAAGCAGCAGCGAATCAACCTCGCAGTCTCCCCCCACAGCCAGAAGCCCGTATTCATCAGCAAGTTCGTGTGGAGGAAAGCTCTTAATAACCATCAGCTTTTTCGGCAGAATATTCGAAATGTTGTAAAACTATGAAACTATAACAGATTGACCGCTGTGCAGGCATCTGAAGAAGATATCTCCAGTGGCACATCTAAATACAGGGGCAGGGCTGGCCCATCAATGAATATATTGTTATTCTAATATATTATGGCTGACACCAGCAGTGGCACAAAGACCAGGTCAAAAGAACGGGTAAAGACCAAAAAGCCTAAAATGTACCGTGTGGTGCTCCTTAATGACGATTATACTACCATGGATTTCGTAGTATCCATATTGGAGAGTATCTTTCAGAAGTCTCCGGCTGAGGCAGTTCAGATTATGTTAAAAGTTCATACAAGCGGCCGCGGAGTTTGTGGAGTTTACCCTCGAGAGATTGCGGAAGCCAAAGTCGAGCTGGTACATTCAAGAGCAAGGGCGGCTGGCTACCCATTGGCCTGTCAGATTGAGGAAGCTTAATGTTTAGTGTTGAACTTGGATATACCCTTGAAGCTGCGTACCGCGAGGCTGTCTCGCGCGGGCATGAGTTCTTTTGTGTTGAACACCTGCTGTATGCACTGCTTTTTGACGAGCAGATTATAGATGTCATAAAAAACTGTGGTGGCAGCGTAAAAAAACTGAGAGAGGATCTCGAAGGCTTCTTTGATAACGAGATGGAGAAGGTTTCCAGCGATAAGCTGGCTGAGACCGGCCCCGTACAAACTCCTGCTGTGCAGCGGGTACTGCAGCGTGCGATTACACATATGTACTCAGCCGGGAAAGAGGTAGTTACAGGTAAGGATGTGCTGGTAGCACTGTTTCCTGAAAAGGATTCGCACGCGGTTTATTTTTTGGAGTCGCAGGGCATCAGCAGGCTGGATGTTATTCAATATATTGCACACGGAGTCTCAAAAGTTGATCTTGATTTGGACGATCAGGAAGAGCTGCAGGAGAGCGATTCTGATGAAGAGTGGCAGGATGATGTAGAAGTTGAAGAAGAGCGCAGGGAATCAGGGAGAAAAAAGCGCAGCGCTCTTGAGCGCTTTACCGAGAACCTGACTGAGCAGGCCCGCCGTGGAGAACTTGATCCGATTATTGGGCGGGAAGCCGAGATTGATCGGACTATTAAGATTCTCTCGCGCCGGCAGAAAAATAATCCACTTTTTCTGGGAGATCCCGGAGTAGGTAAAACAGCGATGGCCAGCGCAATTGCGCAGCGCATTGTTTCAGGAAACGTGCCGGAGTCGCTGCGTAACACTGAGCTTTATTCGCTTCAGGTGGGTTCACTTGTAGCGGGCACAAAATTCAGGGGTGAATTTGAAGAGCGTCTTAAGAGAATTGTAAAAGAGCTTACAAACAAGGGACGGGTGATTCTGTTTATTGATGAAATTCATCAGATAGTAGGAGCCGGAGCAACCGGTACAGGTTCAATGGATGCTGCTAATCTTTTAAAACCGGCACTGGCTTCCGGCAAGCTGCGCTGCATCGGCAGCACTACCCATGAGGACTATAAACGCAGCTTTGAAAAAGACCGTGCCTTAAGTCGCAGGTTTTCTGTAATAGAGCTTGATGAGCCGACCATTGAGGAAACTATTGATATTCTTAAAGGGCTTAAAAGCCGCTTTGAAGAGCACCATAAGGTACGCTATTCAAACAGCGCTCTTGAGGCAGCGGCAAATCTCTCTGCACGTCACATAAATGATCGCTTCCTGCCTGATAAAGCTATCGATGTAATTGATGAGGCCGGTGCTGCTAACAGTTTGCTCCCGGAGAAAAAACGCAAAAAAACCATTACTGAGCGGGATATTGAAAGAGTTGTGTCGATAATTGCCAGAGTGCCGGTACGCTCAGTAAGCAGTGACGATCGAAAGAAGCTTTTAAATCTTGAAGAGAGCATTAAAGCCAGGCTGTTTGGGCAGGATCAGGCTGTGGAGGCTGTTGTAAAGGCAATTAAGCGTTCACGCGCCAGCCTTAAACTGGATCGCAAACCGGTTGGTAGTTTTCTTTTTGCAGGACCTACAGGAGTTGGGAAAACCGAACTGGCCAAAGTGCTTGCTGATGAGCTCGGAATTCACTTTCACCGCTTTGATATGAGTGAATATATGGAGAAACACGCGGTGGCGCGTCTTATCGGCGCTCCGCCCGGTTATGTCGGTTATGAAGAAGGTGGCATACTTACTGATTTAATCCGTAAGCATCCTTACGCTGTACTGCTTTTTGATGAAATTGAAAAAGCCCATCCGGATATTTTTAATATTCTGCTTCAAGTAATGGATGATGCCACTCTGACAGATTCTCACGGTAAGAAGGCTGATTTCAGAAATGTTGTGCTTATAATGACGACAAATGCCGGTTCGGATAAATCAAATTCAATTGGCTTTGGCAATCTGAAAAGTGATTCTAACCGCGACCGGGCGATTAAAAAACTCTTTAAACCTGAATTCAGAAACCGGCTTGATGAAATAGTTTATTTTAAGCCGCTGCCGCGTGAAGTGGTACTTATGATTGTTGATAAATTTATGCGGGAGTTAGAGGTACAGCTATTAGAGCGTAAGGTAACCTTTGAGATTAGTGAGGCTGCCCGGAATTACCTTGCGGATAAGGGCTTTAGTGAAGAGCTGGGGGCACGTCCGATGAACCGGCTTGTGCAGCGTGAAATTAAAGATCGGCTTGCCGAGGAAATATTGTTTGGAAAACTTTCAAAGGGTGGTAAAATCATAATAGATGCTTCTGATGATAACGTTTTGATTAAAATTCCTGAAAAAGAAGTAATTTTAGAGTGATGCACTATGGCAGCAATGGATGACAGGGGAGTAATTGAACCGACTGATGACGATCGGGAAGGTCTGGCGCTTGGAAAGGTGAGCGCAGAAGTGCCGGTATACGTTTTTGATCTTAAGGAACTTCAAAATAATCCACTGTCTGAGACAGTACGTCTTTTTAGTGTTTTTACCAGAGACTTAAGGAAGTTTATAGAGAACGAGTCTTTAACCGAGTCTTTTAAGATGCTTGATGGCTTGGTTGGAAGGCTTGTAGATATAAACAATGTTTTTACCGTACTGACATCAGATCTTCATTCGCGTGCAAATAAGGGCAGCATGCCGGCAGATTTTTTCGAACTGAAGGAGCCGCTGGATCTGTTCAGGGTTCATATTGATACCTTCCAAAGCTATGCTACTGAGCACGGCAGCAGCGAGCTTGATGTTACCGGCTGGGTTAATATTCGCCAGGAAGCCTTTAAGCTGGCAGCACGGCTGGAGGCTTTTGTATTGAGTCACGAGAAAGTTTAGTTATTTATTTTACTTGGAAGCGGCATAAATATCGTATAAAAAGATTATATGCCGCGACCAACTCCATTTCATAAACGCACCTCAGAGCTCTGTACCAGCATGCTCTGGAAGGAGTGGGCCGGTTATTATGCTGTTCGATCTTTTGATACCTGTCATGAGCCAGAGTACTACGCCTTCAGGCACTCGGCCGGATTAATCGATGTAACTCCGCTCTATAAATACGAGGTCTATGGGCCGGACGCGGCCAGGTTTCTCTCAAGAATTGTTGTAAGAAACATTGAAAAGCTTAAAGTGGGCCGGGTTACCTACTGCTGCTGGTGTGATGGTAACGGCAAGATAATTGATGATGGTACGGTCTCACGGCTTGATGATGACTATTTCCGGCTTACAGCAGCGCTTCCAACTTATTACTGGCTTAAACGTTTTCAGAGCGGTTATGACGTTACAGTTGAAGACAGCTCAGAGCGCCTGGCTGTGCTTTCCCTTCAGGGACCGTATTCAAGGGATATTCTTGATAGCGCTGTCGATGCTGACTTGAGGCAGCTTAAGTTTTTTGGCGTGCTGCGTACAAAGCTGGGAAGCATTGACGCCTGGGTCTCGCGTACCGGTTACACCGGAGATCTCGGTTACGAAATCTGGGTGGAGCGCGATCAGGCTCTAAAACTGTGGGACAGCCTGATTGAAGCCGGCAGGCCCTATCAGCTCATGCCCTGCGGACTGGACGCTATGGATGTAACCAGAGTAGAAGCAGGTTTTATCTTAAACGGCGTTGATTATTACAGTGCTCCGACCTGTATAATTGAAGCGCGTAAAAGCACACCTTATGAAGTTGGTCTCGGCTGGACAGTTAATTTAAAGCGCGGGCCTTTTAACGGTCATAAAGCCCTAAGGGAAGAAAAACAAAACGGTTCGCGCTGGGCGCTGGTTGGACTTGTGCTGGACTGGGATGAATATGAGGCATTATTTGAGGCTCACGGACTTCCACCGCATGTTAATAGCGCTGCCTGGCGCACGGCAGTTCCTGTGTATGATCCCGATGGTGAAGTGCAAATTGGGCAGGCTACCAGTGGAGCCTGGTCGCCGCTATTAAAAAAGAACCTGGCGCTTGCCTCTGTTTATTCTGAATACAGTGCTGCTGGAACTGAACTTCAAATGGAAGTTACTGTTGAGTTCAGCCGCAGGACAGTAACGGCAGTTGTAACGGAGACCCCGTTTTTTAACCCGGAGCGAAAGAGAGCCTGATGGGCATTAAGTATGATGACATAATTATCGGTGGTGGCCATAACGGGCTTACCTGTGCGGCTTATCTTGCACGGGCCGGACGGAAAGTGCTTGTACTTGAAAAGCGGCATGTACTTGGAGGGGCTGCTGTTACAGAGGAGGTGTTCCCAGGTTTTAAGTTCTCGGTGTGTTCGTACGTGGTAAGCCTTTTTAGGCCACACATTATCCGCGATCTGGATCTTGCGCGCTTTGGCATGCAGATAATTCCGCTTGAGACAGCGCATTCCCCGCTTCCGGGAGATAAGGGCCTTTGCCGCTGGTCTGATGCTGATAAAACAAGAGAGGAGATTTCGCGCTTTAGTCAGTGCGATGCAGAACTTTACCCCCAGTTTGGTGTTGAAATGGGCCGAATGGCTCATTTTGTAAAGGAAATAATAGATAGTCCGGCACCTGATCCGGCCTCACTTAATCCGCTTGAGATACTGAAAACTTTAAAACTGGGCAGGCGGCTTTTAAGCCGCGGCAGAGACTTTGCATGGCTTCACAGCAAGCTTCTTACCATGAGCTCGGCTGATTTTCTTGATATGTGGTTTGAATCAGACGTGCTTAAGGCGCCCATGTCAGTAAGTGGCATTATCGGAACTTACCTGGGAGTGCGTTCTCCCGGCACGGCTTATGTACTGCTTCATCACTATATGGGTGAGATTGACGGGGCCTTTCGTTCCTGGGGTTTTTCAAAGGGCGGTACAGGCCAGATTAGTGTGGCAATAGCAGATGCTGCCCGGCATTTTGGCGCTGAAATTAAGACATCAGCAGGTGTGTTTAATATAATTGTAAGAAACGGCAAAGCCTGTGGCGTGGCACTGGAAAACGGAGATGAGTATTACGGCTCCAATATTATCTCCGGCGTGGATCCGCACAGAACATTTATAAAGCTTGTAGGAGAAGAGCATTTAGATAGTAGTTTTGTAAGTCAGATAAAGCGCTACAAGTTTCGGGGAAGCTCCGGTAAGGTTAATTTTGCAGTAGACCGTGTTCCGCACTTCGGCAGGCCGGACCCTTCATATAAACACCTGCGCGGTGATATAGCCATTTCGCCCAGCATTGAATATCTGGAGAGAGCATATGATCAGGCAAAATACGGTGAATTCTCCAGAAGGCCTTATCTTAATATTGTAATACCGTCCCTTGTTGATCCAACTGTAGCACCGCCGGGAAAACATGTTGTTTCGGCTTTTGTACAATACGCGCCCTATAAGATAAAAGAGGGCGCAGAACACTGGCCCGATAAGCGCGAAGAATTTGGTGATGCTGTAACAGATACAATAGAGGAATTCTCACCGGGCTTTAAAGAGTCAATTCTTTACAGGCAGGTGCTTACCCCCTGGGACCTGGAACACGAATTTGGCCTGACTGAAGGCAACATCTTTCACGGCGAGCTCAGTCTTGAGCAGTTATTATTCCTGCGTCCCGCTCCAGGTTGGGCGCATTATAAGACCCCGGTAAAGCGCCTGTGGATGTGTGCCTCAGGTACTCACCCAGGTGGCGGTGTTATGGGTGCTCCCGGTTACCTGGCTGCCACGAGTATTTTAAAAGAGGGGCTGTTATGAGTGCTTATGATGCCATAGTGGTAGGGGCAGGCATAAACGGTCTTACAGCTGCCTGTACCCTGGCAAAAAGCGGAAAGCGCGTAATTCTTCTTGAGGCCCGCAGTGAAGCAGGTGGTGTGGCTTCGGCGCTTAATGGCTCGGCACTTGATACGGCCACACTTTCAGAAAAGGTAGTAAATCACCTCTCGCTTAAATCGTATGGCCTTAAGTTTTACAGTAGCGACCCCGGTGTGCTGGTCTCTGACCTGGAGAATGAGCCGTTTGTGCTTTACCGCGCGCCTGAACGTATGCGCTTTAATGATAGGGAGTGTGAGGCTGCAGGCTACAGGCGCTACCGCACTTTTATTACGCGCATTTCGGCGCTTATTAATGAACTGCGGGAAAATAAGCCGCCTAATTTAATCTCACCTGACCTTAGTTCAGTTGCTCTGCTTTTAAAATCAGCTCTAAGGCTAAGGCTGCTTGGAAAGCGTGATATGACTGAGCTTTTAAGAGTAGCGCCGATGTGTCTGGCGGATTTTCTCTATGAGTATTTTGAATCTGAAACGTTAATTACGGCACTTGCGCTACCGGCCCTTGTTGGCGAGTGGGCCGGGCCGTGGTCGCCCGGAACGGCTACCAATCTTCTGCTGTATGAGTGCGCCCGCGGGCTGCCGGTTGAGGGTGGCAGCCAGGAAATTATTCGGGCGCTGCTTAAAGCTGCAGAGGATTACGGAGTTACAGTTAAAACTGATTGTCGGGTAAAATCTTTTGAGACTGATGGAGATAGAGTTTGCGGAGTGCTGCTTGAAAGCGGCAAGGCGCTGAATTCTAAAGTTGTATTCAGTTCACCTGATCCTAAAACTACCTTTTTAAAGCTTCTTCCGGCAGGAGTTTTGGAGAGTGATTTTGAGTGGAAGATTAATAATTTCCGCCAGCGCGGCACAACGGCGTTTATTAGTATTGTGCTCCCTGAGAGCCCGCGATTTAAAAAACCGGTTGCTGACAGGGTGGATTTTATCAGAATAACAGGAACAGTTGACGAGCTTGAGCAGGCCTTTGATCCGGTAAAATACGGTGAGCTTCCGGAGAGACCAGCGCTTGATTTACAGTTGCACCATCAAAATAATGGTGTCTTTATAGCTGGATCAGTTAACTTTGTACCTTACTGTATAAAGGGAGAGGATTATCAGGCGGCCAGGGAGCAGCTTAGCGCTACCGTGATTTCCATGCTTTCAGAGCTTATAGACAATTTAAAGGATAATATTAGTGAGACAAAGGTGTGGCTACCTGTCGATCTTGAATCCGAATTTGGCTGTTCCTATGGAAATTTAAGACACGGAGAAGCAGGGCTTGATCAGATTCTGGTAAGACCTGCTCCGGAGTGTGCGCGCTACAAAACGCCTCTTAAGGGCTTATATATTTGTGGAAGTGGCGCCCATCCGGCAGGAGCGCTTAGCGGGCTTCAGGGGTATCTTGCTGCTAACTGCTGTAATGTTTAGATAAGACAAAGCCCTTCAGAAGCTTCTGAAGGGCTTTGTTGTAGAAGGGAAAAAGCTAAGTTTTAATCGTCACTGCTGCTGTCACAGCTATCGTTTTCAAGTTTTACCTTTTTAGCATTTCCGGAATTATCCGGCTCTACTTCCACACACGATCCAATTGCAAAGTATGCCTGCGTTACGCTTTGATCATCTGAACCTATGTACTGAGTATTAGAATCAAGAGTAAAAGTCTGGTTGTTTACGGTTATCTCTGTAGTCGTTATTGCAGATATCAGACCTTTAACGTTATTATCATCTTCCTGCCCGTCAGGAGTGCCGTCATTATCAGAGTCCTCGTCACCGTCAAGCACACCGTCATCATCAGCATCGGAATCAGTTGGGTGAAGATCTTTATCATCGCTTATCCCGTCCCCATCTGTGTCGCTGTCCTCGAGATCGGTTTTGTTCTGCACCTCGTTGCCATCTTTAATGCCATCGTTGTCAACATCCTGATCGTTATCATCCGGATCAAGTACATTGGCAAGACCATCGTTATCATCATCAGTTTTGTTTTGAAGTTTATTAGCAACTTTTACTTTATCATCGCTTTTAAGGCGCTTAAAAAGCCTCTCTGATTTTTTGGCTGCGCGTTCAGCACGTTTTGCTGCTCTTAAGACAGCTTTCTTGGATGGACTTGCGCTGGCTGTAGCCGGCTGCAATATAAAAGCGATTCCCAGTGTTGCCATTAATAAGTAAATATTTCGTAATTTCATGGTTGCTCCCCATTAAGGTTAAACAGATTAAATTTAGATCAGCTGACAGACCTTCCCAGAGTCCTTAATGTAATATTATCACATCAGAGAATGGCCGGCAAGTATATGATGTAAAAATATTACAGCATATTAACTTTCTGTAATAATTATCTAAAGTACATGTAGCAGGGGCGCTTTTGCCATGCAGCAGCAGATTTTAGGGCCACAACGGCTGCTTACCTGACACACTAGAAGACACAATAATGTGACCTAAATGGGCCAGGCTGGAGTAGGCAGGTAATTGATTTGGCTAAAGCGACCAGTCAATTGGAGCTATTCCCTGTGACTCAAGAATTTTATTAGTCCTTGAAAATGGTTTTGAACCAAAAAAGCCGCGGCTGGCAGAGAGCGGGGAAGGGTGTGGCGATTTAATTATGTAGTGTCTTTCGGTGTCAATTGAGGCACATTTCTTTTGTGCTGAAGCGCCCCAAAGGATAAACACCAGGCCTTTTTTGTTGCGGTTTAAAACTTCAATTACTTTATCTGTAAAAATTTCCCAGCCAATCCCGGCATGTGACTGTGGCTTTCCGGCCTCAACTGTAAGAACCGCATTTAAAAGTAGCACTCCCTGATGGGCCCACTTTTCAAGGGAGCCGTGCTCGGGCGGGTTAATCCCAAGATCGCTAGAAAGCTCCTTAAAGATATTCTGAAGAGAGGGCGGGGGTGTTACACCTTTTTGAACTGAAAAGCAGAGCCCGTGTGCCTGGTTTGGCCCGTGGTAGGGATCCTGGCCAATAATGACTGCTTTTACTTTATCAAAGGGGGTGTATTTAAGAGCGTTAAAAATGTCGGAGTTTTTTGGATAAATAATCTTACCTGCGCGGCGCTCGTTCTCTACAAATTCAAGCACCTTTTTAAAGTAATCTTTTTTACGCTCACCGTTAAGGACATCACTCCAGTTTAAAGGCGGCGTGGGAGGGGATAAAATATCAAGCTGCTCTGTACTCATAACAGGGAAATATTAGCCGTGGGGGAGTATAAACTTCAAGCTGGAGGATAGCTGGCCGCTTGAAATATCGACAACGCCGGGGAAATCCGTTAATACCGGAATCTACTGTATTTTCAGCTAACTTAACCCCGATTGCCGCTGGCTTATCAGTGACTGTGGGAAAAATGCTTCAGCTGTGCCGGAGTGTTTCTTAAGATTTAAATAAGGTATACAATTTACTGAATAAAATCCGCTGGCGGTTCTTTTTAACCCGAGGTTTTTGGTAAGGAGCACCACTAACCTCACAACTTTTAGTTAACTATTTGGAATAATACTTTAAAAGCTTCAGCACACTGGCCCCAGGCCAGCTAATAACAGGCTTGAAAGGGTACGTTTTAAAAAGGACGCTCACAGCTTAAGGAGGTAAAGATGTCAGCTGACATGGGAGATAGATATTCACGAGATAAGACACCGGATCTTTCCGACAGCTCTTTTCCGGCAGGCCAGGAAGTTGACCATGAAGGAGCGGTGACTACCGATCGCTTAACCCTGAAGTACAAGATAGAGCCGCTCGGCCGCATGGATCTGGGCGGAGAGTCGCTGCTTACCTTAAAAGCAGGTGACGAGCTTATTAACGTGGCAGGACTTTTGCCTCAGAAGAAAGATTCGGCCGGCCAGCTTGTTATTACCGCGCATACCCCGGGAAAAGTACGGGAAGTGGCTAAAATAGATCTTGGCCCGGACGAGGTTATTGAGGACATGAGCAAATCTCCTGAAAGTGATCGTATCGTGATCTTTTTAAGATCTGAAAAGTTCCCGGATGGAAGGGCGATAGTGCTTGGAAAAGTTGATACAAGCGACGGGCAGGATCAGTTCC
>RFHI01000169.1 GCA_003696425.1 Candidatus Dadabacteria bacterium | reverse complement strand
GTGTAGTACCTGAGAAACTCAAGTTTACCATTACGTTCAATCCCTTGGCAGCTTTAACAGAGATTTATCATAATCTTATACTTGATGGTGTGATACCGAGTCTTTTTTCTGTCGTTTATTTGACTGTATTTGTGATTATTGTTCTCTGGCTTGGAAGCCTTGTTTATAACCATTATCGTGAAAGTTTTGCTGAGCTGTTATAGGTAAAAGATGAAAAGAGTGTATCACCAGCTTGTACATACTTTAAGTTATGGGGATGCGATTTCAGGTGAAGTGCTGTCGCTAAGAAGGGCACTTCGTCAGCATGGAATTGTGAGTGAAATATATGCAATTAATGTTCACCCAAGGCTTAAAGGAGAGGCGCTTGATTACCGTGAGCTTCCGGATGATTTTAGCGGAGATCTGATACTGCATTATTCGCTTGGATCGCCGCTAAATGATCTTTACCGCTCGTTATGTAAGGCCCGCAGAACTTTAATTTATCATAATCTGACTCCACCACACTGGTTCGAAAGCGTTAATCCGGTAATATTTCAAAATGTCACCAGGGGACTTAAAGAATTACCTGAACTGTGCAAAGTGAGTGACATCCTGTTGGCTGATTCGCCTTTTAATGCCTCTGAGCTGGGCAAACTGGGATTTAAAGCTGATGTACTGGAACTGCCGCTTGATCCCGAGCGCTGGAATCTGGCTACGGATAACGGTATTGCGCAGGCTCTAAAAGCTGCCCCGGGAATTCATCTGTTACATGTGGGTAGGCTTGCACCAAACAAATGTATTGAGGATATAATTAAAACTTTTTATTTTCTGCACCATCATTTTTGTAAAGATAGCAGGCTTTGGCTGGCTGGTATTGATACAGACACCGAGCTTTATGGCTTTGAGTTAAGGCGGCTTGCCTGTGAGTTGAGAGTAGACCATGCAGTTGAATTTACGGGCGGGCTTTCTGATTCACAGCTTAAAGCTCTATATGAAAACTCTACTTTTTATCTTTGCATGAGTGAACATGAGGGCTTTTGTTTGCCGCTTGTTGAGGCAATGCATTTCCGGTTGCCGGTTATTGCGTATGCTTCGAGTGCTATTCCCGATACCATGGCTGATGCAGGAGTGCTGCTGCATGAAAAACACCATGCTGAAATAGCAGCATTAATTTACAGGATTTATAAGGATAACAGGCTCTATAGCAGATTGCAGGAAGCCGGCGCGGAAAGAGAAAAGCAACTTTCGTATCAGCGGTTTGTTGAGCAGGTCGCACAATATTTTATATCTGACTGTGGTCTAAAATCTGCCTCAGCTGCAGGAGGGGCCGCGCTTAATTAAGTTTTAATTCGGCTATCGCTATCCTCCAGGAGAAAAAGAATTGCCAACAGTAGGACTTGATATAAGCGCACTTGATCCCGGTTATAAAGAGCATGCCTTCAGGGGTATAGGGCGTTATGTTAAAAAGCTTAAAGAGTATTTTGATTCGCACCGATCGGAGCTTATTAATATAAAGTACTTTGACCACACCTGTTTTAATGCCCCCCGTGTAGTTAATAGTGTGGTCGATGCTCTGCCGGCCGGGAAAAACACTGTTAAAATGCAGCTGCTTTATCCGCTACAGTTAAACAGCAGGCAGCTTGCCGATATGGACTATTTGCATTTTCCGGCACATATGGATGCCCCCAGCTGGAGCAGCAGGCGCTGTATTGTTACTGTGCTCGATCTTATTCCGCTTGTGTGTAAAGAGCTTTACAGAAAAGACAGGCCGGACTGGCGTTTTAAGCTTGCCCGCTGGCTCGAAAACCGAGCTATTAAAAGTGCTGAGCTTATTTTGGCAATTAGCCATAATACAGCAAAGGATGTTCATCGTATTTTGGGTGTACCAGAGGAGAGAATTCTGGTAACTCATCTTGGTGTGGATGATGTTTTTTTCAGGGTGCCAGCTATCAGCAAAGAGGTGGTTTTAAGTAAGTATCATATTCCGTTGAATCGTGACTTTTTAATTTATGTAGGTGGTATTGATCAGCGAAAAAATATGGGCTTTATGCTGGAGGTGTTCAGGCAGGTTGTTCATGTGTATGCCCGTGAGAGACAAGCGCCGCCGTTTCTGGTTTTAGCCGGCAGTATAAAAAAGGATCGTCAGTACCCAAATCTCTGTAAGAAGATCTCTGAGTGTGGCTGTGAAGAACTGGTTATCCAGGCAGGATATGTGCCGGATGGCGATTTGGTGGCGTTATTAAAGGCAAGTACGGCATTTTTCTTTCCGAGTTTGTATGAAGGCTTTGGGCTGCCGCCGCTTGAAGCTATGGCTGCCGGCACAGTTGTCATTAGTTCAAACAGCTCAGCAATGCCGGAAGTCCTGGGTGATGCCGCTTTATATTTTGATCCTTACGACTCAGACTCGGCTGTCAGACAGATTCTTGCAGTCAAAGATAATCATACTCTAAGAGAGAGTCTTATCGCGCGGGGAAAAGATCAGGCAGCAAAGTTTACCTGGGAGCGCACGGGAGAAGCGACTTTAAAGGCCTACAGCAGCTGCTTTAAAGAGCATCAGGAGAGAGCAGGAAATGCAGCTCATTAGGTTGCTAAAAAAGGATGCGTTATTGCTGTTGTTGGTGCTCTTAATAGCAGCCCTGCTTCGAATAGATTTTCTGCTGGCATCTGACTGTGTAATTGATAGTGATGAGGCCATCGTTGGATTAATGGCCCGGCATATCTTAGGGGGCGCACCAATACCTGTTTTTTATTACGGGCAGCATTACATGGGAAGCTTTGAAGCGCTGGTAAGTTCGCTTTTATTTGCTGCTTTCGGGATATCAAGCTGTGTGCTTAAAGTTACTCCGTTTATCTTTTCGCTTATTCTGATTGTGGTTGTGTATCTTATCGCTGCCCTGGGCTATAGCAGAAGAGCCGCACGCTACGCGTCTATTCTTGTTGCGATTCCTCCATCTACTTTGATTATCTGGAGTCTTAAAGCGCGTGGCGGGTTTATCGAAATAGTTGTAATTGGTGCCGTGGCAGCACTACTTACAGTTAGGTGGTTACAGTCTAAAGAGCCGTCAATTAGCACGACTGTACTTATCGGTCTTGTACTTGGATTTGGCTGGTGGGTTAATAATCAGATAATTTACTTTATGCTGCCTGTAGGATGTTTAATGCTGCTGAAACTGCTCTGGCAGGATAACGGTAGGTTCGTCGCTGTGTTTTACCATTTTTTTCAGGGTTTGACTGCATTTTTTATCGGTGGAGCGCCTTTTTGGGTGTATAATCTTAAGAACGACTTTGCCTCGTTTGGAATGTTTGCTGCCTCCGGTTTTTCCGATATTACAGAACACATCAAAGGCCTTTTCACCGTAGCTTTACCGGTCCTTCTGGGAGCAAAGAGGTACTGGCAGACAGCTGATATTTTTTACGGAGCAACTCTGGTCGCTTATCTTTTTTATGGCGCGCTACTTGTGGCAGTATTAATAAGTTACCGCAGATCCCTTGGCAGATTAATTAAGTTGAAGTTTGATGATAATGGTGCTCCAGTACTTTTATTTATCCTGTTGTTCTTTTCATGCCTGGCGGTTTTTGTAATCAGCTCTTTTGGGTATCTGGTTGAAGCGCCTCGATATCTCTTGCCGGCCTATGTTTCCCTGTTTGTACTGTGTGGCGTGATGCTTGCCAGAATTTCTACAAGAATGCCGCTGTTTGCCAATGCGATGTTGGTTGTTCTGGTGTTGTTTAATCTTGTATCAGCATATGCAGGTGGACGTGCCATACCTGGTGAACCGTTTGTTTTTAAAGGAGAGCGTGTTTCAAGGAACCATAGTGAGCTAATCAGCTGGTTAAGGGAGAATAACGTAGAAGTTATACGCACTAATTACTGGATTGGCTACAGGCTGGCTTTTGAAACTAATGAGACAATAAGGTTTATTCTCTTTCAGCTCCCGGGGCAGGTAAGGATAAGCAGCTACCAGGATCTTGCTAAACACTACGATCGCTTCTCTACACCATATGTACTTGTGCCGGCGCAAAGTAAGCTTGTAAAAAAGGCGCTTAAATTAATGGGCTATTCATTTAAGCTGGCTATCCGCTCGGGCTATGAGATTATTTATGATATTACTGACGCTGCTTCCGGTCTTAGGCCTTACCGGCAGGTGGTTTACTCGGTCTCTGCATCTAATGAGAAAATGAATCCTGAGCTTGCCGTTGATGGCGATCTTTCGACTCGCTGGGGGAGTGCCATGCCACAGAGGCCGGGGATGAACTTTAAAATTGATCTTAAGCCTGGTACGATCGTAAACGGCCTGGTTTATGATTTAGGTAGATGGAGTCATGATTTCCCCCGTATGCTCAGGGTTGAGGTAGTTGGAGAAGATGGCCGCTCTCTTACGGTTCTTGATCCGGAGGGATATCGTGCTATTCAGTACTTTATGGAAGGCAGTCCGCGATTCAGAATTATTTTTAAGCGAGAAAAGATAAAAACTGTAATTTTTTATCAAGATGGCAGAGATCCAGTTTTTGACTGGTCAATTGCTGAAGTTAGAATACTACACTAGAGGATTGTCTGATTTGAAAATTGGAAAGTTTATTAAGAACCTGTTTGCAATAGTTCTACTTGTAGCGCTTGTTTATACGGCACGCCCTGCCAGTTTAATAGATGCTCTCAAAAACCTGACTTTTGAAGCGATATTATATCTGTTAATTCTCTCGGTTGTTCTTATTTATGTAAGTGCACTTAAATGGAAATTGTTTCTTGAAGAATTTGGCTCCAGCCTTCCAGTACTTCACCTATTTAACCTTTATCTGGTGGGATATTTCGTCAACCTGATTTTGCCTTCTTATTTGGGTGGTGATGCGGTTCGAAGCTGGTATGCAGGTAAGAAAACTGACCAGCACCACGCGCTTGCTGCTACTATCCTAGAGCGCTACACAGGTTTTGTGGCCATGATCGCCCTGGGACTTATCTTCATGTGGTTTGTAGAGGTTGCGAATATTAAGATCAAAATGGCAGTTATTCTGGTGGCCATTTTTCTGGTAGTTGTTACCTGGCTCTCACTTAACAGAAAAATGCTTGCGCGGCTCGGTAGAATAAAAAAGCTTGAAACAGTTATAAAACATCTCTCCAAGATTCAGGAAGCGTTCCATCTTGCGCGGGCAAACAGGCAATTATTGATAAAAGCGCTACTATTATCTCTTGTTTTTCATACATTAACAGTCGTTAATACTGCAGTTGCTGCATATGCAGTTGGCTGGTATGATCCACCGATATACGACCTTTTTGTAGTGTTGCCATTAATTCTGTTAATTGGTGCAATTCCGTTATCACCTAATGGACTCGGTATTCAGGAGGGAGCGTTTTACTTTTTTTTGACTGGCGTTGGCGCTAGTCCTGGGCAGGCGCTGGCCGTCGCTGTTGTGCTAAGGGCCAAAGCATACCTTTTAGCGCTAATGGGGGGCATTGTCTGGTTTTTTGTGAGAGGAGACAAGCAGCAGGGACAGCACTAGCTTTTAACCATCAAAAGTGTTGCCGGAGCAGTACAGCCTTTCTCTTCCACAGGCTTTTGTTTCAGCATTTGAATAGCAGGAATTGAACAGATTTTTCGTGCAATCAGGTCGCTCTTACGGGCTTGATGAGCCTGCCAGAGAAGCGCTTTATTAATTTTACCACTACACCCTCGGCAGGTAAAACTGTCCCAATTCAATGAACAGGCAAGATCAAGACACGTTTCATAATTTTCACAGGAGTAACGTCTTCTGGGGGGGGTAATAGGAGTACTTGACACTGCCGGCTTTCCATCCGGGAGAAGCCTGTTATTAATAATCTGAAACGGCCCCGGAGTTCCTGTCATGGTGTTATACCTGTTTGGCGGCATTAAAGATCACAACAATAATTTTACACACTTTTCTGATTTGATCAAATATGCGTTTGAGATGTAGATTGCTACAGAGCCTGGTATTCTTGAACCTTGAGCTGTACTTCGACAAGAAAGTCAAAAGTCTAAGTCAAAGAGCAGGAGTGTTGAGAAAGCAAACTTGGCGCACACCTATACGTAAGCGATTGACTGTGCCGGGCCTCTTTAAAAATATTATATAGTTACTTATAGTAGTTGCTAATATTAACTTTACTAAGAGATGTGCCTGGAAATGATTAGGCTTTTGGAAGATAATGGTTCAGGCAGGTGTTTTATTGTGATCAGAGAAGCGGACTGTTATCAATCTCTTGCGGGCCGTTTAGTCAGTGCTTTGCCGGCTGTTACCAGAACTTTGCTGCTGGAAACCGAGCGTGTAAACAATCAAAACTGGTATCAGCTTACAGAGGGTCTGGAGCAGGTGCTTAAAGAAAAAAAAATAAGGCAGGCCTCTTTTGTGGCTCTGGGAAATACCTGCTCTTTAGTTCAGAATCTATCGCTGACCCATCCCAGAAAAGTTCGTACTTTGGTTTTGATTGATGGAGCCACACGGCCAGCTCCCGGTATTTATACACGTCTGATAAACTGGTGTGAGCAGAGCCTTCCGCTTGGATTGCCTTTTAGATCTCATATGAGAGGTTTTGATGGACGACCCTTTCTTCAAAGGATTCGGGTGCCAGTACTAATAGTTACTACTGAAAGGGCAAATGATTTTGAGCGCTCTGAAGCTGAAATAATGGCCAGACACCTGCCTACCTGCTGGTATGTTAACCTGGATTTTTCAGGAGACTGCAAACAGGAAGTCAGCACCATTCTTGACTTCGAAAAAGTTCCGGCCCGCTGCCCGCAGAAGAACCGTAAGCTAGTTCATGCTACTTCGACAGCTTCCTGATAGGTAGCTTTTTGTTCGTACTCTATCTTGCTGGCATTCCGCAGGGTTGAGATTGTTTCGTTATATCCGAGCTCAATCAGTGCTGCTATGTAGTCGGGATCCAGCGCAACGTAGGTCAGAGCCTCGTAGGCGACATCTTCTCCCAGCTTCTGTTTCAGTAACTGGAAAACCGGCCAGACAGGCCCGACTGCAGCCATAAACTTCTTTGTAGACGATGATACTGCTTTTTTAAGTATTGGGCCCATTGCGCCACGGTTTCTTATCAGAAATGTTTCAGGTGGTCTTAAACAGAAGCTTTCGGGCTTTGCTGGAACCTCCCAATCCGGGCGTGTATCGTGCGGTTCCTGATAGCGATCCAGCCACCAGCTTCTTCCGGATATGTCCAGTACAATTACACGATTTGCCCCCAGCCTTGCAGCAGGATCAACCGGCACGTTCTGACAGATTCCGCCATCAACGACCGTCACTGTGCCGCTTTTAGTATCAAGTTCAACCGGGGGAAGTACAGAGGGAAGGGCAGCCGAAGCAAAACCATGCCGCGCTGTTAATTTTTTTACATATGATACATCAAAGGTAGCACCGATTAAGTTCTCCGGTGGTATCTCCGTGCGGGTGCTTACAAATAAAAGCGGCCTGCGAACCTGCCCCTCTACAGTAGTC
>RFHI01000168.1 GCA_003696425.1 Candidatus Dadabacteria bacterium | reverse complement strand
TGGATATTCGTTTGCTGTATTCCCTGCGGGTTTCACCCCGTTTGCGTGGAAGACCAAGGTCAATCAATGAGGCCATTAGCGCCCGGTAAGATCTTTTCAGCACCGTCGCCGGTTGCGCTGGAATTAACCAGGAGAGCCTCAGATACAGCTTAATAAGTGCTATAACCAGAAAGATCAGTGCAACAGGCAGGAGGATGTGTTTCGGCTCCGGTAGATAAAATCCTTTCGGTTTTTGCACTCCTTTTTCATTGTCAAGCGTATTATCGGGTAGAATTTCCTGATCCGGTTCAAGCATTGACATTAGTTCTTCCAGCAGGTTCATATCAACAGGCGAGTCAGCATGGCTTTCGACATGCTCCGGCTGAGTGTCAAACGGCACCCAGCCCTGGTTAGTAATGTAAACTTCTGCCCAGGCATGTCTATCACTCATCCTGAGAAGAATGTGCCCATCCTTTGCCTGGCTTAAGTCGGTCAGGTAACCTGTACCAATTCTGGCAGGAATTCCCAGACTACGCAGCATGTACACGGTTGCGTGAGCAAAGTGTACGCAATAACCCCTAAGGTCGCCAAAGAGAAAAGGAGCAGTTTGATCGCTGTTCGGATCAACATCGTGGTTTGGTGTAAGCGTATAGATTGCATGTTTATTAAGATAATTAACGATACTTAAAGCTTTTTCAATAGGACTTGATAAGCCCTCTGTAAGCTTTTTTGCAAGTTCATGATAACGAGGATCTGGGTTAGTTTTTAAATAGTGTTCGCGGGTTTTCTGATCCCAATTCGGATTTCCAACTGACATTTTTTCAAGAGATTCGAGTGTAAAGGCTGGGGCCATTGAATATGCACGGTATGCAGCCTTAAAACGTGAAGGGTTGGGGTTTTTAAGTCGCTTAATAGTTATAGGATAGTCCACTGCAAAAGCATTATTATGATCTGTTAAGAGGTATACTGATTGCACCAGTGGAGTACGAGTTCCAAGTGCCGGGTCATAATCTTTCTTAAAACTCTGTTCAGGTGAGGTGCGTGTAATATCTCGGTCAAATTCCCTGGAAGCTATTACCATCTCATGGCCATTATATTCTGAGAGAGCACTTTCTCTCAGATACAGCATTGGGATAAACGGATTTTCCTTATAGTCGCCTTCAAGTCTTACTAATGCAGCGGGCTGATTAGTGCTCCCAAGTGCCGAATGGAATCCGAGTGGACTCATGCCTTCTTCGTTGTCCTGACCAACGCCATTAGCAGTTCGGGTTAAAGCGGCAATATTATAGTGTTGATAAACTCCCTGAGCTACGAGATAGATTACAGCTCCGACAGCTATGAGAGAGGAGAGCAGTAAAAGAGTTCTTCTTTTACCGCTGTGCACATAAACCGGTATTGCCTTGAATGTTGCTCGGGGTCTTCCAGGAAGCGTGGCTATATAGATATAAGCAGTTACCAGCATAGTGCCGGTCACCCCGATAATCACCAGCATGGTCAGATTATTTACCTGTAAGTTCCACGCCAGCGTGTTTACAATTTTAGGCATATCAAAGTGAAACTCTCTGTGCCCTGAAAAAAGGTAAACTATCGATGTGATTACCGTTAGAACTTCAACAGTAAGGGTCTGTTCAAATTTCCAGAATAACCAGGTGAGTATCAGTGCAGCAGTAAAGATGGTTAAAACCAGGTCTGCGTGCAGTGAAAATGTATAAATAGTAAAAACACCAGCGGTGAGCTGTTCAGAGTACCTCTCTAATACAGCAATTGCTATGCGGTAAGTCAAAACCAACGAGGTGATTAAGAGAAAGAGGCCTCGGTGAGCGAGCCTGCTGAATGCCAGTACAGTTCCGGCTAGAATGCCTGTAAAGGCTGAGCAGCATAAGAGATAAGGGCTTGTCCCGGGCTGAATAACATAAGAGAGAGAATAAAGCAGCACAGCTGCAAAGATGAATCTAAAAAACACAATCAGGAAAAGGCTGTATTTAGCCTCTTTGCTTTTTAGAGATGGATGACTCCAAAGTGTCCACATAAAATTCAACTGTAGTAAAATAAAAGCGGATATAGATAACTCATTAGTCTATTATAACCTGCCAATTCCTGCCTGCACAAACAGACGTAAAGTCACTCATAAAGCTGACCTGTGAAGCTGTCTGGTTATGTTCCTGTTCAAAGAGTAATCGGGAGAAAATGCCTGCATGCGCTTGATTGCCTGGTGTTTGCGGAGAAATCTCTTTTCTTTTCATTTTTTCAATCAACACAAATACAGGTACGACCGAAAGCGCCTCAAGATGCTCACCAACTTTAAGGTAAAGCTCCAGTCTTGTCTTAGTATAAAAATCTTCCGGAGTACCAAATATAACAAGTTGATCTATGGTGCGCCTCTGTAGTTTTTCCACTGAGGCTTCCATAAGATGATTAATTTCAGCAAAGATGGTGTCGGCACTATCTTTTTCAGCGGCCCAGACGCTTTCAATCAAAAGTTCCTCTGCAGCTTGCGGAGTCTGCGCCGGCTCAGCTGCTCCCATGCCAGCACAGCCCAGACAGATATCCAAATCCATGTTTTCCAGGTAATTAAGGTATGTAATAAGGGCGCTGCATACATGGTCGTCTTTTTTTCCACAAAGAGCATAGATCACGAGTTGTCCTTCCGGGGTCATTGCTCGTTCAGGGTGACGGGACATCAGTTCCCCGGTCTTGGCATATATCTTCCAGAGAATTTTTTTCATGCCGTCAGAGGGGTGGTAGCGTTTTATGTCATAGGGATCTCCCGTATGCTCTTTGCGATCGGAGAGAAGATCCCCCGCTCTGTGGGCAGAGCTGAGCACAGGTATTCTGGTTGAATATCTGACGGGTGGATGAACCCTAAAACTTATATTGTTTGCAGGAATTTCCCAGCTGATTCGCGAAAGCCCCAGTCGATCTCCAAATGATGCGGAAACTGAGGTGACTGTCCAATCGCCCCGATGGGGAAAACAGCGCGTTTCGGGGATATAGCGCAAGCTTTCAGAGTATCCTGTCAATTCGTGTACAATTCCACTATCAGGTGCTACAGCAAAATTAAGCCTGATTGTTGCCAGGTAAAATGGTGGGATGTTAAAGCCCGTGGCTCTTATTATAAAAGTTGCCTTAGTGTTCGAGTAGAGCACTTCCGAGTTTTGTTGTGTGTCCAGTATTACGCCGGCCTCTTTTTTTAAATGCGTCCCCCGGAGTATTGTGACCAGCAGAAGGAGACCAGCCAGGGCCAGGGTGGTATAAGAGATAACCGTTGCAATAACATCATCAGCTGAACTGGCGGGGCCCAGGAGAAGGAGGATGGCAGTTATAACAAGCAGCAGCCCTCTTCCGGTAAGGAAGGATAAGCCAGCAACGTGTTTTATATACTTTTGCTCTGTCAGAACATTAACGGCAATATCCATAAAGCTACTATATACTTATACTACCGGTATGACCATGGAAGCTGTTTTACAGCACAACCAGTGGGGGCTTTAATCAGGCGCACATCAGGTCATGACGGATGGCATAGCGGACCAGATCGGTTGTGGAATGAAAGCCCAGTTTTTTTATAACCCTGGCGCGATGTGTTTCTACGGTTCTTGGGCTGATAAACAACTTTTTTGCGATAACGCGGTTTGGCATTCCGTCGGCGAGCATATAGAACACCTCTCTTTCACGTCTGCTGAGTCGCTGAAGGGGATCGGCAAACTTATCTGCAGCTGCTTTTTTTCTAATCTTGTCAATTTCTGCCCTTAGATACTCAAAGCGGGGATGTAAGTAAATTTCTCCCTTTCTTATGGTATCAAGCGCTGTCAGCATTTCCTCCGGAGAAATGTTTTTAATTGTGTAACCATCTGCACCTGCTGCCAAAGCATGCCGTACCTTGGGTTCATCATCATACATGGTAAGTACCAGAACCTTTGTGGCAACTTCCTCACGTTTAAGCTCGTAAAGAACTTCAATTCCACTTTTTCCTGGAAGGCCGAGATCGAGAATTAACAGATCTGGCTTCTTTTGTAGCACAAGCTGTGTTGCCTGCTCTGAGTCCGCTGCCTCGCCGACGACCACATAAGAACTGTCATCACCGAGAACATCTTTAAGGGCATGCCTTATAATTCCGTGGTCGTCAGCCACAATTACTGACCAGCTTTTTCCGGTATTGTTCATTTACTGAGCTCCTCGGGATTGCGCCAAACCATTATTACTTAAGGGGCACTGACACGCATTCCCAATTTTGCCATTAAAAGATTTAAATGCCCCGATCGAGACAACGCATAAAATTATAACACGATAATTTAACAGCAGATTGTCTTAAAAAGCAATTAAATCTTGAGATTTTGAATAGATTATTACCTGCCTTACTATACAGATGGCAGCTTTAAGAAGTTGTAGTAAATTCACGTAAATAAGGCTCTGCTGATGGCCAGATTTGGCGGTTCAATATCGGTAGATATTGAATGTACTCTTGATCGTCCACGCTGCCACCGCAGGTTACATGCAATTAATAAGAGTTTTTATTAAAACTTTAGACAAATGGTTTCTCTGAAAAGCAGTTATTATAATTGGTGTGATGGTTGAAATCTGGATGAAAGGGGAACTGATAGTTTGATTGATGTGTTAAAGCCCTCATTACAGCATATTTATGTCGGCAAGCCGGACGATCCGGTCATTTTAGAGCTCCAGCAATACTGCTCCGAGATTAGTTTGCGGTTCACCCGATTTCGGTCTAAAATTAAATATCCTTCTTTAGGTGCGGGCTTCGCTACCAGCGATAGCTGCATAGATACCTTTGGCCCACTTCGACCTCTTTATTTGTTAACTCTTACCGGCCGCGATTTTCTGCAACCTGAAAAATTAAAATCTTCTTCGGTTACACTGGCTGAACTTACAGGAGTTCAAACCCTGTTGGTAAGCATGTTCAAAGAGTTAGGACGAAAGTATTGCCCTGACTGTGGGAGTGGTCTTAAACGGAATACTCTTGATAACCTGTTAAAAACGCTTGCTGAAAAATACTCAAGTGGATATGCGCTTGTTACGATAGAAACTGATTGCTTTAATAGCGGCAATATTCCTGAGAACTTCATTAATCTGCTGGATTATTTTTCGGCAGAGCGACTGATAATAAACAGCTGCGTAATAAAAAGAAGTGAGCTCACTCGTGCAGGCGCTTTGTTCCGGGATTTAATATCAACAAAAAAAAACGCATCAGTATATGTGGTATTAAATTCTTTTAATGTAGTCGGTCTGGGCGACAGTGCTACCCGGTATAATTGTATTCTGCCAAAACAGGGAGATCGGCATCGTGTTGTAGTGTGGTATTTGGAGAAGGGCAATAAAAATGCAGTTAAAATTGGTAGGGTTGCTGACGATCTTTTCTGCAGCTATTGTGAAAAATTTTATGTTGACTCACTGGATCTGGCGGTAATAGATAGCGTAATAAGTGTTGCCGGGGAGAGAGAGCCGGAAGGCTGGCAGTTTGTCGATCAGGCTAGTATGAAGAGCTTAGCCTGGCGAAACCTTAACACACTTTCATTTATAAACTTAAAAGACTTTTGTGAAGAGCAGAGAAACGACTCTAAGTGCCCTGATAATATTGCCGCTCCTCTGATCAATATTTGCAGCCTGATGAAAGATGCCGGATTGGGTCAAAAGCGATTGGGGTGCAGATTGAGTGAGCTTCAGGAGGGTGAACAGATAATTTTTAATTTGGTTCTGCTTGTTTTACTGGGAGTTGATCAGGCACTGATTGCACTTGTTTATCTTACTCAATTTTTAACTAAAGATGAATATGACAGGGTTAATAGCTTAGTTAAAATTTTGAAGAAGAAAAATTTATGTCTGGTAATTGATCCGTTGTGTGAAGGCGATTTTGCGGCAACCTTCTGTAAGAGTAAGCCCGGGGTACAGGCTCGCCTGTCTGTTAGTGACAGACTAAAAGATAAATTTGAAGTCGTGTTAGATAGAGCCGACTCGGAATGTATCAGGCAAATTGGCATTTTTAATCAAGCGATTAATTGCCTGCAGTTTCAATCAGGTGCAGATAAGAAAGTTGTGCTGGACGGCTTGCTTAAGGAAAAGCAGCTCAAATGTGAACTGATTACCCCCTGGCCAGTTGTAAAACGGGCGGATAATTGCATTGCCGTGTCAAGCGGGGTTTGGTCTGAGCTAACCTCATTATTTCTTTCTTCGCTTGAAGCAAGAGTAGCAGGACTCTCAAAAGACGATTTCGCTCTTTACCGCGGAAAGAATCTGTGCAGCAGGTGTTTTGGTATGGGAATGGTAAATGATGATTTTATCGGATTGAGGCGCTGTCTCACGTGCGAGGGAGGACGATTAGTAGACTTTGGTTTTCGGTTTAATGAGCTGTCTCCTCGTGAAGTTTTACTGCTTAAAATATCAGATGCAGCCCAAGTGTATTGTGACGAGCCAGGTGTTAGTGAAAAACTGAATTGTCTGAGTTCTCTGGGTTTGGGACATTTTGAGTTGTCAACAGGAATCGGAATGCTTAACGTGCCTCAGAGGGTTCGCTTAAGTCTTATGCGCTACTTAAATAAATTTGGTGGTAAGAAAAAATCGAATCTTAAGAAGGTATTGGTAATTGATTCTGCGTTTGTAGATCTTCCAGATGGATACTTTCAAAGCTCATTTGAAGTATTAAAGAGGCTGGTTAAAATGGACATTACGATAGTTTGTTTTGATAATTCAGAGCGCATGGCAGCCTGTGCGGATAATGTTGTTAAGATATAGGCTTTGAGGGTGCAGCAGCAGGTTGTTTTGATTGGTTAGCCCATTTAAGCTAGTCAAAACAGAGTCATAATTCGTCTATTTATATCTTCTCAACATAGCAACTGTCCCGGCAAAAGAGGTTTATGTTAATTTTAATAAATGTGGTATCTTAGTACGCTGAAATGAAAAGTAGACGGATAGATAAAATGGAACTGAGGGATCGTCTGTACCGCAGGCGCTATTTGTTGCCTAATGCGGTCACAGTAGCGAACATGTTTTGTGGATTTCTTTGCATGATTTATGCAGCTTCGGATCGCTTTGAAAAAGCGGCGGTAGCAATTGGGCTTGCAATACTACTTGATGGATTGGATGGACGGGTTGCGCGTAAGCTCAATGCCACTTCCAAATTTGGAGGTGAATTTGACTCATTTTCTGATTTTATTTCATTTGGCATTGCTCCGGCTGTTTTGATGTATCACTGGTGTTTTAGAGTAATGGCTGATGAGTTTGGCGTGCTGGTTAATTTTGTGTTTGTAATTTGCGCTGCCAGCAGGCTGGCACGCTTTAATCTTAGCGAGGAAAATCTGGCAAGTTTTGAGGGGTTGCCCACTCCAGGAGCTGCAGGGGTAATAGCAGCTATTGTAAATTTTTTGCCACATCCCGAGCCGGGGGTAATTTTAATTGGAGCTGGAGCTGCTTTAGTGTTAGCTCTGGCCTACTTAATGGTGTCAACAGAGAGT
This sequence comes from Candidatus Dadabacteria bacterium, assembly GCA_003696425.1. Classification (GTDB taxonomy): domain Bacteria; phylum Bdellovibrionota_C; class UBA2361; order UBA2361; family J046; genus J046. The sequence continues at coordinate 10,458 of RFHI01000168.1, read as the reverse complement.
TTTTTAAGTATTAAGGAAGTTAAAATTACCAGAATGCAGTTGCAAACAAGGTTGTTGGTAGCACTTTTAATTGCTCTTTTATGGTATAACAGCCAGGTTGGATTTGTGGTGTTGGCAGCCCTGTATTTAATGGCTATGCCGATTAAGCGCTATCTTGAGAAAAGGTCCGTTCGCCTAACTGTTCGTAAAGCTGCTTGAAGTTAGTGTATCTACACTTGGGCGTTCTGTAGCTTAAGTTTATATACATTAATAGGTAATACATTAAGCCAGACATGCTTGCGCTCTATTAAGTTTTGAGAATAAATTTTGCGGAAAAAAGAGTCCAGCTCACGAATACGGCGTTTTCTCTCAGGAGGTGAAACCATTTTGCTGACAACTCTTATGCCGATATATTCAAAATAGGTTAGTATCCCGCCGGGTGCGCAAAGGTTGGAGAGCTTTTTAAATATTTCTTCTACAGTAGGTCGATCAAGGTTTAGGAAGGGGATGGCGCACACAATCAGGTCAAATTGCTGGCCCTCAGGAAAATCCTGGATGGCGCATTGATGGAAAGTTACCGAATCTCTGCGCTTCTGGAAATCACAGTTTTTTTCTAGTTTCTCCTTCAGGGTTTTCATAAGACGGGGATTGATTTCGCATAGAGCCAGGGTATCTCCGTCTTGCATGTTTTTTAAAATTTCAACTGTAACCGGGCCTGAGCCGGGGCCAACTTCAAGAATCCGCTTGGGCTCGCGCGTTTTGTCCATAAGTGGTTCAATTAGTTCACGAGCTGCCCAGACAGAACTTGGGAAGCAGCTTCCGGTAGATTGAAAATCTGTCAGAAACTCACGGAAGAAAACAAGCCTTTCCTTAATCATATTCAGTGCTTATGGAATAAAACAGCCCCTTGCGGGGGGTATTCGTACTCGTAATTCATAGTACAATGGGCTACATTAAGCAACACAACAGGAGGTCTGCCTGTGAAAAGGGATTTTTAAGGATGGCAATTAAATGAGTTGGCAGAAATATAAATCTTATCTGTACTACAACCGTAGTCTCGGTCTGGCGCTTGATATATCAAAAGTGAGCTTTGATGATGATGCCCCCGTAAAATTAGAGCCGGCTCTCCAATCTGCCTATGATGAGATGGAGAAACTTGAAAATGGCGCGCTTGCGAATATCGACGAAAACCGGATGGTTGGCCATTACTGGCTTAGAGATTCCTCCCGTGCCCCTGACACGCAGATTAAGGCAGAGATTGAAGCAAACATTCACGCAATTAAATCTTTTGCCGAGAGTATATTGAGCGGCAACTTAAAATCTATCAGAAATGAAACTTTTAAGGATCTGCTGGTGATAGGCATCGGAGGTTCTGCGCTGGGACCACAACTTCTGTACGATGCCCTGGGTTCTAATAGGAATGGGTTGCGGCTGCACTTTTTTGACAATACCGATCCAGATGGATATCAGCGTGTGTTAAATCACATCCCGGAGCCGGGTGATACCCTTTGTCTGGTGGTATCCAAATCGGGTGGTACAAAAGAAACCAGAAACGGTATGTTAGTCATGAAGAAACTTCTGAATGACAGTTATGGACAGTTTGCCGGTAATTTTGTGGCAATTACTTCTCCCGGGAGTGCACTTGAAAGAATGGCGCAGACTGAGGGTTGGCTTGCCACTTTTCCGGTGTGGGAATGGGTGGGGGGACGCACCAGCGTATTCAGTTCTGTTGGGCTTTTACCGGCTGCACTTCATGCTGTGGATATCGATTCACTGCTTAAGGGAGCGCGGTTAATGGATGAAGAGACCCGTCTGCGAGACACCTTTAAAAACCCGGCTGCTATGTTGGCACAGGTATGGTATTTGGCAGGAGAAGGGCGCGGCGCTAAAGACATGGTTGTTCTTCCGTATAGTGACAGGCTTTTACTTTTTAGTCGCTATCTTCAGCAGCTTATAATGGAGAGTCTCGGTAAGCGGTACGATCGCCAGGGCCGGGAAGTCTTTCAGGGGATAGCAGTCTATGGCAACAAGGGCTCAACGGATCAGCACGCCTATGTGCAGCAACTTAGAGATGGCCTGAACAATTTCTTTGTAACTTTTATCGAAGTTTTAAATCCGTTTTCACAGTCAGGTATAGAATACTGTGATGCCGTACAGATGGAGGTGGAGCAGCAGGTAGATTGCAGCGATTATCTTACAGGATTTTACCTGGGAACAAGAGAAGCTCTCTTTCAGGCAGGCCGTGATAGCATTTCTATTACGATAGATTCACTTGATGCTGAAAAGCTGGGGATGTTGATTGCCCTGTTTGAGAGAGCAGTTGGGTTGTATGCATCGCTAATTGATATTAATGCCTACCACCAGCCAGGTGTTGAGGCAGGTAAAAAGGCTGCGGCGCGGGTACTGGAGATTCAGCGCAGCATAATTACAGCCCTTTCATCAAGTGATAAAGCACTCAGTGTTGAAGAGGTTGCTGAATGTGCCGGCTGCAGAAAAGAGCTGGAGACAGTTTTTAAGGTATTGAGACACCTTGTTGCCACAGGACGGGTATCGCTTAAAGTTACAGGGAACATCTTTGATGACCGGTATTTTTTAGCAAAGGAGTGATTCAGTTTCTATGCCATTCGACAGTTCGGTTTTACTTGTGGTTGTTGCAGTAATGATTGTGCTTTTTTTAACTGAAAAGCTGCCGGTTGATTTAACTGCTGTCTCGGGTCTGATCGCTTTAACTCTGTTGGGATTTATACCGCCAAAGGAGGCTTTTTCAGGTTTTTCTTCTCCAGCTATTATTACCATGATTTCAACTTTTTTTATCGGAGCAGGTTTAAAGAATACCGGCGTGGCCGATAAATTTGCAGGAGCTATTCACCGGGTGGCCAGGGGGAGCGAGCCCGTTACTGTAACTATGGTCATGTTATCTGCAGCATTGTTCAGTGCGTTTATGAATAACATAGCTGCAACTGCGCTGCTTCTTCCTGCCGTAGCCGGTTTGAGCGAGTATTCTAAAATTGCCCCCTCGCGTCTTTTAATGCCGCTATCTTTTGGGGCTATACTTGGTGGTATGACAACGTTAATAGGTACACCACCTAATATAATTATAGCGGATGTTATGACAGCTTCTGGGGTGTCTCCTTTTGGATTTTTTGATTTTTTTCCTATTGGACTTGCCCTTGTGATAACGGGAACAGTCTATATGACACTAGTGGGAAGGCGGCTTCTTCCGCGCAGGCACGGAGCCAGAAAGTTTTATAAAGAGAGAGGAAATTTGCCTGAGCTGTATAATCTGTATGAACGAATATTTACAGTAAAAATTCCGCGGGGCTCTGCTCTATCTGGTCAGACCATCGCCAGTTTGCGTTTTGGCAGCAAGCTCGGAATTCAGGTCATTGCAATAATCCGCGCAGGCAAAAAACATCTGGCTCCCGGCGCTGATCAAATTTTAAAAGGAGGAGATCTTTTGATTTGCCGCGGAAGAATCAGTGACCTTGAACAACTGATGCGTTTCCAGGGATTGAAAGTCACGCGGCTGGCAAATCTTGATCAGTATAACTTCTCTGGGAAGTTAACCGGTACTTCCGTCAGGGTAAGTGGCAGAACCTTTGAAAATATGTCGATCAGACAAATTAAATTAAGAGATACATTTGGATTAAGGGTTGTTGGTATCAAGCGGGACGAGAAAATAATCTATAAAGATTTGCCGCAGGTGCTCCTTAAACGAGGTGACATTTTATTTGGATTTGTTGAATCTCAGAAGCTTGATCGCCTTAAAAACCACCCGGATCTGGAGCTGGTTGAAGAGGATCTGTCCCTAAAAACTATATTGCACGATGGCCTCTTTATTGTTGAGATACCTGAACAATCAAGACTTGCCGGAGCTACACTGCGCGAAAGTAGGATGGGGGAATTAATAGGTCTGACAGCAGTTGGGTCAGTAATATCTGATCTTATAAATCTCGAAGTTAGTGGAGACTATGAAATAGCTGCCGGAGACAAGCTACTGGTTGCAGGTGATTCGCGTGAGATTGAGTGGCTGGGCAAACTTGGGCATCTTAAGGTAAGCTCGGAAGTTCCGGATGCTGAGCTGGAATCAGACAGCATAGCGGTTACTGAGGTTGTTCTTTCACCCCGCTCAAAGCTTATTGGTAAGACGCTCTCAGAGGTTAAGTTCAGGGACAAATATGATTTCCAGGTGCTGGCGCTCTGGCGTGAAGGCAGGCCGTACAGATCCAGGCTGGTTAATTTGCCGCTTCAGTTTGGTGATGCATTGTTGCTTCAGGGGCCACGCAGAAAAATTGGAGTACTCGCTGATAATCCTGACTTCGTTTTGCTTTCTGATATAAAGAGAAGCGAGCATAAACCGCATAAAGCGCCAGTGGCTCTGCTCTCTCTGCTGGTTATGCTTGTTTTGTCCGTTTTTGATTTTCAACCGGTACATGTAGCTGCCTTTTGTGCTGCAGTATTAATTGTAGCTGGAGGGGCTCTAAATATGGAGCAGGGATATCGCAGTGTTGAATGGCGGGTGGTCTTTTTGGTTGCTGCTTTAATTCCGATCGGGTTGGCTGTTGAGCGCAGCGGAGCTGGAACTGCGGTTGCCAAAGCTGTTATCGGCATGGTTGGGGATTATGGTCCAAGGGGGGTACTACTTGGAATTTCGTTATTATCAAGTTTGGTCAGTCAAACTTTGGACGGGTCACTTACGGTCGTACTACTTGGCCCGGTAACCATCCAGACGACCCGAAGCCTGGCGTTAAATCCCGAACCGTTTCTTGCAGCTGTAGCTCTTTCGGCGTCGATTGCCTTTCTTACGCCCTTTAGCCATAAAGCTAATCTGCTGGTTATGGCAGCTGCCGGATACAGGGTTAAAGATTATTTTAAAGTTGGGCTAGGGTTATCCTTAATATCTTTTATGGTGCTTGTTTTGCTGGCCCCGTATATTTTTCCTTACTAAGGCCAGAATTGTTTTTAGATAGCTCATTACTTCTAACCAGCCAGGCCCATTTGCCAATAATTTTTCTGACAGTATAGTGGGCTTTCAGGTAATCCGACGACTTAAAACGTTTTAACTTAATTACCACATTCTTAACTTTAATTTCACTGAGTTTGTTCGGATTAAATACGTGCAGCTTTATTTTTTTACTGATTTCATGCTGCCCTGCACCGGCAAGCCAGAAGGCGCTTTGTTCAAAGTGATCTGCGACACCGACTGACAGAACAGGGCCAGGAGTGTTGTTAGCTATTTCTTTCATAAGGGGCTCAAGAGATCTTCTATTATTAACATACGGCGAAAGCAAAACTATTAGCGCAGAAAACAGTATGGCACTATGTAGGGAAAGATAGCTTACAAAGACAGTCGAGTAATTTAAGAGGCTTTTGTGTTTTGTGTTTAATAAAAATGAGGCCAGCAGTACCAACAGTGTTATAATAGATGCAAACGTAATTTGCTGGTGTAAAAGAGACATACCAAGGGTTAAAGCCGAAACAGCCGCCATTGCGGTAATTACATAATACCTGCGGCGCAGTGCTTTATCGGCACTGTCAGCCTGGACGGCCGAAACCAGGTAGCCGGTTGCCAGGGCGAGCCCGGGTATTGAAAGCACACAATAAGTGCCGAGTATGTTACGGGAAAAAGTAAAAAACACTGCCGGCAGCACTCCCGCAATTGTAAAAAACAATAGCACAGAATCTCTCTCTTTTTTTAATAAGTTCGAAAACCGGACTCGATACTCTCTCCCAAGCAGAAGAAAAACCCAGGGTATGAATGCAACCGGCAGCATATACCAGATAGCGCCATAACTGTGATTATGCGCTCCCCCATAGCGGCTTCCAAAGCTGGGGTTTAAAAAACGCCCGAGATTTTCCTGAATAAAGTAATAGTGAAAAAAGTCGGGATAAGCACTTTGCGCCATAAGTAACCAGGGGACTATTATAACAAGATATAATAGTGTCCCTCTTAGCCAGGGAAGCTTTTTAAGCATTCCAAGGTCTTTTTGAATTAAAAGATAGAGAAAAATCGTGCCTGCGATCAGTACGCTGCCCAGGGGGCCCTTAATCATGAAGCTTATGGCTGCTCCTGTAAAAATTAAAAGCCCCCAGTAGGTACGGCTACGTTCTGTTTCGGAAGTTTCAAAAAAGACAAAACCTAATAGTGCAAGCGTAATAGCCGCAGTAAGCGATACATCTGTTACAACAGCTCCTGACAGGAAAAAAAGTATCAAAGAGGTACTGCAAATAAGTGCAGATAAAATGCCACTGATTGAGTTGCCAGCCCGCTTTCCAAGTGCATAAACTATAATTAGCAGCGCTATCATTGCAAAGAAACTCGGAAGGCGTGCCACCCATTCATCTACGTAAATTAACTTATAGCAGATAGCAATCAGCCAGAAGTGTAGAGGGGGTTTGCTGAAATAAGGTTCAAGTTGGCCATCGATCCAAACTCTTGGAATTAGCCAGTCAGATTTTTGAAGCATAATTAACGGAATCGTAGCGTATCTGCTTTCGGTAGGCTCAATTAGATCGGGGTAGTTTAGAGTCAGGGCGCGAATCAGTAGTATTAGAACAATTATCGACAGGGGAAAGCTCTTGTTAACTGGGTGGTTAGGCCTGTTAGAGTAGTCCATTGCATCCGCTAATATAACTGTTCAATTTATTAAAGAAAAAGTGCTGGAATTTTGCTCAATAAGCAAAATGTTGAAAGTACTTGAAGCTCTTCACGGTTGCAGCAAAAATGCTGAGCGATTTTAAATAATTACGGTGTTTGGGGGCTTCCTGAAATTTTATTAGATGTTATAAAATTACATCAAAATCGTTTGAGTGCTACTTCAGATATGCTAGGCTTTATCCGGCATTTCAGATTTTAGTTTAAGAGTTGATAATTTTTAAATCTAACCGTGTAAGCAGAAAGGATGAACAATGAAGGATATATATTTTAAGCATTATCTGTCTGTGCTGTTAGCGGCGACATTAATTACTCCTGTTGTATTTCTACTACCTGGCTGTGGTGGCGGGTCAAACGGCTCTGGGGGAATTGATATCCAGGGAACTTTAACTTCGGCTGGTATCCAAAGTCTGAACATTAGGGTAGCCGGCACTCCTCTTGGGAATGTGCAGGTTTGCGCACTTGGAGGGTGTGACGTGACTGATCCTGTTGATGGAAGTTTTGGCTTCAGAGCCGGCGAAGGCTTTCAGGGTGGTGATGTGCTGTTTACTTTTAATGGGCAGGGGGTCAGTGGAAGCGCTGTTGTACCGATCAAAAAAAGCGCAAAAAAGGTGATCGTAGTCTTTGTGCATGATGAAATAGATGACGACTTTTTGCCTGAGTCAGTTGAAGAGATAGAAGAGGATGGAACTGGCCCAGCTGCTTCTTCGTCCAATTCTTCGCAGTCTAACAAGGAAGTTACATCGGATGACAGTGGTTCTGACTCCAGCAGCTCATCTGAAGATAATTCATCAGATAATAGTTCTAGCGATGATAAGTCATCAGAGCAGAGCTCTTCTGATGACAGTTCCTCTGATAACAGTTCATCTGATAACAGTTCCTCTGATAACAGTTCATCTGATAACAGTTCCTCTGATAACAGTTCCTCTGATGACAGCTCGTCTGATGACAGTTCGTCTGATGACAGCTCGTCTGAGGGTGGTGGGAGCTCCGGAGGCGGTCAATAGTTAAATCTGGCTGCTAACTAAAGCTTAAATGTTGTTTTTTACATTGCGATGTTTACGGAAATTTTTCGCGCAAGTCTTTGTTAGGAGGGTATACATGACTTTAAAGTATTGTACTTTGAGAGGATTGTTGCCCTCTGGTTTCTTAGAGCAACCTCTTTAATTAGGTTGACAGGTGTGACCGGCAATGGGGAAAAAACGGCTGCTTTTACTTTTAGAAGAACTTATAGTTCCAATAGCCAGGTTGTGTTTAAGGCACTCTCTTAAATTAAATGACATTGTTCGCGTTTGGAAACATGCCCTTGTGCGGGTGGCTCAGGCAGAGCTTATAGCGAATAAGGAAAAAGTAAGCGTTAGCCGCATAAGTCTGATGACTGGTGTGCACCGTCAGGATGTTACACGTCTCAGGGAAGAGCCAGTGCCGCTGGCGCAGGAGAAAGATTTGATTTCACGAGTATTAGGCCAGTGGCAGTATGATCCCCGTTTTATTACTAAAAGCGGCAAGCCGCGGGTACTTGAGGCTGAGGGGAAAGACAGCGAGTTTGCAGCATTAGTGCACTCTGTAAGCGCTGAGCCCAATCCCTACTCTGTCTTATATGAAATGGAGCGCTCGGGTGTAGTAGAAAGAACCCCTCGTGGTGTCAAGCTTAAATCCAGGATCCATGTGGCAAGTGGCGGGGATATGGAGGAAGTGCTCCGGATGTTAGCCCCTGATGTTGCGGATTTGAGTGAGGCTGTATACGAAAACCTGTCAGGGGAGGATAGTATACGCAATTTGCATCTTCGTACCGAGTTTAACAGAGTAGCGGAAGAATCGGTGCCGGAAATTAAAAACTGGCTATTAAGGCAGGGATCTAAGTTTCATAAGAAAGTACGCGATTTTTTAGCTAAGCACGATACAGATCTTAATAAAAAGCTGAAAAGCAAAAAGACCGTGCGTGTCGTATATGGTTCTTTTAGCCGCGTTGATGATCTGTAACAATCTCTGCTTTTAGATGATGGTTTTCTGCTGAGATTAAGCAGTTAATTTCTTCAGCCAGTTGAACGGCCCTGAGTCCGTCGGAGGCGGTTACTTCGGGTTCTTTGTTGGTGTAAATACAGTCAAGAAATGCATCAATTTCATCTGCCAGCGCATCACGATTATCTACGTGAAATTCCTGAACGGAAATATCGGGAAAGCCGTTATTAGTTTTATTGCCGCTTAGCTGGTAAATTTTAAGCTTTTTCCTTTCAAAATCAAGGCTAATATAAAGATCCGGTTGAAAAACACGGAGAGTTCGCTCTGTCTTTAGAGCTGCGCGGCTTACGCTGATATTTGCAACTGCACCTCCTTTAAACTCAAGACGGGCATTAGCAATATCTATATTTTTAGTAAGAACTGGAGATCCAACCGCATCAATCTTAGTAATAGGTTCTCCCACCAGATGGGAGACTATATCGATATCATGAATCATAAGATCGCGAATTACATCTACATCATGACCTCGAGGTTTAAATGGTGCAATTCGGCGTACTTCAAAAAAACGGGGAGAGGTGAGCACTTTTTTCATCTCACGAAAAGCAGGATTAAAGCGTTCAAGGTGACCGACCTGCAGAATGGCTCCAGCGCTCTCAGCAAGGGAGCAAAGCTTCTGCCCCTCTTCAACCGTTACGGTCATGGGTTTTTCAATAAGTACGTTAATACCTTTATTAAGAAGGTAAGATGCAACCTGGTAGTGCGTACTGGTAGGGGTTGCAACTGAGACACAATCAATATTCAGGGCCGCTAGTTCCTCAACGGATTTAAGTAAAACCGCCCCTGTTTTACGAACCAGTTCGTTTGCGTAATTACTGTTCGGATCTACCAGAGCTACCAGATCAGCCCGCGGTGAGTAGTAGTATTTTTCAGCGTGGAAGCGTCCCAGGTAGCCCACGCCAACAACAGCAGCGCGCAATTTTTGCTGACCTGGAAGCATCTGTTTCATAGGGGAATGTGGTATAGTCTGCCTTTGGGGTCTTTCGGCCTTAAGAAGAGCAAGTAAAGCTTTCAGTTCTTTTATGAGTTGTCTCATCGTCTGATGCTTTTCTCTTAAAAAGTTTACCCTTCAGCAGCAAGCTGGCCGAAAGATTCGCCTGTAACTCCAACTAACTCTTCAATAAGCCGCACTACTCTATCAGAAGAGCTCATGCAGTCAAAAAACAGGCGATTATCATCATAACTTGCAAATTCGTTGGCTACATAATCAAGACCGGCAATAACTTCAGCGCGTTTATTATCGTTAAATAACAGGCGCTCAAGCTCGTCTGCTATAGTCTGGCCGGTCACGTTGTTCTGCAGAAGCTCTGTAACAGTGTCGGGTCTTACAATATTAACAATTGAGTAGCTACTAAGCTTTACAAATTTTCGTACTACCCATTCGGATAATCTCGGCGCACTGTAAAACATTACAAAGGGCACTCGTGCAAATGCAGCCTGGGTGTTGGATGTGCCCGATTTGACCAGCGCAGCGTCTGCCGCGGCTAAAAGTTTAAAGCTATCCGCCTGGACTACCTTGACACCATCCAAAGTGACTTTATTTTGTAGTGTTTGAGGATCTACATGGGGGGCGGCACTTATAATTGCCTGAATTTCAGGGTGGTTGGATTTTAAAATTTTAAGCGCATCAAGTGCCGGAGTTAAAAGCCGCTCAATTTCCGTGTGGCGGCTTCCGGGAAAAACTGTAACTACAGGGCTGTCCGGATTAAGTTTAAGTGAAAAGATAAATTCCCGGCGGTTAAAACCTTCCAGTGACTCTCTACAGGCATCAGCAACGGGGTGTCCAACATATACCGAATCAAAAT
>RFHI01000167.1 GCA_003696425.1 Candidatus Dadabacteria bacterium | reverse complement strand
TGCACCGTATAATATGCCGGCCTGTTTTTACCCGGAAGACACGCTGCTGGATATTCTGGTGCTTATAGATCAGGATCTGACCGATGCGCAGAAAATCAGCGCCGGCTTGAGTAGAATTGGCAGCACCGGATACGGGCGCGATGCTTCAATCGGCTTCGGCCGTTTCAGCGTGGTTGGCTCTCCCAAAGAGCTGAGTATCGATCATAGCAGCCGCCATCAATTCTGTTACACACTTTCTCCGTGTGTTCCGGGGACAGGCGACTACGACCAGGAGGCTTATTTCACTCCGTTTACCCGCTTTGGAAGGCACGGCGATGTTCTGGCCGTAGGAAGCAACCCTTTTAAAGCGCCGGTTATTATGGCGGACCAGGGAGCTGTTTTTCGAAAACGACCTGACAACGGACTGAAGTTGTATACAGGAAGAGCTCTCAGCGAACTTTCACTGTCAAAACCGGAGACTGTCGGGCAGGGGTATTCAATTGTTGTACCCCTTAACCTCCAGCACGGCCTTAATTCGGGGATTAAGCAATGACACACACGACTATACCGCTTCGCATTCGAGTACTGTCACCGGTACATATTGGTACAGGCGAAGCTTACGAACCTTATCGTTATAAGATTCATGCAAATAATGGATCATGTGAAGTATATGTTTACGATTCATTAACACTGCTTGAGAACCTTACTGACCGTGAACGCTTCGAGGCGCTCTGCACCCGCGGTGATATTAAGGCTCTTAAAGATCTGGCTGCGCTGATACAGAGGGAGCCGCTCAGGGACGTACAGCCGTTAATAAAGCTCAGGGCACCGGAGCAGTTCCGTGCGGATTTTAACCAGATGCTTACCAGCGAAGGTACTAATTTTAAACAGTACGCCCTCGATGCTACGGTTCACAGTCCGCTTGACAGCCGGCCGATTATCCCGGGCTCTGCAGTTAAGGGCGCATTCAGAACCGCTTACATTAACAGGCTTGCGCAGGAGGAAGGAAACCGTCGGGGCTTAAACAACAACGGCAGAAAGCTGGAGGAAGCGCTCTTAAGCTTTAATTCAAGACACGAACTTTACAAAGATCCTTTTCGGCTGGTTACCTTTTCCGACTTCCGACCGGTTGGAGTTGCCCATACAAAGATTGTCTATGCAGTTAACAGGAAAAAACACCCCTCTGAAAGAGCTGCCAGCGGGCCACATCAGATTCTGGAAACTATTGCAGAGGATGCTGAGTTTTTTGGAACTGTTACTATAAAAGACCCGTTACACGGCCGACACAATAACGGCCAGGCTCATACAATAAAATACAGTGAACTACTAAGCGGTCTTAAGGAGTTTTATTCCGGTGAGCATCGGCGAGAAAATGAGGAACTGGAGACTGCCGGTCTCTACCCCTTTAACCCGCCTGAAATCGCGGGCAATTACTTTCTCTGCCGAATCGGCCGCCATAGTGGCGCTGAGTGTGTAACGGTGGAGGGGCACCGCAGGATTAAAATCAAAACGGGCCGCACATCATCAGTTACCAGTGATAAAAGCACAACCTTCTGGCTTGCAGCAGAAGAGAGAAGCCCCCGCGACGTTCACAGGCTCACACCTTTCGGCTGGGTTGCGGTTACCATTCTGACGGACGATCAGTATAAGGAATATTTGGAGGAAGAACAGCGCTTTCTTGAGTCTGCAGACAAACAGGACCGCGCGCATGCCGACCTACTCCGCAGTCGTCTTCAGCAGAGGCAGGCAGAACAGGAAGCGCGCAGGCGCGAACAGGAGCAAGAGGAGCGAAGGGCCGCAGAGCTTAAAGAAGAAAAGGAGAAGCGCAAAACCCTGCCGCAGATTGAGCAGTACATCCTGCGATTCGACGACCCTGACTTTGAAGAGCAGGAAGCTCATAAATTTTATCGGGAGCTGGACGGCTTTGAACCTGACCAGCAGGTAAGGTTAGCGGAAAAACTTAAAGATTACTTTATAAAAATAGGTAAGTGGGAGGGTAACCTTGCTCCGAAGCAAAAGAAAAAAGTGGAGAAACTGAAGGCTGTTCTTGGGGAATAGAACAGGGTGTGCACCACATGATACTGTGTGAAGAAAATTTTTATAGCTGTTTGTTCTTTAAAGGGAAGTTTGTCCCGCTGAATACGGGTAGAAGATTTTGCAGGTTTTAGTTTTCCTGCTTTATGTTTAGAAGTGCCGTTTCAGCTCTTCTGCTCTCTACAGGCGGGTTAGAAGAGAGGAGGCTGCAATGAATGCTTATGTTACCACGCAGGGTGCTAAGATCGTAAAAGAGGGGCGTCACCTGGTAGTAAAAAAGGATGAGGGCTTTAAGCAAACGCTTTTCATGCACCGGCTTGATCAGCTGGTAATTTTTGGAAGCATCGAAATATCCAGTCGTGCACTGGGGCAGTTATTTAAGGAGTCGGTTGACACGGTTTTTCTTACCCGCAACGGCCGTTACCTCGGCAGGCTTGCTCTGCAGGAACCCAAAAACGTTTTTCTGCGGCGCAAACAGCACCGACTGCAGGAGGATAAGTCATTTGGTACTAAGATGGCGCGAGTTATAACGCGCGGCAAGCTTTTAAATATGGCAACATTACTTATGCGAATCCACCGTACGCGCGAAGCGCGGGATGTACGTCAAAAGGCTCAGGAGATTCGCAATCTCTTACCGTTACTTGATAAAGCTGAGGACACGGACAGCATCAGGGGCTATGAGGGCCGTGGAAGTGCTGTTTATTTTTCTGCATTTGGCCGCGGATTTATAAAAAACCCGGGGTTTGCACGAAGAGTCAGGCGTCCCCCCACCGACCCGGTAAATTCTGTGCTGTCATTACTCTACACTTTCCTCATGAACCGGGTTTATGCAGGGGTGCGGCTGGCCAATCTTGATCCGTATTTAGGCCATTTGCACAGCCTGGAGTACGGGAGATATTCGCTGGTACTGGATTTGATGGAGGAGTTCAGAACTATTATTGCGGATACGCTGACGCTTTCTCTTTTTAACATGAATATTTTAGATAGTGAGAAACATTTTGAGATTCAAAAACCGGATGAATTAGAAGATCAGGAAAACGACGGGGATAGTGCAGGCCATGATCCGGTACCGGATGTAACACTCGATCCTGTTGGCCAGATCTCTCCACTGGAGCTCAGCGCTCCCCTGTTTGATCTGCCGGAGCAAAGAGTGGAAAGCGATACAGTAGCAGTTACTGTACCTACCGGCCGTTATCCGGTGATGGTAACACCGGAAGGAATGACGAAGATTATCCATGCTTTTGAAAAAAAGCTGACGACCAAATTTTTCCATCCTCCCGCTGACAGGGAGCTGACGTATTCTGAAGCAATCAATTTTCAGGCTCAGCAATACCGTAAGTTGGTAGAGGGAGAAGCTGACTCTTATCAACCACTACTGCTCAAATGATTACGTTATTAACTTACGATATTTGTGAACCGCGACGTCTTAAAAGGATGCATACTTTTATGAAAGACTATGGCGTCAATACGCAAAAATCTGTTTTTGAGTGTGATATTGATTCGGTTGAACTGCGTGAGATCACAGATTACTGTATAAAGAATTTAAATCTCAAAGAGGATTCTGTCAGGATATATAAAATATGTTCGGGATGTATGAAGAAGGTTTTAATTTCCGGGCTTGGAGAAAAAGTATTAAATGTTGATTATCAGATATACTGATTATGATTGTAGCGTACGACATTGCGGATCCCAGACGACTAACAAAAGTAGCAAAGGTTATGGAGGATTATGGTGTAAGAGTACAGAAGTCGATTTTCGAGGTTGAGTTAAAGAGAAGAATTTTTAATGAAATGAAACGGCGAATTGAGCGTATTATTGATGCTGAACAAGATTCAGTTAAGTATTATCCGCTCTGCAGCAAATGTCGCAATACTCTTGACGTGATTGGGTTGGGACAGGTTTTGAATTATGAGAAAGATTTTATAATTTTGTAATACGGCATTAGCCGGTGAACGGCGATGGGTAGTAAATCAGTAATCGCGAACCATCATGTCTGTTGATGTCGAGCGGTATTATTTTGGAATTACAAGATATTTCAGGCATACATTATGGAGGTCTGCGTCAGCGTATTTTTACTGCGATTTTAATTAGTTAACGTGCATCTTTTTTCCTTACTGGGGGCAAAAGAAATGATTATAAATTCAAACATTGATTGTCCACGTTTTATATGGATTAATATTGCGAAAGAACTGCAGATACAGGGGCCGCAGTTCGAATTGACCTGACTTAAAAAGGGATTGAGACAAGGCCAGCTCTCCTAAGTTGTCGCGGGCCTCCGCTTGTTCGAATTGACCTGACTTAAAAAGGGATTGAGACTCATTAGTAGTATTCTGC
>RFHI01000166.1 GCA_003696425.1 Candidatus Dadabacteria bacterium | reverse complement strand
GATATTATCGGATATCAGCACCGCATGAGAATTTCATTAAAAGATGTGATATAAGTTGCCAGTAGCACAATGGAAATAATTACTGAATTTATAAAACTTAATACTCGCGGCCACACCGATATAATTGATATTACACCGCATGTACAGGACATTATTTCAAGCAAGGGCTTTACTGAAGGGCAGGCGCTGGTATCTGCCATAGGTTCAACAACCGGTATTACAACCGTTGAGTATGAACCGGGACTGGTAAAAACAGACATTCCAAAGCTTTTAAGTCAATATATTCCCTACGGGCCTGATTACGCACATAACGATACCTGGGGTGATGATAACGGCGCAGCGCACCTGCGCTCTTCGCTTATTGGTACGTCAATTACTGTCCCCTTTTTAAACGGCGAACTTTTACTGGGGCGCTGGCAGCAGATAATTTTTATTGATTTTGATACACGCTCACGCGCCAGGAAAATAGCTGTACAGTTAACCGGCAAAAAACCTGAAGAGTAGAATGAAAGATTGCTTTGAAATAGAAGGGCAGATAGTTGATCCGCTGGCAGGAAGGATTTTTTCGGGAAGAGTATACGTTGAAAGCGGACGAATTAAGAGAGTTTCGGAGTGTAAGACTGAGAGTAGAAAATATATTACCCCCGGCCTGGTAGATGCTCACGTACATGTTGAAAGCTCAATGCTGGTGCCAACAGAATTTGCCCGCCTGGCAGTAATTCACGGTACCGTTGCCACGGTATCCGATCCGCATGAGATAGCCAACGTGCTCGGTCTTGCCGGGGTTGAGTTTATGCTTGAAAATGCCCGCCGGACACTGTTTAAGTTTGCCTTTGGTGCCCCCTCGTGTGTTCCGGCCACACCGTTTGAGACATCTGGAGCAATACTTGATTCTGCTGATGTACGCTCACTGCTTGAACGTGATGATATTTATTACCTATCGGAGATGATGAATTATCCGGGTGTGCTAAGTGGCGATCCGGAAGTTATGGCAAAAATAAGGGCGGCTCGCGATGTTGGGAAACCTGTAGACGGCCATGCTCCGGGTCTAACTGGAGACGACGTATTAAAATATGCCGGGGCCGGGATCAGCACTGATCATGAATGCTTCACAAAAGAGGAGGCGCTTTCAAAGATTAAGGCCGGCATGAAAATACTGATTCGCGAGGGAAGTGCCGCCAGAAATTTTAGCGCTTTAATTGAGCTGCTTGATGAATATCCGGACAGTATAATGTTCTGTAGTGATGATAAGCATCCTGACGATCTGATTGCAGGACACATTAACAGCCTGCTTGCACGGGCAGTAGCAGCCGGAAGAGATCCGCTGGTGGCGCTTAAAGCAGCAACGGTAAATCCGGTACAGCACTACCGGCTTCCGGTCGGTCTTTTGCGGGAGGGCGACCCGGCTGATTTTGTGGTGTTCTCTGATCTTGAAAAATTTCAGGTAGAACAAACCTTCATTGATGGTATTTGTGTGGCAGAGTGTGGCAAAGCACTGCTTGAGCCGGTGCAGTGTCAGACCCCCAATGTCATGGCCTGCAGTCCGCTTAATACAGCTGATATTAAAGTAAGTGCTGAGAGCGGTACTCTAAGGGCCATTGAGGTGATAGATGGCGAGCTTATAACCAATGAAATTAAAGTACCGGCAGCTATAGTAAACGGTGAAGCAGTTAGTGACAGCGGGCGCGATCTCTTAAAGCTGGTTGTTATAAACAGATACAGGCAGGAAAAACCAGCTGTAGCTTTTGTTAAAAATTTCGGACTTAAAAAGGGGGCGTTAGCCTCTACAGTTGCGCATGACTGTCACAATATTATTGCAGTCGGTACAAATGATAATGATATTGTAAGCGCCGTTAATGGCCTAATCGAATCAGGCGGCGGCGTTTCAGCTGCGGAAGGGAACAGGCTTGACCATTTGGCGCTTCCAGTAGCGGGACTTATGTCCGCAGAAGATGGGCACACGGTAGCTGAGCTTTACAAAAAGCTTGATGCCAGGGCAAAAGAGCTTGGAAGTACTCTTAGAGCACCATTTATGTCGCTATCATTTCTTGCGCTGCTTGTGATTCCGAAACTTAAGCTGGGAGATAGGGGGCTTTTTGACGGTGAGAGTTTTGAGTTCGTGCCGCTTTTTGTGTAGCAGTTAGCTTCCAAAGAGATATTTTGGAAGCCACAGGGTAATTTCAGGAAAGTAGGCTAGGATTACCAGTACTGCAATCTGGATTGCCACAAACGGGAGAATACCCCTGTAGATGTGAAGCGTGTTAACAGCAGGTGGAGCGACTCCTTTTAAATAAAAGAGCGCAAAGCCAAAGGGTGGGGTAAGAAAAGATGTCTGCAGATTAACAGCGATAAGTATTGCCAGCCAGAGTGGATTAAAACCGAGTTCATTAACAAGGAGTGGAGCGATAATCGGCACAACTATAAAACAGATCTCTATAAAATCCAGGAAAAATCCCAGAAGAAACATCAGGAGCATAATAAAAAAGAGGGCAAAGTGTTTATTGAGTTCAGCATCCAGCACCAGATCAGTGATAAGGTCATCGCCGTAAAGACCCCGGAAGACAACGCTAAAAAACTGTGCGCCGATAAGTAAGGTAAAAACCATTGAGGTCAGTCTTACAGTCTGATCAGCGACGTCCTGCAGGACTGTTCTGCTGAATTTTTTCTTCAGTACCGCAAGAAGTGTTGCCCCGGCAGCGCCGCAGGCAGCAGACTCGGTAGGCGAGGCGACTCCCAGCAGGATGCTCCCCAGCACAAGAAAGATTAGAAGAAATGGCGGCAAAAGGGATTTAATTACCTTTAATAGCAGAGTAGAACTTTTAGGAGAGGTTTCCTCGGTAGGAATGGGAGCAAGCTCAGGGTTAATGTTGCAGCGGATAAGGATATAAAGGATATAACCGAGTACCAGCAGAAGACCTGGAAATACTGCTGCTGCAAAGAGATCTGCTACAGCCACATTCATCATATCACCGAGCAGTACCAGTACTATTGATGGCGGAATAATCTGGCCGAGTGTGCCCGAGGCTGCAATGGTTCCGCAGGCAAGCTCTTTATTATAATTTCTTGCCAGCATGGCAGGCAGCGCCAGAACTCCCATGGTAACAACTGTAGCACCAACAATTCCGGTAGAGGCAGCCAGTAGTGCTCCTACAAGTACCAGCGCAATTGTAAGGCCGCCGCGGATTCGCCGACAGAGAAGATCCATAGTACCCAGCAGCTCTTCAGCAATGCCTGATTTTTCAAGCATAACCCCCATAAAGATAAAAAGCGGGACAGCAAGTAAGGTGAAATTTTTTACAATTCCAAAGACCTTCGAGGGGATAAAACCAAAATCGGTAAACGAAAAAATATCAAGCCAGTATCCAATCAGTGCAAAATAAAAGGCTGTACCTGCCAGCGAGAATGCTACCGGAAAGCCGGCCATAATGGTAAGAAAAAGGGCTATGAACATAAATAGCGGAAGTAACTCTTCAGCGCTCATCGGCTAAATCTCCGCTGTAACCGAAAATCAAGGCGAGTTTGCGTACAAGCTCTGCCAGGCCCTGTAAAAGCAGAAGAATAAATGCAAATGGAATTGCAGCCTTGATTATCCAGCGGGCTTCAAGCCCGCCGGGATCGGGTGAGATCTGGCCTGTAAGAACTGTTTTTCGAAGCAGACCTTCAAGGCTGCTAAAGACGGTATAAAGAGAGCCGTCTTTAGAAAAAAACTGTGCAGAATAAAAATCCGGCGGGCGCGGATTATCGAAGCTGAAAGCCTGAAGGGTATAGTTATAGCCGTAATAAATCAGCACAAGGCACATCGGCACAAGAAAAATCAAAATTCCGGCTGAATCAATGATTGCCCGGACTTTTTTCGAGCAGCGCGAATAGATTAGATCAACCCGTACATGTGCGTCCTGTCTGAGAGTTTCTGCTGTTGCCAGAAGAAAAATCAAACCAAAGAGGTGCCATTCAAGTTCCTGTAGTGCTACAGATGCTCCGTTAAAATAGTGTCTGGCCAGAACCTGCTCAACTGTAAGGGCTACCAGAATTATACAGAGCCAGCGGGCAAGCCAGCCAAAAAATTTACTGACCTTATCAACTACTGAAAGTATTGAGTGCAAAACCGGCCTCATTAACTGAAGAGAGTATTTTCAAATGGCAGCACGGCAATTTTATTATAAGAATTATATGCCTTTTGAAACTCAGTATAAGAGCGGTAAATCTTTTTGCCTATAGCTGATTTTGCAAGCTCGAGTTTAACCTCTTCTGAATAAGTTTTAAGTTTTGCCAGTACATTCTGTGGCAGAACCCCGATTTTTACGTTTTTATTTTCGCGGATTTTTGCGAGATAGGGGCCTTTTTTGGCTATCCACTGGTTAATCATCCACTGTGATGCCTCACCGGCAGCAACCTGAACAGCTGTCTGTGTAGCTTTATCGAGACTCTGCCAGGCTTTGCTGTTAATCATAAGTTCAAGTATGGCGCCCGGTTCGTGCCAGCAGGGGCCGTAGTAGTATTTTGCAGCTTTATGAAGTCCCATAACGTAGTCCTGGAATGGATCTGTCCATTCAACTGCATCGATTACACCGGTAGCCAGGCTGGTAAAAACTTCGCCACCGGCTATCAGTACTGGTGTTGCCCCGGCCTTGGCGTATACCTTTCCGGCCAGTCCGGGCACGCGGATTTTAAGACCTTTAAAATCATCGATTGTCTTTATTTCGCGGTTAAACCAGCCTGTCATCTGGGGTCCGACGCCGCCGAGTGGAAGGCATTTAACCCCAAAGGGATTCATAAGCTCATCCCAGAGTTTTTGCCCGCCTCCGTCACTTAACCAGGATAACGCCCCCTGTGTATCAAGGCCGAAGGGAACGGTACAGAAAAAAGGAGTTTCAGGCACTTTGCCCTGGTGATAGTAGGCGGCTGAGTGGGCCATCTCTATTTCACCGCTTTTTACAGCTTCAAAGGTTTCAAGGGCGGGGACAAGCTCACCGGCGCCATAGACTTTAATTCTAAGGGATCTATTGGTAAGTCTTTCTACGTTTTCGGCGAACCGTTTAATGGCGTCACTCCAGACCGGAAATGTTTTGGGAATAGCCAGTGCCAGTCTCCAGCGTTTTTTCCCGGCCGCGTAAGCAGGGGCTGCCGGCAGGGTACAGGCTGCTGCGATAGCGGATTTTTTAAGAAACTCTCTTCTTTTCATTTAGCACTCCTGTTTTTTGTTATGTTCCGCGCCAGAGGCTTTCTATGCAAGAGATAAATCTAACTTATTGGAGAGACGGGCTGTTTTTTGGGATGTGGGATGGAGAGCTTTTGAGCTGTTGCTTATTTTTAGCCGTTTTGGCTCGTTCAGCTAACCTGTTTTGAAGGCAAATTTTTAATATCTTAAATTTATTAACTGGGTGGTTATAGATTTAAATTTAATATACCGTAAGACCGCATTATTCAAAGTGTGTTTTATGATCCTTGGATTTGTCTTTGCGCTGGCAACAATACTTCTGTTTGGCTCCTGGCCCGTTCCCACCCACCTGATCGAAGCATCGCCGCCTACTAAGGCTTTGTGGCTTACAACGGGACATTTCGTTCTCTCTCTAATTGTGTTCGCGGCCACTGATAGCTCTATCCCCGTTGATGCATCAGTGCTCCCACTTAGTTGTGGGGCAGTATGGGGGATTGGGATGATTTGCGGATTTGTTGCGATTAAGAATATTGGCGTGACTCGTGGGATAGGTCTTTGGGTGCCCGTGGTTATTCTTACGAGTGCCGCCTGGGGGCTCTTTTTCTTTGGTGAATGGTGGTCATTTCCTGCATCAAAACTGTTGTTTTCTGGTGTAGCTATAGTTTTGGTTCTCACGGCAGTTTTTTTAGTGATACTGTCGAAGAACGAAGATACTCCCGTACGCAATCTTAGAGTTGGCATTGCTTCGGCCATTGCATTAGGTCTTGCACACGGCTCTTACTTTATTCCGCTGCATGAAAGTAACTATTCCATTTTTGCAACGTTCCTACCACTTAGTGTTGGAATGATAGTGATTACCTGTTTCTACGCCAAACTTACAAAATCACAGATTAATCATGGTGCTATTGCAAATCTTCGTATGCTTTCCGCTGGAGCTCTCCTGGGAGGAGGTAACTATATGGCGCTTCTTACGATAGACTACTTAGGAGTTGCTTTGGGCTACCCGCTGACTCAACTTGGCATCGTGATTAATACGCTGTGGGGAATCTTTTACTTTGGAGAGGTCCAAACAAGAAAATCAATGGTTTATATCTCAGTGGGGATTTTCCTGATAATTATGGGAGCGCTACTGATGAGTTTCGTCCAGGCGTGACTTCAGAGTCGTGTTGTCTGGCGCGGAAGAGAGGTGGATAGTCTGTCCCCTGGCCTCCGGGAATCTTCCCCCTCCACCGGGCGCCAATGCACTGGCATAGTGTAGCATTTTAAAACTTGATTAAATCTGAACATGTTACAGGCAAGCTGCAACCTCAGTCCGGTTAAGCCTCCATTTGCGGGCTAACTTCAGACAATTTTATGCTCCAAGCGAGCCTGGCCGATTTAAATTGAGCCGACAGGGCCAGAAAAAACAAGAGTGCCGGCGTAAATTTCAATCCTAACGCACTGAAGCACATAACCTGCTGGCACCAGTAGTCGGGGGGCTGTATAACAAATGAGTGAAGCCGACGGCGGGATCGTAGTGACTTTTGACTTCTGTGATATGATTACGAGGGTTTAGGGCAGCTTGCGCTGCGACTGACTCTGACCGTTATCCTTCTCCGGTTCGAAGCGGTGTGATTGCGTTATGTCATACAATTTTTTTTGATTAGCCAAAATTTTCAGTATATATTGTTGTCAGTATCAATTGATGGAGGTGTTGTATGCTCGAAGATCTTGCTAGACGTACTAAAGCTGTACAGGACGAACAGGCGGCAGAAAAAGCTCAAAGAGAGCTTGAACAGGCCGTTGCGAATGAAGTGATGGCCTTAAACCGTGCATCGGAGATTCTTAAAGAACTGCCAGACAGAATAAATGCTGCTATTAGCGAAGGTGAATCATCATTAGAAGTGCTCGGCTATGATCGATCTTGGCTCGGACAAGAAAGTATATTGAACATGGTAGCCTACCCCATAGTGAAAGAGTGCTGTAGGCGGATGGGGTTCGCGGTGAAAGATATTCCAGTTATGCGATGTATAATGAACGACATTCCATCGGAGTATGGAAAGATATTAGAAATTTCTTGGGCGCCGAAACCAGCCGGGGAAGGCTCCTCCGAAGGATAACACCAGAATTATCAATATTTTTGTTCGCTTCGCGCGCAAAAACTTGATATTCTCCCATCATTTAGTGCCAGGCAGCTTTTTTTGGTTGGGAAGTGTTATTAGACAACTTACCTTAAGTTGAAGACCATAGATATAACAGAAACTTTTGATATTGATGTTATTGAAGGTTTCTATTTGCCGGGAGGATGACGGGCTAATAATTGGGTGGTATGGTGTTGGTTAATATACTGTTATAAATCCGAAGCTGAGTTTACCTATATACATCCCTTTAGCGACACGTTTTGTGTGTTTAGGGGCTAATGCGCCGGCTACTTATGAAGCCGCATTGGTCCATGATAATGCTAAAACGTTATGGGTGATGTGCCGCCCAGCTGAGCTTTGGCAATAGATACATCCCTAACATATTTCACTAGGCTGCAATTGTTTCTATATCGTCAAATTTTGATTCGTCGAACCCGTCAAGTTCAAATTGTTTCTGCAGGTTGTACCAGAACTCCGTGCTTGTTCCAAACGCTTTTCCCAATCGGGCAGCCATTTCAAGAGAGATTCCTCGTCTCCCCCTACAAATATCATTAACCTTAGACTGAGATACTCCTATGTGGGCTGCCAGGCTAGACTGCGTCAGGCCGGCTTCATCTATCGCATCTTGCAGAATCTCTCCGGGATGAACCGGGGAGAACTTAATCTTTTTCTGTTTTTTCTTAGCCATATTTTGTTCCTCAATGGTAATCTTCTATTGAAACATCGTATGCATCTCCCTCTTCCCAACGAAAACAAATTCGATATTGATCGTTTATTCTAATGCTATGTTGATCATTCCTGTTTCCCTTTAGCTTTTCCAATTTGAGCCCCGGGAAATTTTTCAAATCTCCAAGATCCTTCGCTGCCCTCAATATTTGCAACTTTTTCAGGGCACTTTTATGAAGTTCTTTGGGTAGCGCTTTACGTGTCCGCTTATTGTCTAGCCCCTGAGCAAGCTCCTCAGAGCTTTTATCCTTGAAATTCCTGATGCTCACTTTATTATATTATACCATATAGTGGGATATGTCCAGCCAGCTGTCTGGTGCCAGGCAACTATTTTTGGTTTGGCAGGGCTGTTGGATAACCTTCTGTAATGCTGCTGAAATTTAAGTTAGGTTACTTAAAGTAAGCCGAATAATTTAAGCCATTTGGACAATTTTTCCTGCCCTTTGCCGAAAAGCTTTTTGTGTGTGCAAGGCAGGATTTTTAAGGGGGAAAAAGTTCTAATTACCCCAAACTCACTCCGGCACAACTCTATAGTCATCGTTAATATTACTGACTATGCACTGGGCCAGCTTGTCGATAATAAATGACGGGTAGAGTGATGGTTTTCTGTGCGGATGAATATCTATACCGGGCAGTGCAAGCTGGGCGCGCAGACTGTCATACTGGTCACGTTTTGTTCTTGCAGTTACGCGGCCATACCAGATTGTCATACCGGTTTCAGTCTCTATAACTTTGGTATAGCTTGACATCTGGTCAAGTGAAGTCATGTTATCAACAAAACCGACCAATACCAGGTCGTAGCCGGCAGCGCGGGCCATTTCAATTGCGCCAAAATTACCGTTAAAAAACTCATCGCGTTTTCCCGGCCAGTCCTGGCGGTTTAAGACCTCAACAATCGGGACCCTGCCGGAGCGTAGAAATTCGGAGTGCACCTTGTAGGCAAGCTGTACATCAAGCCCCGGGAATTGATTGCCGCGGGAGGTAACATTTGCCGGAACAGTAAAAGGTATAATAGCCATTCTTACTGGAGCTTTCGAGTGGTATCGCCTACTTAGATAATCAGCCAGGGTTTGCTGCAGGTAAGCACGGGAATTGCAAGATTCGCTGTAGCGGCGCTTTATGTATGAACAGCTGCAAAGCAAGAACACGACACAGAGTGTCATGATTTTGACGCAAAATGATCGATAAGGAATTCGGTTATTCATTTAAGTACCTGTTTTACAAAGTAGGTTTCTTATGGAAGAGCAAATGAACATTTATTCAGTGCCCTCGGAGATATACAGTCTTCAAAGAACGTGCCATAAGCTGCGCTTTTTTGCACTTATATTCATATTATTGCTTATGGCTGCCTGTAGCGGCCGTTACCACGATATGCCTGCTTATATTCCTTTTAAGATTAAAGAGTACAAAAACTATGGCCCAGGCCGGTTTAAGTGCGAGTACATTGTGCGACAGATTGATGAACACTACCGCGGCGCCAATCCCGGGCCGATAGGAGTTACAACATTTGTCAATGCTGATGACCTTTATCAAAGTTCCACATTCGGCAGGCTTTATGCCGAACAGGTAATGAGCGAGCTGGCCATGCGCGGCTACGATGTAGTTGAACTAAGACATTCCGACGCCCTCCAGTTTCTTGCAACTAACGGAGAGTTCGCCCTGTCAAGAGATATTTCAGTTGTAAGACGTGAACGAGAACTTGGTGCTGTAGTTGTTGGTACGTACGTAGTGTCCCCCAAAAGAGTGTATGTCAATGCGCGCCTGATTGATCCCTCGACTTCAATTGTCCTTTCAGCCGGATCAGTTGAAATGAGTAAAACGAAAGAACTGGCAAGGCTGTTGAGAGGGGGATCTCTCCCGACAACACTTGAAAGAATTCCTGTACGGCATCTGGGACTGCAGACTTATCCGATGTATGGCTTCCCCGGCTATCAGGGGCGTCTGTGGGATTTGGAGGAGTCAGGTGCACTTGCAGGTGGTGGAAGCATCTCATCAAATATGCGGCCCAATTTTAGTCATGGTCGCACAAAGGTTGACCCAAAGGTTAAACGATAGACATGACAGAAGTAGCGCAAGGCGCAGGGGCCAGACACTCTACTTAAGGCTCCTGCGCTATTTTTTTTAGGTATATTCCTAATATAAGTTTACGGAGATAATATTAATAATATTACCAGATCCTGACTCACAGAGCGTAATTCGTATACGTCAACGTTTTCGTCAACGTAAACACGTCGACGTAGACGGCTACGTTTACGATTTTTTCCTACCAGCTTCGCACGAGTTTGGAGCATATATTAAGATGACGCCGACGCAACCGTATACGTAAAACTGTTTGTGTACACTTACACGTGTACGAATGATATTCTTTCATCCTCTTAAGTTAAACCAATGGGTACTTATGGGTAGTTAAATATGTAAACTTTATTGGGGAGTTAACAGTTGTTATTTTCCATGCAGTGTAAAAGGCGTGGTTTTGCCTCTGCTGTGTTTAAGAGCTGACCATTCGGCATCAGCACGCGACCTTTTCGGTCTGCAATAGGCGTTGTTTTTGTTTATTGCCTTTGAGCAGTCTGCATAGACACCGGCCTCTTCATTATAAAGGCTGATTCCAAAGATTTTAAGCACACCGTATTGGTCACCTGTGGCAACGATTACAAGCAGAAAGAGAGTTATCAGGCTTACCAGACTCCAGCCGACGGCATTTCTGATTTGCTTTTGTTTTATTTCACGCTCGTAGGCTAGCTGTGCTTCTCTGGTTTTAATAGCTTCTGAATTTTCAGTTTTCTTTTTCTTGGCCATGATGCAAGCTGCTGGTATGATTAAATTTTTATATATCTGTCAACCACACTGAACCTATTATGGTTATCGGCCAGTCTGGCCATTTGCCTTAGTTTAAGCGGGTAATGGCTATTATGTTGAAAACTCATTGTTTTTATTAAAACTGGAGATGTGTAAGCATGCATGACGTAAATAAACCGCATAATCTATGCAGGCATCAGCAGCGGCTTTTACTAAGTTTTCGCTACGAGCCTTAGCGCTATACACAAAGGAATTCTAAAAGGCCGAGAGACGTTCGGAAACGGACCGGCCTGTCGCAAAGTTATCCACAGGAGGCACTATCAGTAAATCACAATATTGATTTGTTATTCAAGATTGACTCTTTCAGGACAACACTATTATCTGTTAGGGTAATTAAACAGAGGTATATTTTTAACATTTGCTCACGTAGTGTTCTACAGCCGTTTGAGTAGGTGAGGAATATTTAATAGCGCGGCAAGTATTGTAACTTTTGTTGTGAGTATTACTGGTTAATCATGAATGATATACCAACTTAGAAGAGTGGTAATTGCAAAATGGCTGAAGAGAGCGAATCTTCATCTGAATTAACACCGACTGAATCTCATTTCTGGATAGGCAGCTTCCCGTTTCTGGAATCAAGCCTGCTTATTTGTCCCTCTTTTGTCCTTTCCGGTACAAGTAGCTTACGCTTTTTTGACCCGGATGGAATGTTATGTAACCAGGCTCAGGTGGAATTCAAAAGTGGGGCTGTTGGTGTAATGGAACTGGCACAGTTTATCGAAGGTTGTAAGCTGGAGGCCGGATTAAAACACGCGCATCTCGAGGTGACCTCGCCGCCGGGTACCAGACATTTGCTGCGGGTACATACTCGTGAAGGTGCAGCGGTTGTTGGTGAGCCGGTGAAAATCAAACGTAATAAAGGCGCTTTCTATCCTGTAACTTTTGCAGCTGACCGTTCGGCTCTTTTATGCTTTGTGAATAGTGGAAACTCCGAAGCATTGGTAAAATGCAGGCTGTATGTTGCAAACCGGACACCAGAAACTCTTCTGACGGTACCGCCATACGGGTCGAGAGTTATCAGTCTTAAAGCTGAATTTATAGACTATATTGCTGAACGTGAGAGTATGCTGATACCGGGGTATGTTAGGTTAACTACCAAATCGCCAGATCTGATCGGGGTACAGCTGCTGGAACATAACAGCACTACAAAGGATAACGAATTTTATTGTTCGGTGAGTTAGAAATGCAAACGGTCAAGTGGTTAACTTTTGGTTTAAGTGGAACGCTTACCCGAAGTTTGTTACATCTATTCCCCTGCGCTGGTAATGTAACTGCGCCATATCCCGTTCATTGCAGGTTGACACTGTTTGGAATTAATAGTCATGAGCGTTCAATTACTGTAGAGGGGCCCAGGTTAAGCCAGCCCGATGGTATGCGTCTTCAGGATGTGTTCCCTGAGTTGGAAGAGGATCAAAGCGGACTGTTTGGGCTGGAAATTGCTTTACAGGCCAGTCAACCCCGAATAGATCTCTCTTATTCTAATTGTATAATTGAACTTGCCGGCAATGCTTCTTCATGCAGATTCTGGCCAGCAGTCTATGGTCAGGGAACACCAGCAAACGGACAGGTTGATTCACCAGCAATTGCTTTGAAAGATTGCTATCAGTTTAGCTCTCTTGTAGTTGTAAACAGTGGAAGTTTGCCGATTGAAATTGATCTGTCAGATGGGCAGAGCTTTACTACTGCGGAGCTTTTAAATGAAGAAAACTCGCAGATATCTGAACGTTCTGTTAAAGAGTTTTATATTAAAGATTCTTTTTACCAGGGGACACAGGCGCTTGAGATGAGCTGGGGGCTTATGCGCACCCGCCCGTTTTCAGTTAAAAAATCCAGCACCGAAGCTGCTTATTATATGCTTTACAGGGATGCGACAACTAAACGACCTATTTCTGTGGTTGCACTATGAGAATTGCTATTCATACACCTTTTGGCACTTTAAGTCAGGAAGCAGGCGTTATTTATCTGCTTGGCAACTATCTGAAAGATACCTGTTCTGATATAGTGCAGCTTCGCTGTAATGGTGTCTTCTCTATGTGTGATCGTGACGCAGAGCGTTCCTGGAAGCGTAGTATTCATTCTTGTGCAGCTTGTAATTGTGATCAACGTTCGCTGGCTGCCTGGAGTGGTGTGAGTGGGGATGAGATTAGCCGTTATTTAACCCCCGATGATATTGAGCGAACCAGACGATGGGTTATGAAGCTCTCGTCGGATGCTCTGTTAACAGCTGAGTTTGATGGTGTAAATCTCTTTAGTTTGTGTACACATTCTTTTAGAACACGATTTGGTGTTGCAGAGTGTGATATGCGCAACAAGCAGCACGAGCAGGTAGTTAGGCGGCTCGTGTTGGCTGCTGCCCGTATGTGGCTCGCCTCGAAGAGTTTTATCAGAAAATTCAGACCGGATATAAGCCTGGTAGCCGGCGGTGAAGATTTTATCAGCCGTGCTTATTTGAGGCGTGCTCAACACCTGAATAATCCGGTAGCACTCTTTCGCTGGAATATCGGTGCAAGGCACCTGCAGATATTTCATCCTTACCGCGACGAGAGTATGCCATGCGACATCTTACTTGAGGGAATTGCTTCGATGCGGGCTGATTCAAAAACATGGCCGGAGGAGCTGCTGTCAATACTGCAGGAAATCCTTCTTTTTCTTGAAATAGATGAATCACAATTACAGCTGCCTATTGCAAGGTGATGCTGTGCAATATACTTGACGCTAGGTGGAAATCATGACAAAGCCACTGCAATATCCAGATCTACCGTTCGATTCCTGGACCTGGGGCACTGAACATTTAATCCGGGGTGATAAGCCTGATCATAAATATACATGTAAGATTCTTGCTCCTAAAAAGGGTCGCTCCGGTTGTCTCAGCCTTCAATATCACCTGGAAAAAACTGAATCCTGGATTGTCTTAACAGGTATTGCCTGGATACTCATTGCTGTAGAGGGGCAAGTTGCTACCAGGATAATGCAGCCAGGTGATATTCAAAACATTGAAGCTGGCACTATTCACCGTCTTATGGCTGTGAGCGATGATTTGAAGGTACTTGAACCCTCGACTCCTGATAGACATGCAGCTGACAAAAGTGTGCCAAAGGATGTAGTAAGGCTTCACTGTGTACATGGAAGAGAAGTGGATCGAGCTCGTAATTCCGAGGAAGAAAAGCTGGTTAAATTATGTGTTGAATATACAGAGGCCGCAATTGAAGCTGTGGAAAGGGGAGAGCTCCCGATTGAACACAATCCGGAATATCTTGTTGGCCGAGGGGCCTTTCGTATTGAATTGTGAAGACGGGTATGGGTTCTTCGCAAACATTATTGAGGAGTAAATTTTTTTTATTACTATCAAGGTGTATCGCATATGTTCAGGCTGTGGTTAAAATGTAAATGGTGCTGTGATATGGATCATCTGTGATTTTCAGATTTATCCTAGCCTAACTCGGTTAATAAAATTCCTTGTGGAAAGTTCGGGTCAAGCCTCAACAATTTTTAGAGCATTTCTCTCCTTAAGCGTAGTGTGATTATAGCTGTATTTACAGGAGTCACTAACATTACATTTCTTACATTTTTTCGGATGTGGAGTTGCTTTTGCACTGTGGCCGTTCTGTAAAATAGCCTGCATCTCGTCTATCATTTGCTGCAACCACTGCTGGCGTTTCCTGGTGTTATAAATTTTAACTTTACGACAGTTTGGTCCCAGAATCAGATAGCCGTAAGGAGGACGTTTGCCTTCAAACTCTTCAATAAGCCGCATATAAACCAGAAGCTGGGCCACATAACGATCGCGGATTTTTTTTGCAAGCGGTTTACGTTCTATCGGAATCACAAAACCGTTTTCAACAATGATTGCGTCTGGTGTTCCGGCCAGGCCCTGAATCTCTGACAAATACGATTTTTCAGCTACGGCTTTGCTTCCATCTACACTAATAGTTGGAACACTAGTATCGATACCAGTTCTGCTCTCCTGTTTAGACATAAAATGCGTAACGGCATCAATAACAATAACTGCCATGATCGTTAACACAACAAAAAGTACCAGGTCAGTATCCACTGACACTAGATGTATTAACAAAGTTTCAATTGCGTGCCTGATCTCTTCTCTCATCGATTTCCTACAAAGTCTTACAATGCTCCTATTATAAAAAGAGCTACAGCAGCCATAAAAATAATAAGCTTAAGAGCGCGTCGCATTTCAATCAGCTGGTCAAATTCACGCACCCATTCCTGATGCATTCTGTTACCATGTTCAATGCTTTCGGAGTTATCGTTAGCCCGTGCTTTTTCAACGGTCCTGAGTCGCCATGCTTCGGGACATACTGTATAGGCCCCTATCTCACCTGCCGATAAAATATATTTTCCGTATTCGGTTTTGGTTGCCAATTTTTAATGCTCCCGTTCTTATAAGGCACCCGTACGGCCTGTACTGTTTAGTGCCTGTTGCTCCTATAAACGTTATGGAGGCCGGGGGGCTGATGAAACATAATTTATCGTTGATTAATCGAGAAATTTCAGCCAGTTGCTGGGGCAATTTTTCGGATAAACGCTAAATTGAGCCGATTCGCTTCAAAATTCTTGAAAGCAGCTCTTTTACGCTTTCAAAGCCTGTACGACATCCCTCTCCTGCCATAACCAGCGGGGCGTTTGCAACAGGTTTAAGGTCCGGTGCAAACAGGAAATCATCCCTGTGTGAGATTCCTCCCGGTATATGGGCAGTTTCAATTAGATACTGAGCTTCTGGTGCCTGCCCGTTAGTAAGACGCCAAAAAGCATAGCGAGCACAGGCAGTTATAAATTGGCAGCGGAGTATAAAAATAGACCGTAATGAGTCTGAAACCACATAGATTTCAAAATCATATTCAGGGTCAAGCAAAAAAGTAGATTCAAAGGTCTGAATCCATGTCCGTTTTGCTCGATAAGCTGATAGCTGGTCGCGATAGACGCCTTCAAGAACGACGTTATCCGGATCAAAGCAGACACCCTCTTCCAGATAAATTTCATTATTAAGTTCAACAGATTGTGTGCTCTGAGGCTCCTGATTCATCCTTACTCCCACAGTACATCTTAACCTGTTATGGTTATCGACCTTCCTGGAGCAGCGCTTGAGAAACTGTGGGCAAACAAATTTGGCTGATTCGAGCTTTACATCTGCCTGGATATTTTGAACTTTATTGGAGTATGCTATACAGCTATTTAATTAAATTGAGAACTATTTTGAGGTAAGTATGTATAACGGACGAGGTTCAAAGGGCAGAAACAGTAGCGGCAGGTCCAGTCGTCGGGGTGGGCGCAACCGAGGTGGGCGCAGAAATGACAACCGCAAAGGTAAGGGCGGGCGTTCAAATTACCGCGGGGGCGGACGAAGAGATCGTAATCGGGACCTTCGCCGCTCTTCGGAAAGTGGCAATAAGCGCGAACGTATAGCTGTTGAAAGCGGCTATCTGGTTTTAATAGATCAGTTTATGCTGGCCAATCCACAGTTTTATGATCGCATGGTCAAGCTTTTGGACGAGGAACCTGAGAAGAAGGACGAATTAGTTAAAGATTATGGTGGCACTGTTGTGTCGCTTACTCCCGGCACTTACAGAATCGCTCGCGATCCGTTTGCCTTCACAATTGTTGTTCATCCTGATGGTGAATCCCCCGAAGTGGAAAGCATTTCAGAACAAGCTACCGAACCTTGTGGTCGGGTGTTTATAGATACTCGTTGCGTGGCAATGATTGACAGGGAGCTTCTTGATGATCACACGCTCTTTGAAAAGTATCAGCAGCTATGGTTTAACGGCCAGGACAAGGCTTGCCGCGATCTCTTAAGGGATAATGGCGGAGCAGTCAGGTACGGCTTCCAGCGTTACGGAGATGAACTGGGTATTTTTAAAGTCGCTGATGAAAATGTAATCGCCCTCTGGCCGGATGTAGTTGAGCCGGAGATAGCAGTAGATCAGTCTGCAGATCAGGAACAAGTTCCAGCTTAATACTGATAGTAAGTGTGTAGTCTAGTTATTGCTGCTCGTTACTTTCTGATTTTCATGGGGGTTTAACCCTGAATGGTCGATGATAAGTATGCTCGCGATCGACAGTTAATGGTTAAAGAGCAGCTTGAGTCCCGCGAAATATCTGATCCGGCGGTACTTGACGCAATGAGAAAAATTCCGCGTCACCTGTTTGTACCTGAACATTTTAAAGATAAGGCCTATTCAGACTGTGCCCTTCCGATTGGAGAGGAGCAAAGCATTTCACAACCTTATGTTATAGCGCTTATGCTTCAGGAACTTAAGATTGATAAGGATTGCCGGGTGCTGGAGATCGGTACCGGCTCCGGCTACCAGACGGCGCTTTTAGCCAGCATTTGTAAGGAGGTTTATTCACTTGAACTTGATGCCAGTCTGGTTACCAGTGCCAGTCGGCGCCTCGATGAGCTTGGCTTAAACAATGTAGAGATACGCTGGGGGAACGGCTATAACGGCTGGCCGGAGAAGGCTCCGTTTGATCGGATAATTGTATCGGCAGCATCTAAAGAAATACCGCGTGAGCTTGTGCGGGAACTTAAAGTTGGCGGCAGGATGATTCTGCCACTGGGTAAGGAATCTCAGGAGCTGGTGCTGATAATTAAAAACGAACAGGGTCTTGAATCAGAGGCTCTTGGAGGCGTAAGGTTTGTAGAGATGAAGAAAGTTTAAAAGGCTTCTGCTGCGTGTCTTGGTTTGCCGTTTTTCTCAGTGTGTTCTGATCTGCCTTTTTCAAATAATAACTCAATAATCCCGTTAATAGTCATTGGCGCGTTTCCCTCTGAGCGGTTATTTACAAGGATAAAGGCTTCACAGTTTCTGGTAATTGCACGCCGCACGATGCTGGCAGCATCTAAGCGCATGGCCGGGTTAGGAGCTTTTATTTCACTATAAGGTTTAAACCTTTCTACTGCCTGCTGGTATGAAACCCCCAGCGGGGTAAGCAGTCTTGCTACAAAAAATTGAGCTGACAGACCACCGGCATCAGCGGCAGCCCGCATTTGCTCACGCAGGGCCGGCATGCGTGTCCAGTGGTTAAAGCAGTGTGTGGCCCCGTGGGCATTTAATACCCTAAAGTAATCCGGCCTGAGAAATTCAGGGTTTCTGACTTCAATGGCATACTTAAATTCGGGTGGCAGTTTGCTGAGAAAGCTCTCGAGCTGCTCGAAAAAAGCCTCTGCTGACATAATACTTTTAGCTATGGAGGGGAACTGAAAGATAAAAGGCCCGTTAAATCGCCTGATCTTTGAAGAGCTGTAAGCAGCAATTACTTTTTTAATAAAAAGATCAGCACTTAAAAAATCAGGATTCCTGGTTCCGGCAAACTCCCCGTAGCGCTGGTGGTTGGGGTATTTGGGTATAGTAATCCGCTCCCAGACTTTCGAGCACCATTTAAACCCTCCGGGCAGCATCGAAGCGTAATCAGCCAGCAGTGATTCTTTTGGTGGCTTATAAAAGGTGCTGTCAATCCCTACTGTTCTAAATAGCGGGCACTCAGCGTATTCTCTAAGTGAATTTACTTTAAAATCTTTTTCGCTTTTGTAGTCTCTGTAATAAATAATTCCCTGCCAGCCCCGGTAGGTCCAGGTACTGGTACCAAAACGGATATTGGCCGGAAGATTTTTGGCTGCCTCTATGTTAAAGAGTTTATATTTTTCGCTTTTAAATAAATCCTGTTGCATCTTAACGGTAATGTAGTTTGAAATGCCAGGCTAACAGATTTAACGCCTGCTGTTAAGCTCTATTCGCTTTAACAGGTATGTTTTCTGGCACCGAAAAGGGAGCGCTAAACTGAAAATTTGAGCCGGTACCAACAATACTTTTTACCTCGATCCTGCCGCCCATTGTTTCTGCCAGGCGCGTAGCCAACGCAAGACCTATCCCTGTTCCGCCAAAGGAACGTGTGGCTGAGCCATCAGCCTGTGTAAAGAGTTTGAAGATATTATCCTGCTGTTCCAGTGGTATGCCCGCTCCTGAATCGATTACTGAAAATGTCAGTAAAGATCTGTCCATGTTCATACTGGAACTTACAGCCAAGACAACACCACCATCTTTATCGGTAAATTTTATGGCGTTTTCAAGCAGAATGGAGAGAATTTGTGTAAGCCTGGCTTCATCAGCCAAAATAAACTCCGGAAGGGTGTTTAAGGCAGTAACGTCAAAATGTATCCCTTTTTTTGAGGCCTGACGCTCAAATTCATCCTTTAAAGTATTTAGAAACAGTGGAAGCTCCAGAGGAAATTCATGCAGTTTAATGGATCCTTTG